>NZ_CP151802.1:2722864-3025405 GCF_038446665.1 Lysobacter sp. FW306-1B-D06B | reverse complement strand
TGCACGGTGTGCGCGAAGTTGTCGAGCACGAAGATCACGCTCGCGCCCGAGTCCACCAGCTGGTGGCGCAGCTCGCGCGCGGTGTACATCGGGTTGGTGTTGACCACCGTCAGGCCGGCGCGCAGCACGCCGAAGGTCGCGATGGGGTACTGCAGGCAGTTGGGCATCATGATCGCGACGCGATCGCCCTTCTTGAGCTTCAGCTCGCCTAGCAGGTACGCCGCGAACTGGGCGCTGAGCTGGTCAATCTCGGCATAGGTGTAGGTCTTGCCGAGATTGGCGAACGCGGGGCGGTCGCGGTAGTTCTCGATGGCACTTTCCAGCACGGCGACGACGGATGGAAATTCATCCACATCGATCTGCGCCGGAACCCGTTCGGGGTACTGCGCCAGCCACGGACGTTCGAAACTCATCGCGATCCCCTCTCCATCGCTGTTGAAGCAGCCTTCCAGATCCGTCGGTCGCATTTCATGGATGCTCCACCGTACGGTGTTTGCCCGATTGGAGCATAGGCTCCAGAGGGCTGGCAAGGCGCGTCGCCGCGCGCCGACCCCGTGGCAGGATGTACGCGCTCACGCGTGGCAAGGGGACATCGGAATGGGGAAGGCAAGGGGCTGGGTGCGCGCCGCGATGGCGCTGTGGTGGGTGCCGGGACTGGTGCTGTTGCTGGCCGCCTGCGGCCGCACACCGCCGGAGGAGCGCCTGCGCGGCACGCTCGCGGAACTGCATACGGCCATCGAAAAGAAGGACGCCGCGGCGTTGGACGACGTGCTGGCGGAGGATTTCGTCGGTCCGGGCGCGTTGGACCGCGACGGCGCGCGCCGCATGGCGCAGCTGATGTTCCTGCGGTACGGCGCGGTGGGAGCCAACATCGGCCCGGTGTCGATCGAACTGCAGCCCGGCCACGCGACCGCGAGCTTCAACGTAGCGCTGACCGGCGGGTCGGGCCAACTGCTCCCCGAGGCCGCCCGGCTGTACGACGTGCGCACGGGCTGGCGCGAGGTGGACGGGGAGTGGCGGATGACCAGCGCGGAGTGGGACGCGAAGCTGTAACGCGTCGCGAAGGTCCTGCGCGGGCGCGGCTCCGTTCCGGTCATGCCGGCGACCTGTACATCCGGTCATCCCGGCGAAGGCCGGGCCCCAGGCTGTCGCGCGTTCCGTTCGCGTCCCGTCATCCCAGCGAAAGCTGGAATCCATTTCGACCTGGGCGTGCGGATGGCGCGAAACAACAGAGCGGCGCCGCGCGGCAACGGCGGTTCACCGCTGCCTCTTCGTTGCCCTTCACCCCAACCCCTCTCCCGGCGGGAGAGGGGCTTGAGCGTTGCGGGCTTGCGCCGCTCCCGCGTCAGAGCGCCTTGCGGGCGGCCAGCTGCCGCAGCACGTAATGCAGGATGCCGCCGTGGCGGAAGTACTCCACTTCCTTGGGCGTCAGCAGCATCACCTTTACTTCGAACGACACCGTGCTGCCGTCCTTGCGCGTCGCGGTCACCGTGGCGCGCTTGGACTCGCCGTCCTTCAAACCCGTCACGCTGAAGGTTTCCGAGCCGTCCAGCCCCAGCGTCTGCGCGTTCTCGCCGTCGTTGAACAGCAACGGCAGCACGCCCATGCCGACCAGGTTGGAGCGGTGGATGCGCTCGAAACTCTCGGCGACCACGGCCTTCACGCCCAGCAGGTTGGTGCCCTTGGCCGCCCAGTCGCGCGAGGAACCGGTGCCGTATTCCTTGCCCGCCAGCACCACCAGCGGCACGCCGTCGGCCTTGTACTTCATTGCGGCGTCGTAGATCGACAGCTTCTCGGGCGCTGCGCCGTCCTTGCCGAAGTACAGCGTGTTGCCGCCTTCCTCGCCACCGAACATCAGGTTCTTGATGCGGATGTTGGCGAAGGTGCCGCGCACCATCACGTCGTCGTTGCCGCGACGGCTGCCGTAGCTGTTGAAATCCGCCGGCTGCACGCCGCGCTCGATGAGGAACCGGCCCGCCGGCGAATCCTTCTTGATGTTGCCGGCCGGCGAGATGTGGTCGGTGGTGATCGAATCGCCGAACAGGCCCAGCACGCGCGCGCCGAAGATGTCGTCGATCGAACCGACCTGCATGCCCATGCCGTCGAAGTAGGGCGGGTTCTTGATGTACGTCGACGACGCGTCCCACGCGAACGACTCGCCTTCCGGCGATGCGATCGCGTTCCAGCGCGTGTCGCCCTTGAACACGTCCGCGTAGTTCTGCGCGAACAGCTCCGGCCCGACGGTCGCGGCGATGACATCGCCGATTTCCTTGTTGGTCGGCCACACATCGCGCAGGAACACGTCCTGGCCGTTCGTGCCCTTGCCCAGCGGCTCGCGGCTGAGGTCGATGTCCACCGTGCCGGCGATCGCGTAGGCCACCACCAGCGGCGGCGAAGCGAGGTAGTTCATCTTCACTTCGGGATGCACGCGGCCTTCGAAGTTGCGATTGCCCGACAGCACGGAGGCGACGACCAGATCGCCCGTGGCGATGCCGGCGCTGACTTCCGTGGGCAGCGGGCCGGAGTTGCCGATGCACGTCGTGCAGCCGTAGCCCACGACGAAGAAGCCGAGCGCTTCTAGGTCGTCCAGCACTCCGGCCTTGCGCAGGTAATCGGTGACCACCAGCGAGCCCGGCCCGAGCGAGGTCTTCACCCACGGCTTGGCCTTCAGCCCCAGCTTCGCCGCGTTGCGTGCGAGCAGGCCGGCGCCGAGCATCACCGCCGGGTTCGACGTGTTGGTGCACGAGGTGATCGCCGCGATCACCACCGCGCCATCCTTCAGCCGCACGTTCTGCTGGTTGATCGTGATGTCGGAGATGCCCTTGTGCAGCGATTCGTTGCCGACCGCCGCGCCGCCGCCTTCGGCGACGAAGTTGGCGACGTCGGGCGAACGCTTGTCGCGGCCGACGGTGAGCGGGCCCAGGTTGTCGCGGTAGTTCTGCTTCACGTCGACCAGCAGCACGCGGTCTTGCGGACGCTTGGGGCCGGCGAGGGAGGGCTTCACGTCGCCCAGGTCCAGTTCCAGCGTGGTGGAGTAGTGCGCTTCCGGCGCGCCCGGCTCGTGCCACAGGCCCTGCGCCTTCGCGTAGGCCTCCACCAGCGCGATGTGCGGCTCGCTGCGGCCCGACAGGCGCAGGTAGGTCAGCGATTCGGCGTCGATCGGGAAGATGCCGCAGGTCGCGCCGTATTCGGGCGCCATGTTGGCGATGGTCGCGCGATCGGCCAGCGGCAGGTGCTGCAGGCCGTCGCCGAAGAACTCGACGAACTTGCCCACCACGCCCAGCTTGCGCAGCATCTGCGTGACGGTGAGGACGAGGTCCGTGGCGGTCGTGCCTTCCGGCAGCGCGCCGGTGAGCTTGAAGCCCACCACCTGCGGAATCAGCATCGACGAGGGCTGGCCGAGCATCGCCGCCTCGGCCTCGATGCCGCCCACGCCCCAGCCCAGCACGCCGATGCCGTTGATCATCGTGGTGTGGCTGTCGGTGCCGAACACGGTGTCGGGGAAGGCGAGCTGCTCGCCGTCCACTTCGCGCTCGACGACGACGCGCGCCAGGTTCTCCAGGTTCACCTGGTGGACGATGCCGGTGTTGGGCGGCACGACCTTGAAGTTGTCGAACGCCTTCTGGCCCCAGCGCAGGAAGCTGTAGCGCTCCATGTTGCGCTGGAACTCGATCTTGCCGTTGAGGTCCAGCGCGTCGGCGGTGCCGAACACATCCACCTGCACGGAATGGTCGATCACCAGCTCCGACGGAATCAGCGGGTTGATCTGGCTCGGGCTGCCGCCGAGCTTGGTCACCGCGTCGCGCATCGCCGCCAGATCGACCACGCAGGGCACGCCGGTGAAGTCCTGCAGGACCACGCGCGCGGGCATGAAGGCGATTTCGGTGTCGGGCTCGGCCTTGGCATCCCACTTCGCCACGGCTTCGATGTGCTCCTTGCCGACCGTCACGCCGCCGTCCTCATGGCGCAACAGGTTCTCCAGCAGGATCTTCATGGAGTAGGGCAGGCGGCCGATATCGAAGCGTTCGCCCAGCGCCGGGAGGCTGAAATAGGTGAGGTTGCGTCCGCCCACGGCGAGCTGGCGGCGGGTGGAGAAGGAGTCATGGGACATGGGGGAAGCTCCTGGCGGTCCTTGGCTGAATGGCGAGTCTGGCTCGGGGACCGGTCGATTATCCGCTGCTCGCGTTAATCCGCCGACCGGACGATGGTCTACATCCTGAAGAGGTCCCGCGTCCTGGCGCTTGCAGAACCATGCGCAATTGAGTATGTGGCGCCAGGTATGTACAATTCGTGCATACCGAATCCGTCGGTGCCGAGGAGGTCCCCGTGGAAGCCATCGTTGCCGAACGAGGTCAGATCACCCTGCCCAAGGCCGTCCGCGACGCGCTGGGCCTGACCAAGGGCACCCTCCTCAAGGTGGAGCTGGAGGGCGGGCGCATCATCCTGCGCAAGAACGTCGACGACGCCATTTCGCGTGCGCGCGGCCGCTTCAAGCTGCCCGAAGGCGTGACCACCGACGACATCATGCGCGAGTTGCGCGGCCGCGCCCCGGGCGATCCGGTGGACGTCTGACGCCATGACCGCGCCGGCCGGCAACACCATCGCCATCGATACGTCCGTGCTGATCGACCTGCTCGGCGAGGACGCTGGCATGGCCGATGCGGCGGAGCAGTGCGTCCGCGATGCATTGGCGCAGGGCCCCGTCGTGCTGTGCGACGTGGTCGTCAGCGAGATCACCGCCGGCCTGGGGCACGGCACCGACATCATGGACGTGGTCGAGGAGATGGGGATGCGTTACCTGCCCGTGGAGCGCCGTTCGGCGATTCGCGCCGGCGAAATGCAGCGCCGCTTCAACCAGCGCCGCCGCGCGACGGGGCAGGCCGGCCAGATGTCCCCGCGCACCGTACCGGACTTCATCGTCGGGGCCCACGCGCTGCTGCAGTGCGCCGGCCTGATCACCCGCGATGCCGGGTTTTTCCGCGACTACTTCAAGGGCCTGAAGATCATCGTGCCCAAGACGGTCGCTTGAACGAACCAAGTCAAAGAGCCTGAGTTTTTCCTGGAGAGAACCATGTTGGAAGCCTACCGCCACCACGTTGCCGAGCGCGCCGCGCTGGGTATCCCGCCGCTGCCGCTGACCGCGCAGCAGACCGCCGATGTCATCGAACTGCTGAAAGCTCCGCCGGCGGGCGAGGAAAGCTTCCTGCTCGACCTGATCACGAACCGCGTTCCGGCCGGCGTCGATGACGCTGCCAAGGTGAAGGCCTCGTACCTCGCGGCTGTCGCCTTCGGCACCGAGAAGAACGCGCTGATCACCCGCGCCCGCGCCACCGAGCTGCTGGGCACGATGCTCGGCGGTTACAACATCCACCCGCTGGTGGAGCTGCTGGACGACGCCGAAGTCGGCACCGTCGCGGCGAATGCGCTCAAGCACACGCTGCTGATGTTCGACGCTTTCCACGACGTGCAGGAAAAGGCCGAGAAGGGCAACGCGAACGCCAAGTCCGTGCTGCAGAGCTGGGCCGACGCGGAGTGGTTCACCAGCCGTCCGGAAGTGCCGGAGTCGATGACGATCACCGTCTTCAAGGTGACCGGCGAAACCAACACCGACGACCTGTCGCCCGCGCCCGACGCCACCACGCGTCCGGACATCCCGCTGCACGCGCTGGCGATGCTGAAGAACAAGCGCGACGGCACCGAACCGGAAGAAGACGGCAAGCGCGGCCCGGTCGCCTTCATCGAATCGCTGAAGAGCAAGGGTCACCTGGTCGCCTACGTCGGCGACGTGGTCGGCACCGGTTCCAGCCGCAAGTCCGCCACCAACTCGGTGCTGTGGTTCACCGGCGAGGACATTCCGTTCATCCCGAACAAGCGCTTCGGCGGCGTGTGCCTGGGTTCGAAGATCGCGCCGATCTTCTACAACACGATGGAAGACGCCGGCGCGCTGCCGATCGAACTCGACGTGTCGCAGATGAACATGGGCGACGTGGTCGAGCTGCGTCCGTACGACGGCAAGGCGCTGAAGAACGGAGAAGTGATCGCCGAGTTCTCGGTGAAGTCCGACGTGCTGTTCGACGAAGTCCGCGCCGGCGGCCGCATCCCGCTGATCGTCGGTCGCGGCCTCACGGCCAAGGCGCGCGAAGCGCTGGGCCTGCCGGCTTCGACGCTGTTCCGCCTGCCGCAGAACCCGGCCGACACCGGCAAGGGGTATTCGCTGGCGCAGAAGATGGTCGGTCGCGCCTGCGGCCTGCCGGAAGGCAAGGGCGTCCGCCCGGGCACGTACTGCGAGCCGAAGATGACGTCGGTGGGGTCGCAGGACACCACCGGCCCGATGACCCGCGACGAGCTGAAGGACCTGGCCTGCCTGGGCTTCTCGGCTGACCTGGTGATGCAGTCGTTCTGCCACACCGCCGCGTACCCGAAGCCCGTGGACGTGAAGACGCACCACGAGCTGCCGGCGTTCATCAGCAACCGTGGCGGCATCGCGCTGCGCCCGGG
The DNA here is from genome assembly GCF_038446665.1 of Lysobacter sp. FW306-1B-D06B. Taxonomy (NCBI): domain Bacteria; kingdom Pseudomonadati; phylum Pseudomonadota; class Gammaproteobacteria; order Lysobacterales; family Lysobacteraceae; genus Lysobacter; species Lysobacter sp. FW306-1B-D06B. The sequence continues at coordinate 3,018,907 of NZ_CP151802.1, read as the reverse complement.
CGACGGCGTGATCCACAGCTGGCTCAACCGCATGCTGCTGCCCGACACCGTCGGCACCGGCGGCGACTCGCACACGCGTTTCCCGGTGGGCATCTCGTTCCCGGCCGGTTCGGGCCTGGTCGCGTTCGCCGCGGCCACCGGCGTGATGCCGCTGGACATGCCGGAATCGGTGCTGGTGCGCTTCAAGGGTGAGATGCAGCCGGGCGTCACGCTGCGCGACCTGGTCAACGCGATCCCGCTGGCCGCCATCAAGCAGGGTCTGCTGACGGTCGCCAAGCAGGGCAAGAAGAACATCTTCTCCGGCCGCATCCTGGAGATCGAAGGCCTCCCGCACCTGAAGGTCGAGCAGGCGTTCGAACTGTCCGACGCCTCGGCCGAACGCTCCGCCGCCGGCTGCACGGTCCATTTGGACAAGGCGCCCATCATCGAATACATCACCAGCAACATCACGCTGCTGAAGTGGATGATCGCCGAGGGTTATGCCGACCCGCGTTCGCTGGCGCGCCGCATCAAGGCCATGGAAGCCTGGCTGGCCAACCCGCAGCTGCTGGAAGGCGATGCCGACGCCGAGTACGCGGCGGTCATCGAGATCGACCTCAACGAAATCGTCGAGCCGATCCTGGCCTGCCCGAACGACCCGGACGACGTGAAGACGCTGTCCGACGTCGCCGGCGCGAAGATCGACGAGGTCTTCATCGGTTCGTGCATGACCAACATCGGTCACTTCCGCGCCGCCGCGAAGCTGCTGGAAGGCAAGCGCGACATCCCGACCCGCCTGTGGGTCGCGCCGCCGACCAAGATGGACGCGTCCGAGCTGACCAAGGAAGGCCACTACGGCACCTTCGGCACGGCCGGCGCGCGCATGGAAATGCCGGGCTGCTCGCTGTGCATGGGCAACCAGGCGCAGGCGCGCGAGGGCGCGACGGTGTTCTCCACATCCACCCGCAACTTCCCGAACCGCCTGGGCCGCAACACCAACGTGTACCTGGGTTCGGCCGAGCTGGCCGCCATCTGCTCGCGCCTGGGCCGCATCCCGACCCGCGAGGAATACATGGCCGACATCGGCGTGATCAACGCCAAGGGCGCGGAGATCTACCGCTACATGAACTTCGACCAGATCGAGGACTACCGCCAGGTGGCGGAGACGGTCGCGGCCTGATCGTCGAGTCGTAGTCGATCGCCCCGTTGCGATGCAAAAAACCCCGGCAACCGCCGGGGTTTTTTGTGCGCCTCGTCGCTGTCCCCGCACATGGCCGATCGCACACGCGCGGTGCGTGACAACAGTCAAGGACTTGTGGGGCGCGCCGTTATCTCATTCGCGGCACGCAGGGGGAATGCGACATGAGAACCGACAAGCCGGCCCGGTCCGACCGGGTGGAGCAGGCGATGCGCTGGACGATCGCCGCGGCGCTGGTGGCCGCGGTGTGGTGGGCACTGGGGTTCGGCTCGATCTCGGGCTGACGAGCGTCGCCGAACGGCGGCTCAGCCTTCCAGGTGGTCGCGCACGGCCTCGAGCAGTGCGCGCCGGCGCAGCAGGAAGTCCCAGAGGCTGCCGCCGCACTGGCGCCACAGCACGGCCGAGCGCACGGCCGCCAGCAGGATCGCGCGCACTTCCGACACCACCGTCGCCTGCCCGAGGTAGTGCGGGTTGCCCTGCACCAGCACGCGCGGGCGCAGGTGGCTCAGGGTTTCGGCATACAGCGCGCCCAGCGCGGCCATGACGTCCGGGTGCGTGGCGCCCATTCGCTCGGCATTGCCGGCTTGCGCGCGAATGCCCGCCTGGACACGCCGGCCCATGTCGTCGTCGCGCACGAAGCGGCGTTCCAGCTGCATCACCGCCAGCACCAGGCGCGGCAGCTGCTCGTCGCGCTGGGAGCTGCCGAAGTAGTCGCGCAACAGCGTGAGCCCCGGGCGCAGCGCCTCGAGGTCGCCGTAGACCGCGGCGGGCGAGGGCGCATCGATCCGGAACACCGAATCCATGGCGGTGGCGAGGATGGCGGCGTTCGCCTGTCCGGTGTCCGCGACGCGCCGCACCTGCGCCAGGGCCTGCACGAGGCCGGCAAGGGCGAGGACGCGCGTGGACATCGACGTGTTCTGGGTCATGCGGCTCGGGCCTTCAATCGTTCTTCCAGGGGCGCGTCCGTGGCGGCGATCACCGCGCCGCCCAGGCAGACCTCGCCGTCGTAAAGCACCAGGGATTGCCCCGGCGTGACCGCGCGCTGCGGACGGGCGAAGCGCACCGCCAGCGTGCCGTCGTCGCGTACTTCGACCTCGCAGGCCTCGTCGGCCTGGCGGTAGCGGGTCTGCGCGGAGCATTCGAAGCGTGACGCGGGCGCGCTGCCCGCGATCCAGTGCGCCGCTTCCGACCACAACGCCTGCGAATGCAGCCACGGGCTGTCGGCGCCCTGGTCGACGTACAGCACGTTCTCCGTCACGTCCTTGCCGACCACGTACCACGGCGCCGCCTCGAAACCGCGCACGCCGCCGATGTTCAGCCCTTCGCGCTGGCCGAGGGTGAAATAGAACACGCCGGGATGGCGGCCGATCACGCGGCCGTCGGGCGTGCGCATCTCGCCCTCGCGCGCGGGCAGGTAGCGGCCGAGGAACTCGCGGAAATCGCGTTCCCCGATGAAGCAGATGCCGGTGGAGTCCTTCTTCGCCGCGGTGGGCAGGCCGGCGTCGAGCGCCATCTGCCGCACATCGCGCTTGAGCAGCCCGCCCAGCGGGAACTTCGTCGCCGCCAGTTGGGCTTGCCCGAGCTGGTGCAGGAAATAGCTCTGGTCCTTGCTGCGATCCACCGCGCGCAGCAGCAGTTGGCGGCCGTCGCGTTCCTCGACCCGGGCGTAGTGACCCGTCGCGATGAACTCCGCGCCCAGCGCGCGCGCTGCGTCGAGGAAATACTTGAACTTGATCTCGCGGTTGCACAGCACGTCCGGATTGGGCGTGCGGCCGGCGGCGTACTCAGCCAGGAAATGTTCGAAGACGCCGGCCCAATACTCGCCGGAGAAATCGCGGAAATGGATCGGCACGCCCAGGCGCCCGCTGACGGCCACCGCGTCGCGGCGGTCGTCTTCGGCGCGGCAGTCGCCGCTACCATCGTCGGCCCAGTTCTGCATGAACAAGCCGGCGATCGGCTCGCCCTCGTCGCGCAGGCGCAACGCGGCCACGGAGGAATCGACGCCTCCGGACATGCCGACGATGGTGCGCGCCGCGGTGCTCATGCCAGGTGCTGGGTGAGTTCCAGGGGATGGCGACGGCCGCCGAGGAAGTCGGCGGCCACCCGCCAGACGAGCGGGCTGCGATGACGCGCACTGGCGGCTTCCAGCTCACTGGGCGTCATCCACAGGGCGCGCACGATGCCTTCATCGAGCGGGCGGGCCGGGTCGTGCGAGACGGGCTCGGCGGCGAAGGCGAAGCGCAGGTAGTGACGACCGCCGCTGCCATCGGGGTTGAGCGGCGCCTTCCACTGGTAGGCACCCACGAACGCCGTCAGGCGCACGTCCCAGCCGGTTTCCTCGCGCGTCTCGCGCAAAGCGGCTTCGATCAGGGTCTCGTCGGGCTCCAGGTGGCCCGCCGGCTGGTTGAGGACGAGCTTTCCGCCCACGGACTCCTCCACCAGCAACAGGCGCCCGGCGTCCACCACCACCGTGGCGACGGTGACGTCAGGCTGCCAGAAGCGACCCTGACGGTAGCTCATCAGAACTCGTCCTTGCCGGTGAGTTCCAGTTCCATCTGGTCGGCGGTGCGCAGGACGAAGTCGAGCGCGTCGTCGAGCTGTTTCGCGGTCGCATCGGCCGCCAGCTTGACCACGAACACCGCCATGTCGCCCTGCTTGACCCAGCCGCCGAGCTTGCTGGACTGGCTGTCCTCCAGCAGACGGTTGGCGACCTCGACCGGGAAGCGGCCTTCCGGCGCGCGGTACGCCGGCGCCCAGACCTCACGGATCTTCGTGTCGCCGAAGCTCTCCACCGTGGAGATCACGAACGCCAGCTGCGAGCGGTCGTTGTCCAGGTCGAAGGTGAGCTTGTAGTCGCCGTCGTCGTCGACCTCGTACTGGTAATCCAGGCCCTTGAGCTGCTTGGCGACGGCGGGATCGGCAGAACGCTCCGTTGCACTCGTGGAGGCCTTGTCGGCGGCAACCGTCGGCATCGAGATCGACCACGACAGCAGGGCGATGGCGAGTACGTGAAGACGCATGAACCTTCCTGAGATGTGTGACGTACGTAAGAGTCCATTGTGCCGGCCGGCAGGCACGGGCGTCCACGACCGCCTGGGCGGGCACCCTATAATCCGCCCATGGCCAAACAGACCGAACATGAGCACCAGCACGGCGTCCTGGTGGAGACCGGAAAGCCGGAAATCGCCCGTCCGCCGCTGTATTCCGTCCTTCTGCTGAACGACGACTACACGCCGATGGACTTCGTGGTGGAGGTGCTGATGCGCTTTTTCGCCATGAACGCCGAAAAGGCCACCCAGATCATGCTCCACGTGCACACCCGCGGCCGCGGCGTGTGCGGCGTTTTCACCCGCGAGGTTGCAGAATCGAAGGTGGCGCAGGTGAACGAATTTTCAAGACTCAACCAACATCCCTTGCTGTGCACCATGGAGAAGGCCTAAAACTTCCGCTCAGTACGTCCTGAGCGATAAGGGGGGACCCTCCGGTTCCCGGGCCTTGCGAGCATGGAATTCCCCATGCCCGTCCCCATCTAGGACGGCAGTAGCTTCCGGAGGCTTACGCCACCATGTTCAGCAAGGATCTCGAATACAGCATCGGCCAGTGCTACAAGCGTGCCCGCGAGGCGCGCCATGAGTACATGACGGTCGAACACCTGCTGCTGGCGCTGCTCGACAACCCCTCGGCCGAAAGCGTGCTCAAGGCCTGCGGAGTCGACTTCCCGCGCCTGCGCACCGACCTGGAACAGGCCATCGCCACCTCGGTGTCGGTGCTGCCCGAGGACGTCGACCGCGACACCCAGCCCACGCTGGGTTTCCAGCGCGTCCTCCAGCGCGCGGTCTACCACGTCCAGTCCAGCGGCAAGAAGGAGGTCACCGGCGCCAACGTGCTGGTGGCGATCTTCGGCGAGAAGGACAGCCACGCCGTCTACTTCCTCAACCAGCAGGACGTGGCGCGCCTGGACGTCGTCAATTACATCTCGCACGGCATCGCCAAGCAGGGCGGCGAGGAGCCGTCGCGTTCGCAGGAAGACGGCGAATCGCATTCCGGTGAAGGCGGCGAGGGCGAGGGCAAGGGCGACGCACTGGCGGAGTTCGCCGTCAACCTCAACCTGCTCGCGCGCGAAGGCAAGATCGACCCGCTGGTCGGCCGTGCCGACGAGGTGGAACGCACCATCCAGGTGCTGTGCCGCCGCCGCAAGAACAACCCGCTCTACGTCGGCGAGGCCGGCGTGGGCAAGACCGCCATCGCCGAAGGCCTGGCCAAGCGCATCGTCGACGGCGACGTGCCGGACGTGCTGGCCGACGCCACGATCTACGCGCTCGACCTGGGCGCGCTGGTCGCCGGCACAAAGTACCGTGGCGACTTCGAGAAGCGCCTGAAGGCCGTCCTCACCCAGCTCAAGAAGCTGCCCGAGGCCGTGCTCTTCATCGACGAGATCCACACCATCATCGGCGCCGGCTCCGCCAGCGGCGGCACCATGGATGCGAGCAACCTGATCAAGCCGGCGCTGGCGTCGGGCGAGCTGCGTTGCATCGGCTCGACCACGTTCCAGGAATACCGCGGCATCTTCGAGAAGGACCGCGCGCTGGCCCGTCGCTTCCAGAAGATCGACATCGTCGAGCCGACGGTGGGCGAGGCCTATGAAATCCTGCAGGGCCTCAAGCCCAAGTACGAGGCGCACCACGGTGTGACCTACGCCGACGAGGCGCTGCAGGCCGCGGTGGACCTGTCGGTCAAGCACATCGGCGACCGCCTGCTGCCCGACAAGGCCATCGACGTCATCGACGAGGCCGGCGCGCGCCAGCGCTTGCTGGCCGAAGGCCTGCGCAAGAGCCTGATCGACGTGGAAGAAATCGAAACCATCGTCGCCAAGATGGCGCGCATCCCGACCAAGCAGGTCAGCGCGTCGGACAAGGACGTGCTCAAGAACCTCGAGCGCAACCTGAAGATGGTGATCTTCGGCCAGGATCCGGCCATCGAGACCCTGACTTCGGCGATCAAGCTCGCCCGCTCGGGCCTGGGCAATCCGGACAAGCCGATCGGCAACTTCCTGTTCGCAGGTCCCACCGGCGTGGGCAAGACCGAGGTGACCAAGCAGCTCGCGCTGCAGCTGGGCATCGAGCTGGTCCGCTTCGACATGTCCGAGTACATGGAGCCGCACTCGGTCAGCCGCCTGATCGGCGCGCCCCCGGGCTACGTCGGCTTCGACCAGGGCGGCCTGCTGACGGAGAAGATCGTCAAGACGCCGCACTGCGTGCTGCTGCTGGACGAGGTCGAGAAGGCCCATCCGGACATCTTCAACATTCTGCTGCAGGTCATGGACCGTGGCGTGCTCACCGACACCAACGGCCGCGAGGCGAACTTCAAGAACGTGATCCTGGTGATGACCACGAACGCCGGCGCCGCGCAGGCCTCGCGTCGTTCGATCGGCTTCACCAAGCAGGACCATTCCACCGACGCGATGGAGGCGATCCGCCGCGGCTTCACGCCGGAGTTCCGCAACCGCCTGGACGCGGTGGTGCAGTTCCAGGCGCTGGGCTTCGACCACATCCTGCGCGTGGTGGACAAGTTCCTGATCGAGCTGGAAACCCAGCTGCACGAGAAGGACGTGGCGCTGTCGGCCACGCCGACCGCCCGCGACTGGCTGGCCCAGCACGGCTTCGACCCGCTGATGGGCGCCCGCCCGATGGCGCGCGTGATCCAGGAGAAGATCAAGCGTCCGTTGGCCGACGAGTTGCTCTTCGGAAAGCTGGTCAACGGCGGCAAGGTCACCATCGACGTCAAGGACGACGAACTGGTCGTCACGGCTCAGGCCGAGCCGGAGAAGCTGTTGCCGGCGACGGTGTGATCGTTCGAAGCACGACAAAGCGCCGGGCCGCATCGAGCGGTCCGGCGTTTTGCTGTCAGGCCCCCGCTGTCAGGACTTTGCGACTTCGCGCAGTGCCGCCAACGCCTGATCGACCTGGTCGGGTGTGTTCATCAGGCCGCCCGCCAGGCGCGCATAACTCACCGCGTACGGACTGCTGCTGGCGAGGACCTTGCGGGCAACCATCGCCGCGACGATCTGCTCCGGCGTCTTCCCCTTGAGTTCGAAACAGCAGATTCCGGCCGACAACGCCGGGTCCCTTGGCGTATGCAACGTCAGGCCCGGAATGCCGGCCAGCCCGTCCTTGATGCGACCGTTGAGTTCGGCGATGCGGCCCGCTACTCGCGGCCGCCCCAGCTGCTGCTGGAGCGCGAACGCGCTCGCCAGTCCCCAGTGGTGTTCGTAGGCGTGGAATCCGCCCGGCGTGACACGCGCGGCGACATTCGGTCCGCGCACGGGACGGTCTTCCATCCAGGCTTCGTAGAGTTCGAAGTCCGAGAAGGACGGGATCGTCGGCCGCAGCCGCGCCCAGTTCTCCGCCGATGCCCACACCAGGCCGGTCCCGCGCGGGCCGAGGATCCATTTGTGCGTGCCGGCGCAGAAGTAATCGACGCCCAGTTCGGCCGCAGCCACGTCGACGCAGCCGAATCCGTGCACGCCATCCAGCACGATCCGCACGCGCTGCTCCTCGCTGCGCTTGGCGTTGATCGCGGCGACGGCGTCGGCGATCTCGCGCACCGGCGCGCGCAGGCCGGTGCTGGATTGCACCCATGTGATGCCGAGCACGCGCGTCTTCGGGCCGATGCCTTCGCGAACCGCGGCGACCATGCCCTCGACGGTCGCGTCTTCGGATCGCTCGAACAGGCGGATCTTCCGGACCGTCGCGCCATTGCGCAGCGCAGACAGGCGGATCGACTCGTGGTGGACGACGTGATCGTGCACGGTGGTCAGGATCTCGTCGCCCGGCTTGAGTTGCAGGCCGTGATAGACCAGCGCGAGTCCCATCGTGGTGCTGCCGGTCAGCGCGATGTCGTCCGCACGTCCTCCGAGGTAGGGCGCTGCGGCCTCGCGCACGACGCGCTCCAGGTTCTGCTCATCGGTCCCGAACATGCCGTGCTCGACCGTGAGCAGCGGGTTCGCATCCAGGGTGCGTCGGAAGGTTTCGATGGCCTGGCGCACCGGCTCCGGGTGCGAGGCGATGAAGAAGCCGGAAAAGTGCAGGTAGGCCGGATCGAGGCGGAAGAGGCCGCGTACCGACTCCCAGTCGTCCAGCCGCGGCAACGGCGGCGTGTCGGCGACCAGGGCGGCAAGCAGTCCCGTGGGCGCCGCGGCGGCGGCGAACAGCGCGCCCTGTGCTGCGAGGAACGCTCGACGGCTGGGCATGGCGGTGTCCCGAAAGCGGCCGGTGGCCGGTTCTGGGGAACAACGCGGGATGTCGGGCGGCACGGTCACCCGGAAACGAAGAAAGCGGCCATGGGCCGCTTTCCAGTCAAACAGTTACCGCAATTTTATGAAGTGGATTCGCCGGGAATCACTTCATGCGGTAAGTGATACGACCCTTGGTCAGGTCGTACGGGGTCATTTCGACCTTCACCTTGTCGCCGGTCAGAATGCGGATGTAGTTCTTGCGCATGCGACCGGAGATGTGGGCAATGATCTCGTGCCCGTTTTCGAGGCGCACCCGGAACATGGTGTTCGGAAGGGTTTCCGCCACCGTGCCCTCGAATTCGATCACGTCATCTTTTGCCATGTGGTTCCTGGAGTGTGGGGTCGTGGTGCCGCCCCGGGATCGGGAACGGTCAACGAAGCCCCGCATTTTGCCATGCCGGTGGCGTTCGTGCAAAAAATCGGTTAAGGGTCCGCTGGAACCGGCCCTGAGGGCCTTGCGGGGGCCGCCAGCCGCGAGGCCGGCCAGTGCCCGACCCGCTCCGACCAGGTCCCTACGGTGCCGGGCATTTGGGTCAGTTCCGCGACAGCCGCGACGAACCGCGGTCTGGGCCAGCACTGCGCTCCCAGGCTGAGCAGGTGGTCGTTCTCCACCTGGGCATCGATCAGTGGCCAGCCCCAGTCGCGCAGGTGCCAGGCCAGGGCGGCGAGGGCGACCTTGGATCCGCCGGATTCCGCGCTGAACATGCTCTCGCCGAAGAACATCCGGCCTATCGCCATGCCGTAGATCCCGCCGACGAGCCGGTCGCCGTCGAAGACCTCGATCGAATGCGCATGACCGAGCGCGTGCATGCGCTCATAGGCCGCGCGCATCTCCGGCGTGATCCACGTGCCGCGCTGGCCTGGGCGTGACGTGTCTGCGCATGCGCGGATGACCTGCGCGAAGGCGGTGTCGGCGCGGACGTCCCAGTGCGAGCGACGCAGGCTGCGGCGAAACCTGAACGACAGCCTCACGGCGTCGGTCGCGAACACCGTGCGCGGGTCCGGGCTCCACCACAGGATCGGCTGCCCCTGCGAGTACCAGGGGAAGATCCCGTGGCGATACGCGTTGAGCAGGCGTGTCGGCGTCAGGTCGCCGCCCACGGCGAGCAACCCGTCGGGCTGGCGCAGGGCGTCTTCGACCGGCGGGAACGGCGCGTCGGGCTCGGACGGCAGCAGGGCGGGCAGGGTGCTCACGCCGGGGATGATGGCGCATCGCCCTGTGCCGCGCCCGCGTCCGCCTTGAAGGGCGAATGCCGCGCGAGCGTGCTCGCATAAGCGCGGACGGACTCGGCCTCCTGGGCACACCAGTCGCGCAGCGCGTCGCGGAAGTCGTCGTGCGCGACCCAATGGCGGCTGCGCACGAACGTGGGCAGGAAGCCCCGCGCCAGCTTGTGCTCGCCCTGTGCGCCGGGTTCGAAACACGTGAGGCCTTCGCGCAGGCAGTAGTCGATGCCCTGGTAATAACAGGTCTCGAAATGCAGTCCCGGCGCCATCTCGCTGGCACCCCAGTAGCGACCGTACAGCGCGTCGCCGCCGCGCATGCACAAGGCCCCGGCGATCGGGCGATCGGCGCGCATCGCCAGGACGATGACCAGCGCCTGCGGCATCGTGCGGGCGAGGTGATGCAGGAACTCCAGCGTGATCGCCGGGTGGTTGCCGTACTCGGCGAAGGTCTGAAGGTAGAAGCCGTGCATCGTCGCCAGCTCGTCGTCACTGGCCTGCGTGCCGTCGACTATGCGGAACGTGATACCGGCCCGCGCGACCTTCGCGCGTTCCTGGCGGATGTTCTTGCGGTGTTTGTGATCGAAGGCCGCGAGGTAATCGTCGAAGTCGCGCCAGCCGCGGTCGTTGCGCCAGTGGTATTGCAGATCCAGGCGCTGCAGCCAGTCGTCGCCGAAATCGGCGTCTTCATCACGCCGGTGGAAATTCACGTGCGCCGACGACAACCCGTTGCTTGCGCACAACGCGGCCATCCGCTCGGTCAGCATTCGCCGTCGCTGCGGCGTACGTGCGAGCAGGCGCGGCCCGGTGACGGGCGAGTAGGGCACGGCGCACAGCCATTTCGGAAAGTACGCCAGTCCGGCGCGGTCGTACGCGTGCGCCCAGGCGTGGTCGAACACGAACTCGCCGTGCGAGTTCTCTTTCAGATACGCCGGTGCGGCGGCGATCAGTTCATCGTCTTCCCACAACGTCAGATGCTGCGCGCGCCAGCCCCATTTCGCGCGCAGGCAGTCGTGCTCTTCCAGGCCGTGCAGGAAGGCGTGCGCGACGAAGGGATTGGCGCCGTCGTGCAGCGCGTCCCACTGCGCGGAGGAAACCTCCGCCAGCGATTCCAGGATGCGCACCTTCACCATCGCTCAACCGCCGGACTGGCCGCGATAGACGTCGGGGTCGTGTCGCTGCATGTGGCGTTCGGGCTGCGTCAGGCCGGTGAAGCCCAGACCGGCGTAGAGCCCCTGCATGTCGCGCGTGACCAGGTGCCAGCGGCGCAGGCCCTGCAGCGCGTCGTCGGCCATCAGTGCAGCGACCAGCGCGCGGCCGTGGCCGCGGCCACGGAACGGTTCGAGTACGAAGACATCCGCGAGATAAGCGAACGTCGCGCGGTCGCTGATCGCGCGCGCGAAGGCAACGAGGCGGCCGTCGATGTAGCCGCCGTAGCAGACCGAATTCGCCAGTGCGCGGCGCAGCGTGTCCAGCGGAATGCCCGCGGCCCAGTAGGACTCGCGGGCGAGGAAGTCGTGGATGCGCGCCAGGTCGTCTTCGTCCAGCTGCTCCTGCAGATGCGGACGGATATCGAGCGTGCGCTCCACGACTTCGTGCATCAGCCTTCCTTGTCGAGGAACTTCTCGGCGTCCAGCGCAGCCATGCAGCCGAAGCCGGCCGAAGTGATCGCCTGGCGGTAGACCTGGTCGGCGACGTCGCCGGCGGCGAACACGCCCGGCACGGACGTGTGCGTGGCGTTGCCGTCCAGGCCGGTCTTGATGACGAGGTAGCCGTTCTTCATCTCCAGCTGGCCCTCGAACAGCGAAGTGTTCGGCGTGTGGCCGATGGCGACGAACAGGCCGTGGATCGCGATATCCTTCGTCGAACCGTCCTGCACCGACTTCACGCGCAGGCCGGTCACGCCGACGTCATTGCCGAGCACTTCATCGACCTGGTGGTGCCAGATCGGCTCGATCTTGCCGGACTGGATCTTCGCGAACAGCTTGTCCTGCATGATCTTCTCGGCGCGCAGCGTGTCGCGGCGGTGCACGAGGTAGACCTTGCGCGCGATGTTCGACAGGTACAGCGCTTCTTCGACCGCGGTGTTGCCGCCGCCGATCACCGCCACGTCCTGCTCCTTGTAGAAGAAGCCGTCGCAGGTCGCGCACGCGGACACGCCGCGGCCCTTGAACATCTCTTCCGACGGCAGGCCCAGATACTTCGCGGTGGCGCCGGTGGCGATGATCAGCGCGTCGGCGGTGTATTCGCCGCTGTCGCCGATCAGGCGGAACGGGCGCGAGGATAGATCGGCCGTATGGATGTGATCGAAGACGACTTCGGTATCGAAGCGTTCGGCATGCGCCTGCATGCGCGCCATCAGGTCCGGGCCGAGCAGGCCGTGCGCGTCGCCGGGCCAGTTGTCGACCTCGGTGGTCGTCATCAGCTGGCCGCCCATCTGCAGGCCGGTGATCACCAGCGGCTTCAGGTTCGCACGCGCGGCGTAGACGGCGGCCGTCCAGCCGGCCGGGCCGGAACCGAGGATGATGACTTGGGAGTGCTTCGATGGGCTCATGGGTATAATTGCGGGCTCGGGAATGCGCTGCGCGCGGTGTGTTCCGCCATACGCAGGCGTGCTGTCGGAAAGTCCGTACGCAGGCGTGTCGATGGAACGTCGGAGTCATAGCTTGGCGGCGCGGTCCCCCTAAAACAAGGCACTGAACCGGACCTCCCGCGCGACGCAATGTTGCACTGCGCCGTGAGGCCATCCACGCGACGGACGACAATGGCGGCGACGCGCCGCCGATGCGGCGTTTTTTTCGTCACCACCACACCCCACGAGCCGCGCAAGCCCGCGCGGCTTTTCAACGATCGAAGGTAAGAGACATGCGGATCGGCGTTCCCAAGGAAACCAAGACCCTCGAAGGGCGCGTAGCGCTCGTTCCGGCTGCGGCCGGCGACCTGGTCAAGCGCGGCCACGAGGTCTGGATCGAAAAGGATGCCGGCATCAAGTCGGGCTTCAAGGACGAGCAGTACACCCAGCTCGGCGTGAAGATCGCGCCCGACGCGGCCGCGCTGTACGAGAAGGGCGAGCTGATCGTGAAGGTGAAGGAGCCGATCGCCGGCGATCTCGCCCATCTGCGCAAAGACCACCTGCTGTTCTGCTACCTGCACCTGGCCGCCGAGCCCAAGCTCACCCGCCAGTTGCTCGACATCGGCCTGACCGGCGTCGCCTTCGAGACCGTCGAGCTGCCCAACGGCGACCTGCCGCTGCTGGCGCCGATGTCGGTCATCGCCGGCAAGATCGCGGTGCAGGTCGGCACGCACCTGCTGCACCAGCCCGAAGGCGGCAAGGGCAAGCTGCTCGGCGGCCTGCCGTCGACCGAGCGCGGCAAGGTCGTGGTCTTCGGCGCGGGCAAGGCCGGCAGCGCGTCGGCGCAGCTGGCCGCGGCGGGCGGCTCGAATGTCGTGGTGTTCGAAATGCGCCAGGACCGCATGGACGAAATGATGCGCCTGGGCAACAACGTCACCGCGCTGTACCCGTACGCCGACGTCGTCGCGCGCGAAGTGGCCTCGGCCGACCTCGTCGTCGGCGCGGTGCTGGTCACCGGCGCCAAGGCCCCGCACGTCATGAACCGCGAAATGCTCAAGGGCATGGAAGCCGGCAGCGTGCTGGTCGACATCTCGATCGACCAGGGCGGTTGCTTCGAAACCTCGCGCCCGACCACCTGGAAGGAGCCGACCTACGTCGAAGAGGGCGTGACCCACTTCTGCGTGACCAACATGCCCGGCGCCGTGCCGCAGACCAGCTCGCAGGCGATCTGCGCGGCGATCCTGCCGTGGGTCAACAAGCTGGCCTCGGGCGACTCGTGGCGCCAGAACCAGGCGCTGGTGCGCGGCATCAACGTCGAGGGCGGCAAGATCGTCCACCCGGCGCTGCAGGACATGAAGGTCTAAAAGCCGGGATTCGGGAGACGGGATTCGCAGGAGTGGGTCCCGCCGCACCCGGGGAGTCCCGAACTACAATCAAGGAGCCCGGGCGGCCATGGGTCGCCCGGGCTCCGTCCGTTTGGCACCCGAAGCCGTGGCTTCGACCGGTCGGGAGGCGTAACGAGGGTTGGGGAGCGAATCTCCAATCCCAAATCACGAATCCGCCGCTTCTGTCGTATATTCAACAACTAACGCAATCCATTTGAGGCAGAACATCACGGTGGCGCAAGCGTCCGCAGCCAGTCGAAAGAAGCTCAAGGCCGAGAAGCTGCCGCCGTCGCCGCGCAAGCAGCGGCTGATGCGCGACATCGCGCTGATCCTGATCGCGCCGCTGCTGCTGTATCTGCTGGCGAGCCTGGTCACGTTCTCGACGCAGGATCCGGGTTGGTCGCATTCGGGCAGCGTGACCGCGCCGCTGCACAACGTCGGCGGGCGCGTGGGTGCCTGGACGGCGGACGTGCTGCTGTATCTGTGCGGCTACGTCGCGTTCCTGCTGCCGATCATGCTCGGCGCGATCGCGTGGATCGCGTTGTTCGGCATGGACAGCGACGGCGATGGCGACGCGGACTTCGGTCCGGCGCTGCGGCTGGTCGGCATCGTCGGCTTCCTCGTTTCGGCCACGGGCCTGCTGGAGCTGCGCGTTGGCCATGCCGAAGCGTTCTCCGCGCGCGCCGGCGGCATCCTTGGCCAGCTCGTCGGCAAGTCGCTCTACAGCGGCTTCGGTCCGGTGGGCGGCAACCTGTTCCTGCTCGCGCTGCTGCTGGTGTCGGTGACGCTGGCGACCGGGCTTTCGTGGTTCGCGGTGATGGACAAGATCGGGCAGTGGGTGCTCGCGCTCGGTCCGACGGTGAGCAAGCTGTTCCGCCAGGGCGAGAAGCAGGCGACCGAGTGGCAGCAGACGCGCGCCTTCCGCGAGGAGCGCGAGGAAGCCCGCAAGGCCGACACCCAGCTGCGCGCCAAGCGCGAGCCGGTGAAGATCGAACCGCCGCCGCCGGCCGCCGTCGTAGAGAAAAGCGACCGCGCCAAGCGCGAGACGCAGATTCCGCTGTTCCACACCGGCGACGGCACCGGCATTCCGCCGCTGGCGCTACTCGACGACCCCAAGCCGCAGCCCAAGGGCTACAGCGAGGAAACGCTCGAAACGCTGTCGCGCCAGATCGAATTCAAGCTCAAGGACTTCCGCATCGATGCGCAGGTGGTCGGCGCCTATCCGGGCCCGGTCATCACGCGCTTCGAGCTGGAGCCGGCGCCGGGCATCAAGGTCAGCCAGATCAGCACGCTCGACAAGGACATCGCGCGCGGGCTGTCGGTGAAGTCGGTGCGCGTGGTCGACGTGATCCCGGGCAAGTCCGTGATCGGCCTGGAAACGCCGAACACCTCGCGCGAGATGATCTTCCTGTCCGAGCTGCTGCGCTCGAAGGAATACGACAAGTCCACCAGCCCGCTCACGCTGGCGCTGGGCAAGGACATCGCCGGCCGTCCGACGGTGGCCGATCTGGCGCGCATGCCGCACCTGCTGGTCGCGGGCACCACCGGTTCGGGTAAGTCGGTCGCGGTCAACGCGATGGTGCTGTCGCTGCTCTACAAGGCCTCCGCGAAAGACCTGCGGATGCTGATGATCGACCCGAAGATGCTGGAACTGTCCGTCTACCAGGGCATTCCGCACCTGCTGGCGCCGGTCGTCACCGACATGAAGGAAGCCGCCAACGGCCTGCGCTGGTGCGTGGCCGAGATGGAGCGCCGCTACAAGCTGATGTCGGCCGTGGGCGTGCGCAACCTGGCCGGCTTCAACAAGAAGGTGAACGACGCCATCGCCGCCGGCCAGCCGATGATGGACCCGCTGTTCAAGCCCAACGCCGAACTGGGCGAGGGGCCGCGTCCGCTGGAAACGCTGCCGTTCATCGTCATCTTCATCGACGAATTCGCCGACATGATGATGATCGTCGGCAAGAAGGTGGAAGAACTCATCGCCCGCCTGGCGCAGAAGGCGCGCGCCGCCGGCATCCACCTGATCCTGGCCACGCAGCGTCCGTCGGTGGACGTCATCACCGGCCTGATCAAGGCCAACATTCCCACGCGCATCGCGTTCCAGGTGTCGAGCAAGATCGACTCGCGCACCATCCTCGACCAGTCCGGCGCCGAGACGCTGCTCGGCCACGGCGACATGCTGTACCTGCCGCCGGGCACGGCGATGCCCGAGCGCGTGCACGGTGCCTTCGTGTCCGACGAGGAAGTGCACCGCGTCGTGGAGCACCTCAAGCAGGTCGGCGGCGGCCCGGACTACATCGAGGGCGTGCTGGACGAAGTGCAGACGATGGGCGATGGCGTCGTCGTCGGCGCGACCGGCCTGCCGGAAAGCGGCGGCGGTGGCGGCGACGAATCCGACCCGCTTTACGACGAGGCCGTGCGCATCGTCACCGAGACGCGCCGTGCGTCGATCTCCGGTGTGCAGCGTCGCCTGAAGATCGGCTACAACCGCGCCGCGCGCCTGATCGAGGCGATGGAAGCCGCGGGCGTGGTGACGCCGCCGGAGCACAACGGCGACCGCTCGGTGCTGGCACCGCCGCCGCCGAAATGAATCTCGCCGCGGCCGCCGCCGCGGCGTCGAGGCCTGTTCAGACAACCGCCGGCACACTCGCCGGCAATCGTGGATTCCGGAGTTTTCCGCATGCGAGCAGTTCGTTTCATGGGGGCCGTGCTGGCGCTCGCGCTGGTCTCGACGACCGCGCTGGCCGGCGCGCGCGACGACCTCAACACGTTCACCAAGGGCCTGAAGGGCCTGAGCGGCCAGTTCACCCAGCAGGTCTTCGATCAGCAGGGCAAGCTCAAGGAAAGCTCCGTCGGCAACCTCGCGCTGTCCGCGCCGAGGCTGTTCCGCTGGGAGTACGTCAAGCCGTTTCCGCAGCTGATCGTCGCCGACGGCAAGAAGGTCTGGGTGTTCGATCCGGACCTGCAGCAGGCCACGGTGCGTCCGCAGGGCGTGGAGGAGCAGAACAGCCCGCTGGCTGCGCTGATCGATCCGGCCAAGCTGGACGCGCAGTTCGTGGTCAAGGAACTGGGCATGGACCAGGGCCTGGAATGGCTGTCGCTGGCGCCCAAGCGCGAGTCCGAGGCCGCCTTCCGCAGCGCGCGCCTGGGCTTCGGCCAGAGCGGCCTGGTGAAGATGCACGTGGTCGACAACCTGGGCCAGCGCACCGAGATCGAGTTCACCGCCTGGAAGCGCAATCCCGCCTTCGCGGGCGACACCTTCCGCTACACGCCGCCCAAGGGCGTGGACGTGATCGGCGGCGAATAAGCCGATCCCCCGCACCGGGATGCGAAAGGCCTGCTTCGGCAGGCATTTTCGTTTCCATGAGGGCACGGGCCGGATTCGCCGGCTGCCGGAGCCTGGCGTGTCCCTGCGACCTTCATTGCTGTGGTTCGGCCTGTGCCTGCTGTCGCTGCCGGCTGCCTCGAACGAACCCATCGCCACCGCGCCCGCCGCGACGCAGGCCCTTCCGCCGGCGCGCGCCCTGGACCGCACGGCGATGGAGAAGGCGATCGCCGGAACCGTGGTCGCCGGGCTGGCGGAGCGCTTCGGCGGCCGCGCGGTGGAGGTGAAGTTCGGCGATCTGTCGGTGGAGCCGCTCGACGCGCGTCAACGCCTCATTCGCGGCGAAGGCGGGTTGCGATTCCCGGGCGAGACGGGCTGGATCGGATTCCGCTTCGTCAGCCGCTACGACGACTTTCTAGGCCAGGCCGGCTGGCCGGAACTGGAGGTCGGCGTCGGAGGTGACGGGCGCGCCATTCCCAACGACAGCCTCGCACTGCGGCAACTGGAAGACCGCATGGCCGACACGCTGCAGCGCGAGATGGGGATCGCATCGGTGCGCATGCAACTGGACCGCGTGGAAACGATCGAGATGGCCGGGCATTACCTCGGCATGGACGCGCGCGGACTGGCCGACTTCGGCCGCGACGGCAGCAGCGATGTGCGCATCCGCGCGCTGTACGACCGGCGCGACGGACAGTGGTTGCAGATGGATTACCAGCTCGGCCCCGATGCGCCCATGGTGGCGGGCGTGGGCGCGCCCTGATCCTCGCTGCGCTGGCCCTCACCCCTCTCCCGCAAGCGGGAGAGGGCTCAGCCGATCCCTTCTCCCGCCTGCGGGTGCCGGCAGGCGGATGAGGGCGACGCGCCGCAACGTCGAATGCCCCGTGCGAACGCTGGAGCGCATCCGCCGACCGCCAGGTTGGTATCGTGTGCGCAGATATTCCGCGAGACCGCCCGTGGCCCGGCGCACGAGTTCGACTTCCTCCCTCTCCGACGACCTGCTGCAGGTGGACCGCAGCGGCATGCAGCCGCTGGCCGAGCGCATGCGCCCTCGCACGCTGGACGACATGGTCGGGCAGCGGCGCTTGCTGTCGCCGCGCTCGGCGCTGCGTCGCGCGATCGAATCCGGGCGCGTGCATTCGATGATCCTGTGGGGGCCGCCGGGCTGCGGCAAGACCACCCTCGCGCTGCTGCTGGCCAAGTACGCCGACGCGGACTTCCGCGCGATTTCCGCCGTGCTCTCCGGCCTGCCCGAGGTGCGCCAGGTGCTGGCCGAAGCGGCGCAACGTTTCGCCGAAGGGCACCACACCGTGCTGTTCGTCGACGAGGTGCACCGCTTCAACAAGGCGCAGCAGGATGCCTTCCTGCCGCATATCGAACGCGGCACGATCCTGTTCGTCGGCGCCACCACCGAGAACCCGTCCTTCGAACTCAACTCCGCGTTGCTCTCACGTTGCCGCGTGCACGTGATGGAAGCGGTCTCCGCCGACGACATCCGCCTCGCGCTGCGTCAGGCGTTGGAGGACGAGGAACGCGGACTGGGCGGTCGCGGGCTGATCGTCAGCGACGAAGCGCTCGGCGAGATCGCGCACGCGGCCGACGGCGACGTGCGCCGCGCGCTCACGCTGCTGGAAATCGCGGCGGAACTGGCCGAAGGCGAGGGCGGTGAGATCACCGCCGCCACGCTCG
Organism: Lysobacter sp. FW306-1B-D06B; assembly: GCF_038446665.1. Classification (NCBI taxonomy): domain Bacteria; kingdom Pseudomonadati; phylum Pseudomonadota; class Gammaproteobacteria; order Lysobacterales; family Lysobacteraceae; genus Lysobacter; species Lysobacter sp. FW306-1B-D06B. The sequence continues at coordinate 3,000,244 of NZ_CP151802.1, read as the reverse complement.
CGCAGGTGCTGGCCGACCGCACGCGCCGCTTCGACAAAGGCGGCGAGCAGTTCTACGACCAGATTTCCGCGCTGCACAAGTCGGTGCGCAGTTCCAATCCCGATGCCGCGCTGTACTGGTTCGCGCGCATGCTCGATGGCGGCTGCGATCGCGCGTACCTCGCGCGACGTCTCACGCGCATGGCGGTGGAAGACATCGGATTGGCCGATCCGCGCGCGATGCCGATGGCGCTGGAAGCATGGGACACGTTCGAGCGACTCGGCAGCCCCGAAGGCGAGCTCGCGCTCGCGCAGGTCGTCGTGTATCTGGCGAGCACCGCGAAGTCGAACGCGGTGTACGCCGCGTACAACGCCGCGCGTGCCGACGTGCAGGCGTACGGGACACAGGAGGTTCCGCTGCACCTGCGCAACGCGCCCACGCGGCTGATGAAGCAGCTGGGCTACGCGAAGGGCTATCAGTACGACCACGACGCGGAAGGCGGCATCGCGCTAGGGCAGACTGGCTTTCCTGATGCGATGGGCGAACGCGTGTACTACGAGCCCGTCGAGCGCGGCCTGGAGATCAAGCTCAAGGAGAAACTCGATCGCCTGCGCGCGCTTCGCGATGCTGCCCGACGTGACGGGGATGTGAGCGGTGGAGCGTGACGAACCCGAGCATTATCCGCGTGTTGCCGCCCCGCAACGTCAGTCGCGTCTGAACTCATTGACGTAAGGCACTGACGGAAAAAGCGCGGCGCGCCCCTGAAGTACCCGTGTAATGTCCCGCGTTGCGACAGTGAAACGCGAAGATGAATGCCGCGCGCCTCGTGCGCACCGTCGCCGCATCAATGGCTTGCACGTCTATTCGCGTCGCCAGCGCATGTGGATGCGCAAAGTGCCATTCCAGTTTTGCAACGCCTCGGGCGCTTTGCTGCGTCCGTTCGCCTGCGCCGTCGATGGAGGTGGCTTGGTTCAGCGCGCTTAGGCCGCTGGATCAAGGCCTTGGCGTGCCTGAACGACAGTTGGCACCGCCCATGCGTGTAGTTCCTTGCGTCGTTCACGCGCGCCTCCCCCGGGCGCCACTCGACGTACCGTAAAGGAGAACAAAAATGCGCATTCGTACCAGCTTGATGGCAACGGCAGTGCTCCTCGCCCTTGGTCTCGGCGGCCAAGCGATGGCACAACAGACGAACGGTGACGGCGGTGACGGTGACGATGTATTCACCGCCGCCGACAACTCCGATAACAGCACCACTACCGAAAGTGGCGACAACCGCGGCAACGACGGCGACGCAAGCGCCGACGCCGGCTCAGCCGCAGCACACAGCGGTGGCACCGCCACCAACACCTATACCGACTCTTCGACCTTCAGCAAGACTTCCAGCCACATCACCGCGCTGACCAAGCTGGAAGGCTCGGTCTCCGACGTGGCGACCTATGGCATCGGCAACATCGCCACCAACAACGGCGGTGCGAACGGTGGTCACGGTGGCAAGGGCGGCGCAGGGTACGGCGGCGGCGGCTGGGGCGGTGAAGGCAACGGCGGCGGCGGCGGCGACGGCGGTGACGGCGGCAACGGCGGCAACGGCGGCAGCGGCGGCAGCGGCGGTTCGGCCGAGAACGGCAGCGCGACCTCTGGTGACGCGAGCATCGGCGATGCGACCGCAGGACGCGGCGGCCGTGGCGGCGACGTTTATGACGTCTACAGCGGCCGTGGCGGCGATGCCGACAACGACAGCGGCGATGCTGGCGGCGCAAGCCTGGCCGGCTCGGCTTCGGGCTCCGGCTCGCTGGCCGGCGGCAGCGATGGCGGCGGCGGTGGCGGCGCAGGCGGTAACGACGGCGGTGGCGGCGGTGGCGGCAACGATGCCGGCAACGACGGCACGGGCGGCGCAGGCGGCGCAGGCGGCACCGGTACCGGTGGCGCGGGCGGTGCAGGCGGTGCGCCGAGCTCGACCTCGAGCTCGACCTCGACCGCAACCTCCGGCGCAGGCACCGGCACGTCCGGCGCGACCGCGGGTGACGGCGGCGCGAGCGGCACCGTGACCGCAAGTGCGGGCGGCGGCGGCGCCGGTGGCGCAGCCACCAACGGCGATGCGGACGCCAGTGCGACCAACGGCTCGGCCACTGCCGGTAACGGCGCGGCCGGTGCGGGCGGCGCGGTCGGTGCAGCCGGCGGTGCCGGCGGCGGCGGCGGTGACGGCAATGGAGGCGTGGGCAACGGTGGCGTCGGCAACGGCGCGACTGGCGGTGCGGGTGGTGCCGGTGGCACCAACACGGCCGATGCAGGCACGTTCAACATGTCGTCGACGATGACCGGTACGGCAAGTGGCGCGGCAGGCATCACCGTCGCGGCGCAGAACAGTGGCTTCTCCTCGCTGATCCAGCAGGGTGTCACTGTCCAGGCCAACCTGTCCGTAGGCCCGTAACGCGCTCCTCACGACGTGCCGGGGACCCTCGGGCCTCCGGTACGTTGTCGCGCAAACGTGTTCCCGCCGGCGGCGATCGCCGGCGGGACATCACGCAAGACGCGGAGCGATCGGGCAAGGAGCATGACGATGCAACGCAAACGTTCCATCGCATTGAGCGGACTGGTGGCTGTCCTCGCGTGCCTTGCGTCAGGCATGGCCTGCGCACAGCAGGCACCCGAGGTGGTGGTCCAACCCGTCATCGAAGTAACTCCGGCCGTGATCGACGCAACACCGCAGGACGCGGTGTTCGGCTCGGCCGTCGATCCAGGCGCGCTGGCCGACATGCGCGGCGGCGCGGAGATCGTCGACAACGACATCCTCGTCAACGGACGCGTCGAAGACGCGATCGCCGTCGACGTGCTTTCCGGCAGCAACTCGGTTGCCGGTTCGTTCGACAGCGCCAGCGGCATCAACACGGTGATCCAGAACACCGGCGCGAACGTGCTGATCCAGAACGCGATGATCGTGAACGTGAAGTTCGCGGAAGCGGGCCCATGAGCCTGCGGCCACTCCGGCGCCGGGCTTGGCTGACGGCATCGGCGTGGATCCTCATTTCCGGCCTGGTGCAGGCCGGGACCGTGGATGTGCGCGCGCCACCGGGCGGCAACTACGCCCTGAAAGTGACGAGCCTGAAGGAGGCGCGCTTCAAGACCACCATCCCGCAGCAGTACGACTTCAGCTGCGGCTCTGCTGCGACCGCGACGCTGCTGACCTACCAGTACGGCCACGCGGTCACGGAGCAGGAAGTGTTCCTGCACATGTACCAGACCGGCGACCAGGCGAAGATCCGCCAACGCGGATTCTCGCTGCTGGACATGCGCCGCTACCTGCGGTCACTGGGTTTCGAGGCCGATGGCTTCGAGCAGCCGCTGGACAAACTCATCCAGGAAGGGCTGCCGGCGATCGTGCTGCTCAACGACCGTGGCTACCGCCATTTCGTGGTGGTGAAAGGCTACAAGAACGGGCGCGTGCTGCTCGGCGATCCCGCGCGTGGCACGCGTGCGATGCCGCGCTCGCGCTTCGAGAAACTGTGGGACAACCGCATCCTGTTCGTGGTGCACAACCGTCGCGACCTGGCGCAATTCAACATGCCGCGCGACTGGCGCACGGCGCCGCCTGCACCGCTGGATGCGGGCATCGCGCGCGACAGCCTCTACAACATCGTGACGCCCCGGCGTGGCCCGGGCGACATCTGAAGGAGGGGGAACCATGGACTCGCCTTCGCTGAAATTCCTCATCGTCGCGACGCTGATGACGTGCGCGCCCGCGCTGGCCGCGCCGCCGCAGACGGCGAACGTGCTGGGGCCGGAGTGGGTGGCGATCGACCCCGCATTGCTCGACGACATGCGCGGCGGCTTCATGACCGGCGACGGCACGGCGCTGTCGTTCGGTATCGAGCGCGCCGTATACGTCAACGGCGAACTGATGGCGACCACGCGCGTGCAGATTCCCGACGTGGGCCGCATGACCACCGAGCAGGCGCAGCAGCTTGAACGCTTCAACCGCGGCATGGTCGTGCAGGTGGGCGGCGGCAACACGTTCGAGCAGGCCGGCAACCTCAATGGCGTGCTGATCCAGAACACGCTCGACGGCCAGGACATCCGCGCGCTCACCACCGTGAACGTCGGCGTGGACACGCTCGGCGCATTCCAGGATCTGAACACCCAGACGGCGCTGCAGAACGCGATGGTGACCGCCACCGCGCCCTGATGTCGCGCCGGATTGCGTTGTAACCGGATGAACCCTCCCCCGGTCACACCAGAAGGACGCCGCATGAGAAGGACGCAATTGCCCCGCCGCCTGATGCTCGTTCCATGCCTGTGGCTCGCCGCCGCCGCGGCGGCCCAGGCGCAGGACCAGTGGCAGGGACTGGGGCCGGCCCGGCCGGCCACGCAGCCTCAGGTGGGCGGGGTTCCTTCGGCGACACCGCCCGCGACGGTCGCGCCCGCCGCGCCCGCCGCGCCCGCCGCGCCCGCCGCAGCGCAGACGTCGCTCGACGATCTGCAGCGTGAGATCAACGCCCAGACGCGCCGCCTGGAAGAACTCCGGCAGTCCGTCGCGCAACAGGAACAGGCGCTGGCGAACCTGCAGCGCGTGGTCGACGAGGAACGCCTGGCGACCGAACGCGGCGCCGGCGCAGCGCCGGGCACCGTCCTGCCTTCGCTCGCGCAGCAGACGCAGGCTCCCGCGGCCTCGCAGGCGCCGGTGGCGCAGGCGCAGCCGCAGCAGGCGCAACAACCGCAACAGCAACAACAGCAGCAGCGGCAACCAGTCGGGCAGGCGCCGGAATCGGCGACGCGCCCGCCGGAAGTGGCGCAGATCTTCGACCAGCCCGGCGTGCTCACGCCGGCGGGCCAGTTCATCCTCGAGCCCTCGCTGCAATACGGCTATTCCGCGAACGATCGTGTCGCCCTGGTCGGCTTCACCGTGATCCCGGCGATCCTGATCGGCCTGATCGACGTGCGCCAGGTGAAGACCACCTCGGGCGTGGCCACGATCACCGGCCGCATGGGCATCGGCGGGCGTTTCGAACTGGAAGCCAAGGTGCCTTACGTCTATCTCAACGGCGATACCGTCAGCCGCGAGATCTTCACCGGCAGCGCGCAGGACCGCGTGTTCAACGCGCACGGCGACGGCATGGGCGACATCGAGGCCACCGCGCGCTACCAGCTCAATCGCGGCGGTCCGGACAAGGCGTTCTACATCGGCTGGCTCCGCTACAAGAGCCGCACCGGCAAGGATCTGTTCGAAGTCACCACCGACTGCGTGCAACGCTGCATCCAGAACGCCACCGGCACGGGCCTGCCGCTGGAGCTGCCCACGGGCACGGGTTTCGAATCCCTCCAGCCCGGCGTGACCTGGTTGTATCCGTCCGATCCGGTCGTGTTCTTCGGCACCTTCAGCTACCTCTACAACTTCGAGCGCAGCAATGTGTCGCGCACCGTGCTCGGCCGCGAACAGGAATTCCTCGGCGATGTGCAGGCCGGCGACATCTGGGGCTTCAACCTCGGCCTGGGCCTGGCGCTCAACGAGAAGGCGTCCATCAGCCTGGGCTACGACACCAGCCTGATCGGCAAGACGAAGCAGAACGGCCGTGATTCGCCGGGCTCGGTGCGCATCACGCTGGGCACGCTGTTGCTGGGCGGCACGTACCGCTTCAGCGAACGCTGGTCGTTGAACGTGGCGTTGGGCGTGGGCGTCACGCGTGACACGCCGGACATGACGTTGACGGCGCGCGTGCCGATTTCGTTCTGACTCATCGACCCTGTCCGCAAGCTTCGGGCGTGCGGGTGGGGGCGCTCAACATGCGTTGCTGTATCGGCATGCGCATGCGTCCGCATCCGCCGCCAACTGCACCGTCATCCCGGCCTTCGCCGTGATGACGATTCGAGGGCACACGCGCAACGAAAGCTCCGCCTCCTGGCTCGAGCGACCTCGACCCCTTCACGCCTGTTTCACGGCCCTGAGTTCTATGTCGCCAGCACGCGGCGCGTGCGGTCGTGGCACGCGGCATCGGGTTCGCGTTCTCGTCTACCACCACGGAGTGAAGGCATATGAAGCACCTCGTCTCGAGCGCGGTCCTGCTGGTTGCGCTGGCCGGTTGCGCCAGCACACCCACCGTGCACACCGACTACGATCCGGGCACGCCGTTCTCCAGTTACCGCACCTACACCTGGTTGAAGAAGCCCGAAGGCCGTTCGCCGCTGGTGGAGCAGCGCGTCGTCGCCGCCATCGATGCCAAGCTGGCCGCGCACGGCTGGCAGCAGACCAGCGGCACCGACGCCGATGTCGGCATCGCCGCGCACGTCGCCACGCAGCAGCAACAAACGCTGGATACCTTCTACAGCGGTCCGGCCTGGGGCGGTTACGGTTGGGGCCGCTGGGGCGGCGGCGTCGGCATGGGCTCGGCGACCACGACCGTGCGCAACTACGAGGTCGGCACGCTCGTCGTGGACATGTTCGACATGAAGACCAAGCAGGCGATCTGGCGCGGCACGGCGTCGGGTACGGTGCCGGATTCGCCGGAGCAGGTGAACGCCAAGGCGCAGGCCGGCGTCGACAAGATGTTCGCCGACTTCCCGCCGGGCAGCGCGCCGGCGAAGTAACGCCTGCGCGATGACCGCATCGAAGGCCGGCGCGATGCCGGCCTTCGTGCGCCTGCGCCTCACGGCGCTTCGCGCAGGATGCGCAGCACTTCGGAGATCGCCTCCGGCTGCATGTGCACGTCGTGTCCAGCGTCGAGCACGCGTGTCGAGGCGGCGCCGGGCAGCAGCGCGCTTTCCAGCGGCACCACGCCGTCGCCGGGCGGAATCTGTCCGCGCTGCGATCCGGCGATGGTGTGGTATGCGATGCCCGGCACCGGCATCAGCGATTCGCCCGCCGCGCGCACCGGCTGCATGACCTGCAGCGTGCTGATGCTGTTCAGGCGTGCCTGCTGGTAGAACTCGAGCAGCTCGGGGCGCACGGCGTCGGGATCGGCATCGGCAACGCGCTTGAGTGCCTGCAGCTCCGGCGTGCGCCGGCCCACGAGCACGCGCGCGAGTCGGCCGAACCAGCTCGCCGCGCTCGGGCTGCCACGGTGCGGCGAGGCGATGAAGATGGCGCGCGTGACGCCGGGGTAGGGCGTGAAGCGGAACGTGTCGGCAACCGACGCCACATCGACCGCATCGGCCCGCACCCGCTGCGGTGGCACGGTGAAGGCCGCGTTCCACAGCACGTCCCCGGTGTCCACGCACAGCAATCGCGAGATCACGCCGCCGAGGCTGTGGCCGATCAGCACCGTTCCGTGGCGCGCATCGTCGTCGCCCTCGGGATCGAGCACGCTCCAGGCTTCGTCGAGGTATTCCTTCACGCGACGCCGCGCGACCAGCGTCGGTGCGTTGGTCTGATAGACGACATGCCACACCTGGAAACGCGCGCGCAGGTCCGCCTCGCCCCAGACCGCGTCGGAAAGCGGCGCCCAGGTCAACGGGCTGCTGCCCAGTCCGTGGATCATCACCAGCGGATGCTTGCGCGGATCGTAGTCCTCCAGCAGGTAAACACCGGCGCGTCGGCCGACCTCGTGCCCGCCGAGCAACCCCCACACCGCCAGACGCGGCAGCTTCGACGTGCCAGAACCCTGCGCGAATGCCGCCGAGGTGTCGTAGGCCAGCGGAATGCGTTGCGTGCCGACGGCCAACGTGGGCGACGCAAGCGCATTGGCGATCACCAGACGCGCGGGCGCATCGTGCGTGGCGGGTGCTTCGATCCATGCGGTGACATCGCGGAACACGCCTTCGGGTGGAAGCAGCTCGCAGATCGCGCGGTCGTCGCAGCGGCGCGAGATGGCCGACAGCGGCACGCCGAATCCCGGATGCTGCACGTGCGGGCCCACATGCGTGCGCAGCGGGATGTCGCGCGCGCGGGTGAGGGTGAGCGGTTCGATCAGGTAGGGCGACAGATCGCGGAATTCGACGTTCAGTTCGATACCGCCGATCTGCGTCGGGCCCTCGACCCACTCGCCGTGGCGCTCCTGCAGCAACTCACCGAGCAACGAATCGGTGCAGCGTGTGGCCAGCACGGCCGCGTCGCGTGTCGTGGTCGGGTCGTCCAGGGCGATCCATGCCGATGTCGCACAGTCCATCCAGGCCTGCCGCGCCCGCCGGTCGTCGTACTGCGCGGCAAGGCGGGCTTTGGTGCGGGCGGTCCCGAGCGGTGAAGCATCTTCCATGGCGCACGCCGCTGCGTCACACGCCTCGGGTGCGCGCATCCCGGGCGACACGGATGCGCACGAGACCAGGCACAGCGCGGCCAACAGCCCCGTGCTGCGCAAGCCGGCATGGACGGACGCGTAGTGCATGGCCGGGTCCCGGGGAAGGTGGCGCCTTCATAGCGCATGCGCCGGGCGCACGCACGTACCCGCGTGCGCGGTTGGGACGCAACAGCGCATTAGCCCAGCGTAGGCGGGGTGGCGCGTCGCGTCGCCTCGTCGAGCAGCCACGTGCGCACCGCGATCAGTTCCGGATCGGAATCGCGCGACTGCGGCCAAGCCAGATGGAAGTCGTGCCCGGGCAGTTCCGGGCCGAACGGCCGGTGCAGCAATCCGCCGGCCAGTTCATCGGCGACCAGCGCGAGATTGACCAGCGCCATGCCCTGGCCACCGATCGCCGCCTGGATGGCGTGGACTTCGTCGGAAAAATGCAATTGTCGCGGCACCTGCGCACGTCCGGCGTGCGCGAACCAGAGCGGCCAGTCGGGCGTCACCGCGTCACGCCGGAACCATTCGAAGCTGATCAGCGGGACGCGTTCGAGGTCGTCCACGCCGCGCACGCGCAGGCCCGGCGCGCACACCGGCGCAAAGCGTGAAGTGAGCAGTGACGCGCTCGTGAGATCCGGATATCGACCCGGACCGTAGCGGATCGCGAGCTGCGCGCCGCCGCCTTGAAGGTCGACAGGCGCGTCGCCCGTGTGCAGGTGCAAGGCGATGTCCGGCCGCAGGGCTGCGAACCTGGCCAAGCGCGGCAGCAGCCAGCGTGAGGCGAATGCCATCGTCGTGCTGAGCACGACGGAGCGGGGCCGTTCCTGCGGGTGCACGGTCTGCACGGCGCGCGCCATCGCATCGAAGCCATCGCGCAGTGCCGGGTACAGGCTTTGCCCGGCGGGTGTCAGGTCGACGCGACGGGTGCCGCGCACGAACAACGCCACGCCGAGCCGGTCTTCCAACTGCCGGACCTGATGGCTGATCGCCGTCGGGGTCAGCGACAGCTCTGCCGCGGCGTGCTTGAAGCTCAGAAGGCGGGCGGCGGCTTCGAAGGCGCGCAGGGCCGTGAGTGGCGGCAGGCGGCTGTCCATGGGTGAATTCATTGCATCCGTCGGGTGCGGAATGATCGTTTTACGCCGATACGTATGGAGTTGAACCTGTGACCTCTTCCAGCACAGGTGAACCATGGTCAGGTTACTACACATCGACTCAAGCGCCCGGCCGGGACGCTCCGGCGAACACGCGCACGGGTCGCACACGCGTCGGCTGTCGGCCCGTTTCGTGAGGCAGTGGCAGGCGCTGCGACCGGGCGATGCCGTCGTTCACCGCGATCTTGCGCTGTCGCCGCCATCGCCTGTCGGAGGCGACTGGGTGCACGCGGCCTTTACCGCGCCGGCGCGACGGGAGCCGTGGATGCACGCAGCGCTTGCCGAGAGCGACGTCCTGGTCGACGAACTGAGTGCTGCCGACCTCATTGTCGTTGGCGTACCGATGTACAACTTCGGCATGCCGTCGACGCTCAAGGCGTGGATAGACAACATCGTTCGCGTCGGGCGAACGTTCGGCTTCGACCGCAGCCGCAAAGGCGAGCCGTACTGGCCGCTGCTCGCCGGCCATGGCAAGCGCTTGGTCCTGCTGAGTTCGCGTGGCGACCACGGCTACGATCCGGGTGGGCGCTTGTGTGCGGACAATCATGTCGAGCGCGGCGTGGAGACGCCGATGCGCTACATCGGCATCGATGCGGTGGAACGCATCGCGATCGAGTACGACGAGTTCGCCGACGAACGACTGCATGCGTCCATTGCGGCGGCCGAGGCCGAGGTGGACGCGCTCGTTGCGCGCCTGGTTGCGCAGACGCAGCGGATGTCCGGGCTCAGGCGCGCCTGAAGTAGAACCCCGCGTAGTGATCGAGCGAGCACTCCGGCTCGAACGGCACGCGCAGGTGGCGCTCCTTGGACTGCCACTGGTCTTCGAGCCGGTAACCCAGGGCCTGCATCTCGGCGACGAACTGGGGCTTGGCCATCACCCGGTACGGCAGCACCGCCTTGCCGATGTTCTGCAACGTCACGTAGCCGCGCCTGGGGTGCACGGGCGTCAGGTTCACGAGCACGTGCGTGGGCGGGGCGGTCAGGCGGCCGAGAAGTTCCGGCAGCGTGTAGTCCAGGTACTGCAATGCGCCGCAGGTGATCAGCACGTCGTGCTCGTTGGCGGCGTCCGGAGCGTCCGCGAAATGCAGCAGGCCGTCGGGATCGTTCTCGCGGGCCCAGCTGCGGCCGGCATCGATGACCGCGGGCACGTCGTGCACGCGCCATTCCATCGTGTGCGGGTAGGTGAGGTAGCGGCGGAAGCCGTAGTACGTCACGCCGATGTGGCCGCCCAGGTCGAAGATGCGGTGCCGGCCTTCGGCCAGCAGGCGCGAAAGCCAGTGGACCATCGGGTAGTCGCTCACGCGGATGCTGCCGTGCCGGTCCATGTACATGCCCGTGGTCGAGGGCTGGTCGTAGCTGGTCGGCAGCGACGGCGCCGCCGCGAGCGCCTGCGCGCGCGAATCGTAGGCGCCGTAATAGGCGTTGCCGCCGTAGTAGGGTCGGTTGAACAGGCGCCGGTAGAGCGGTCGTGCGATCAGGCGTATTCCGGGAAGCTCGGCGGTCTCGATGGCGATGCGTACCAGATTGCGCTTGGCCATCAACATGTCGTGTTGCACAGGCGTTCCCCTCCGATCGTCTCGGACAAGCAAACGCGATGCGCGGGAAAAAGGGGACGCGGCGCCGTCAGCGGGCGCGCAGGGCGTCGATCCGGTCGCGGTAGGCGGCCCGGGTGTCGCCGTCGCTGAGGGCCTGGGCGCGGGCCAGCGAGCGGATCGCCAGCTGCGTGCGGCCCTGTTCCAGATAGGCGTTCGCCAGCGCCGAATGGAAGCGGTGCTCCTCCGGTTGCAGCGCCACCGCACGGCGGTAATGGCGGATCGCGCGCGTGAGATCGCCCGCGTTCTGCGCGTTCACGGCCTGCATGAAATGGTGGAAGGGATCGTTGCGCTGCAGATTGGCCAGGCGCTGGCGGTACTCGCGCTCCAGCGTGCTGTCGCCCGTGCGCGTGGCCAGCCCGGCGAGGTTGAACAGCGCGTTGACGTTGTCCGGATCCAGCGCCAGCGCCTTGCGATATGCCTCTCCGGCGGCGCGCGCATCGCCGCTGCGCAGGTGCACGACGCCGGCGTTGCTCCAGTAGGCCGCGTAGTCGGGGTCCAGTTCCAGCGCGGTGCGGAGCAGCGACTGCGCAGCGGCGTAGTCGCCGGCGGAGAGCCGCTCCACCGCGAGGTTGTTGTAGTAGTGGGCGATCAGGCGCTGTTGCGTGATCGGCTTGGGACGATCGCGCGCGATGATGAGGTCGCCGGCCACGTCGGCGATGTAGCGCCGGCCCTGCACGCGCACGAGCGCATTGACGTGGTTGCTCAGGTAGAGCGTGCCGTCGGCCTGGCGGAAGCCGAGGATCTGTTCGATCTCCTGCGGCGTCGCGTCGATGCCGGCCTCGCGTGCCAGCGCGAGGAAGAGCAGGGTGAAGGTCAGGCAGTTGGCGGTGCGCGATTCGTAGGCCTGCGCGACCGTCAGGTTCGCCGTTTCCCGGTAGGTCATGCCCAACCCTTCGGGGGTGTACATCAGGCTCGACAGGCGCTCCAGCCGCGTCAGCATGCCGGGATTGCCGACCAGCACGTCGCGGTGAACGCGCTCGCGCAGTTCGCCGGGCAGCGCCATGACCTCGCCCGGCGCGACGACCTGGGCGAACGCCCCGCCCATCTGGAGCAGGAGCGCAACCAGCACAGTTGCGACGACCACGCGGCGCATCCGGATGCCTTCGCGGCTAGGGCCGCAGGAACGGCTGCGCGCAGTGTAGTCCCGTGACGCGCTGCGGGATGTGTGCGGGGCGTTCAGCGATGCGCAGGGCAGTTCAGGGCCGCGGCGCTATCCTTCCGCGACGACGATTCGCAGCAGGAGAGCCACATGGCCACCGGTTGGGCAGGTGACGGCGCGGTCCAGGACCAGATCGACGCGACCATCAAGGACGCCATCCAGCGCGCACGCAGCCAGTTGCCGTCGGGCCCCGGCCTGACGCATTGCGAGGACTGCGGCGTCGAGATCCCGCAGGCCCGACGCGACGCCGTGCCCGGCGTGCGGCTGTGCATCGCCTGCCAGGAAGCGCATGACCAGGAGCAGGGCCCGCATAGCGGCTACAACCGCCGCGGGAGCAAGGACAGCCAGTTGCGCTGAGTGCCGCGTGGCGAATGCCCGTCGGGCCTCCGTCGTCCGGGTTCAATCCGGCCGACGCTCTTCCATCAATCCGACCAGGTTTCCGTCCGGGTCGCGCAGGAAGCCGATCCACAGCTCGTGATCGGGCAGCCTCGCGGTGAGTTGCGGCGCGCGTTCCTGCGCCGCGCCGCGTTCCACCAACGCGGCCTGCACCGTCTCGATGTCGTCGATCTTGAAGTACAGCAGCGAGTTGTGCCCGATATCGCCCGCGCCCTGCGACGTGGTCAGCATCAGGCGAACGCCGCCTGCGTCGAGGAACGCCAGATCCGGCCCGGCGTCGAACAGGTGCCTCAATCCCAGCGCATCGCGATAGAACGCGAGCGCCTGCGCGACATCGGCGACGGTGATCGCGATCTGCCCGATGTGCGACAGCCGCGTCGTCATGCGCTAGATCCCCAGCAACGGCGTCGCATGCTCCAGGCGCGTGCGCAGGTGTTCGGCCAGGCGCAGGCTCAGGGCGATGATGGTGAAGGTCGGGAAGGCCCAGCTGCCCGTGGGAAACACCGAGCTGCCGGCGACGTGCAGGTTGTCCACGCCGTGCACCTGGCAATGGCGGTCGACGACGCCCTGCTTGGGATCGTCGGCCATGCGCGTGGTGCCCATGTGGTGCGAGGTGCCGAACACCTGCGGCACGCCGCCGTTCTCCTCCAGCCAGGGCTCGGGCTGGAAGCGACCGTTGCATGCGCGCGAAAGCTCTTCGCCGAACAGCGTGGCCGCGGTGCGGTAGGTGTGGCGGTCCAGTTCGGTCAGGCGCCAGTCGACATTGACCTTGCGCAGCCCGAGCGCGTCGCGCTCCTCGCTCAGGGTGATGCGGCTGTCGTGGTTGGGCACCTGCTCGAAGTAGCCGATCAGGTCCACGCGTTCGGTGCGCACCGTCGGCTTGCGCGTGAGCTTGCGGCCCATCGCCTTGGCGATGTCGCCCGCGTTGAGGCCCGCGCGCAGCGTCAACGCGCGCAGATCCTCGGCCGGTGGCATCGCCTTGGCGATGTAATCCGGTTCGCCATTGCGACGACCGCACACACGCGCCTTGATCGCCCAGTTCTCGTGACGCTGCCGTGCGCGCATCGCAGCGCGCAGGTCACGCAGCGCCTGCAGACCCTCCGGCACCGGCTCTTCGAACGCGAACGGCCGCACGCGCCCGCTCAGGATGCGGTGCCGGCGCTGGGCTTCATCGGACAGGCAGATTTCCGGATGCGCCTGCGGCCGGCCCTTCGGCACGTTGCGGTCGTACGGCCGCGTGACCACGTGCGGCTGCGGACTGAACAAGGTGCCGAGCTTGCCGCTGGGATGGTCCATGAAATAACGGCCGACCAGATCGTACTGGTTGCCCAGCCCGGCCTCGTTGACAGAGCGGGAGGACAGCAGCAGCCGCGCGTTCTCGATGCCGCCGCAGGCAAGCACGTAATGGCCCGCACGCACCGTGCCGCGCCGGCCGTCGAGCGTGCCGATGCGCGCCTGCCGCACCGCCTGCGTGGACGCCACGGCATCCAGCTCGATCAGGTTGGCATGCAGCAGCACGCTGATGTTCTCCGCGCGCTCGAAGGCCTCGCGATAGGCGTGGCCGAAGATCATCGGGCTGGAGGCGAACGTCTTGTGCACCAGCGCGTCGCTTTCGAACGCCAGCGGCTGTCGCGATGACGGCGTGAGGAAGGTGTCCTCGCCGAAGTCGTGCTGTTCCAGCCCGCAGAACGTGCGGGCCTTGCGGTAATGCGGTTCCAGATCGTCGAAGCCGATGGGCCAGCCGCTGTGCGGCACCCAGTCGCGCGGCGCGAGGTTGGCCAGCGGAATGCAGCCGCGCCCCCAATAGTTGCAGGTGCCACCGAAGGCACGCAGGCGCGAGGCACCGGGGTCGAAGTCCGGCTCGCCGATCGAATGGCCTTCCAGCAGCGCCTGGTTGCGTTCATCGGCGGCCAGGCCGCCGCTCTCGACGACGCACACACGTGTCTGCGTGCCGAGGAATGCCCATGCGATCGCCAACCCGGCGGCACCGGCACCGATGATGCAGATATCCGCCTCGATGTCAGCCGGCGAAGCCGCCTTCCTGTAATCGAAAATCAACTGGTTGCCCCTTGGACGTTCGTGCCCGGAGCGAATCGCGCACACCGGGCCATCGTTCAAATCGAACGCAACAGGGGGCAGGAAGGGGACAGGTGGGAAGGTTGAGGCAGGCCGCTTACGCGGCACTGCCGCGTGGCCTGCCGAAAGCCCGGCCATGGATGGCCGGGCCGGGCGATCCGGAGCCGATAGCGTGACGCCATGGACGGCGGCGGTCGAAAACCATCGCAGCGATGCAGAAGCGGCACTGCCGCGTGGCCTGCCGAAAGCCCGGCCATGGATGGCCGGGCCGGGCGGGCGATCCGGAGCCAATGGCGTAATGCCGTGAAAGGCGACGATTCGGGCGCTCATGCCCTCATCCGCCTGCCGGCACCTTCCCCCGCGCAGCGGGAGAAGGGTTGCTCTTCGTCGGGGAAGAGGGCATTCCTCGCCGGCAAGAAACAACAAGAAGAGGCCAGCCCTACGGAGACGGGCGGCCTGCTAGCCCCTCTCCCGCCTGCGGGAGAGGGGTTGGGGTGAGGGCAAACGAAGCGTCCGCCTCACCCCAGCACAAACGTACTAACGCATCACTGCGCCGACAGCGGCAGCGGCTGCGCCAGTCCGCGCGAGATCGCCGTGTCGAGCAGGGCCAGCGTCCGACGCTCGGCCTCGCGGGCGTACTTCTCCTGCTCCTTGCCCAGCGCGTCCATCTGCTTGCCCAGGGCATCCATCGGCTTGCCGGCTTCGTCCATCTGCCGACCCAGCGCCTCCATCGGCGCGGAGTTGCGCTCCATGTTGGCGGACTCGCGGTCGATCACACGGCTCTGTTCATCCATCTTCCGGCCGAGCTCGTCCTGCTGCCGCGCAAGCTCGTCCATGCTTGCCTGGAGGCGATCGCGTTCGGCGCCGTCGACCCGCCACAGCTGCGTGGCGATCTGCGCCTGGCGTTCGGCCAGCGAGCTCTGCTGATCGGCCAGCTGTTCCATGCGGCGCGATGCGGCTTCGATCGCGGCGCTTTCTTCCTCCTTCGGCGCGAGCTTCTCCATCTGCGCGCTGAGCGCCTCCATCCGGTCGCCGTGCACTTCCATCTGCTTGCCCAGCACGTCCATCTGCGCGCCGATGCGGTCGCTGTCGCGCCAGGCATCGCGCACCTGCGCCATCGTCGCCGCATCGGAAACGACGTACGCCTTGCCCGCGCGACGGAACCAGACGAAGTCCGAATTGGTGAGGCTGCGACGCGCGCGTTCGATGTCGGGCAGGTCGTCGGTGGAGCCGCTCATGCGGATGCCGTCGCGGTCCTTGCTCACCAGCGCATAGGCGTCCTCGTTATCGCGATGCGGGCGCAGCGTCAGGTGGCTGGTGGGCGCCGCGGCCGCGGCGGGCTTGGACTGCGGCTGCGCCGCGGTGCGGGTCTGCGGCTGCGCGCGTGCCGCGTTGCTGGCGGCATCGGCGGTGGCCTGTGCGTTCGCGGCGGGCTTGGCGGCCGGATTGATCTGCGCGTGTGCGTAAAGCGCCAGGCACGCGACGGCGACGCCGACCAGCGGCAGTGCGATTCCGCCGCGCACGGCACGCTGGCCGGGACGGACGAGTTGTTCGATGCGGGACATCAGGGAGCCTCCATGAGCGGCTTGTGCGAGGTGGGGCGAGGACGGGGATTCGGCGTGACTGCACGACCAGTCCGCCAGTTCGGACAGCGCCAGCGCGAGACGGCGCGGCTGTCCGGTGACTTCGGCGGCGAGGCGGTCGGCGATGTGCTCGCGTTCGATGCGGATGCGGCGCGATAGCCACCACGTCACCGGGTGGTAGAAGAGCAGGGCTTCGACGAGGTTCTGCAACAGGTTGACGAGGTAGTCGTGGCGCTTGATGTGGGCCAGCTCGTGCGCGAGCAGCGCTTCGATCAGGTCGGCCGGCATGCGCGTGAGCAGTCCTGCCGGCAGCAGCACGACCGGACGCCACCAGCCGGCGGAGACGGGCGAGGCGAGCGAGGCCACCAGTCGCAGCGCGACCGTGCGACGCAGGCCGAAACGAGCGGCCAGCGCATCCAGCCGCGCTTGCCATTCACGCTGCACGGGTTGCTGTTGCGGTGTGCTGCGCAGGCGCTGGATCCACCACAGTCCCGCGCCCATGCGCAACGACAGCGCGCATGCACCGGCGGCCCACGCCATCACGATGGTCGGCAGCGCGGCGTCCAGGCGCGAACTCCAGTCCGGTGCGGTGTCCGCGTTGCCGATGAACGCCATGCCGGCACCCAGCATCGTCGTGCCGTTCGCCGTTTCCGTCGCCGCGGCCGGCACGAGCCAGTGCGCGACCACGTACAGCACCGGCAACGCCGCACACGCCAGCAGCGCCACGCACGCGAGCGCATAACGCGCCTGCGGTCGCGCATCGCGCAGCAGGTGCAGCGCGAACGCGGCGAGCAGCCCGATCAGCGCGCCTTGCCAGAGGAAGTGCAGCAGCGCACGGCCCAGCACCGGGATCAGTGCCACGATTGCGTCAGTCATCGCGATGCTCCGGGTTGTCCTTGAGGAAGCGCTTGATCTCCTCGCGTTCGCGAGCGGTGACGTGCTCGCTCAACGCGGCCATCACCAGCGCCTTGCCGGAACCGGAGAACGCCTTCTGGATCAGCTCGCTCAGCAGGTTGGTCTGCAATGCGTCCTGCGCATGCGCGGCGGCGTAGACGTGCGAGCGCTGGCTTTCGTCGCGCGTGAGCAGCCCCTTGCCGTGCATCACCTGCATCAGGCGAAGCACCGTGGCGTAGGTGGCGTCCGGGCGCTCGGCCAGGCGGGCCTGGTGGACGTCCTTCACCGTGGACGGACCCAAGCGCCAGATCACGCGGAGCAGGTCGAGTTCCGCGGCAGTGGGCTTGGGCGGTTTGGCGGGCTTGCGGCTCATGGCATCCGTCGGTTCGGGCGTGACGGCATGCTGGCTCATCTAGAACGACTTGTCTAGACCGTTTGGTCTATGACGAAAGTCATGGGTATCCGGCGCGTGCAGCGACTAGGATGACCGCGCCGCGCCAGGGGGGCGCCGGGAGGGATGCGATGGCCTCGATCCGCACGTATGCAGCGCAGCCGATCGCCTGGGGCGCGGTCCTCCTCGGCGGGCTCCTCGTCGCATTGGGTGACTTCATCTTCGCCACCACGCTGTGGTTCTCGTGGGATGCGGCCGGGCTGGAGCGCGTCTTCCAGACCATCGCGGTGGGCGTGCTGGGGCAGGCGAGTTTCGATGGCGGTTTGCGCTCCGCGACGCTGGGCGCCGTGCTGCATGTGCTGATGGCGACGGTCTTCGTGCTGATCTACACGCTCGTCGCGCGCCGGAATCCCAAGTTGCTCGCGCGGCCGATCCTGCTGGGCATCGCGTACGGCGTCGTGCTGTACGTGGTGATGAACTTCGTGGTGATGCCCCTGTCGCGCGTGGGGCGCTCGCCTTCGTTCGCGCACCCGGACTGGATTGCCTACAGCGTCCTGGCGCACATGCTGTTCGGCGTGATCTGCGTGCTGTTCGCGCGGCGCGCGCTCCGGCGCGGCTGAGGTCGGCCGGAGGGCGTTGCGTCAGCGCATCGCCGCACGCATGGCGTCCACGTCGAGCTTCTTCATTTTCAGCATCGCCGTCATCGCCTTGTGCGCCTTCACCGGGTCGGGGTCCTTGAGCAGCGCGTTCATTTCCTCCGGCACCACCTGCCACGACACGCCGTAACGGTCCTTGAGCCAACCGCACTGCTGCGCGGCCGGATCGCCGCCGTCGCCAAGGCGCTCCCAGTAATGGTCCACCTCCGCCTGGTCCTTGCAGTTGACGACCAGCGAGACGGCCTCGTTGAACCGGAAATGCGGACCGCCGTTGAGCGCGCTCAGGCGCGAGCCGTCGAGTTCGAAATCGATCACCATCACCGAGCCCTCGGGACGGCCCGACACGCGCGCGCTTTCGGCGTCGTAGCGCATCTCTTCGATCACGCGTGAGTGCGGGAAGATGGCGAGATACTGCTTCACGGCCGCTTCGGCCTGGTCGTCGAACCACAGGAAGGGCGTGATGCGCTGGAAACGGGACATGCGGGTATCTCCTGTTCAGGCGGGAAGGTTGAAAGGTTGTCCGCCATCATCGCGGCCAGTAGGTGAGTGACGAAGCAGCGGCTTTGAAATCGACACGGCCCGTCGCACGCCCGGCCGTCGGTCGGAAGGTGCGGTGCGACCCTTGACGCGAGAGGTCGCTCGCCCGATACAGCAACACCGCACCGTTGCCGAAAGGAACTGGCCATGCTGAAGAAGATCGCCTTCACGATGTACCCGGTGACCGACGTGGCTCGCGCCCGGGCGTTCTACGAGCAGACGCTCGGACTCAAGCATGGCTCGCTGGGCGAGCAGGGCGGTCAGTATTGGATCGAGTACGACCTACCCGGCGGCGGCTGTCTGGCGCTCACCAACGCCACCCAGTCCAAGCCCAGTGAAGCGGCGGGCGGCACGGTGGCGTTCGAGGTGGACGACCTGGACGCGCTCATCGCCGATCTCAAGGGCAAGGGCGTGGCGTTCCGCACCGACATCATCGACACGCCGGTATGCCGCATGGCGGTGTGCGCGGACAGCGAGGGCAATGCGCTGCTGCTGCACCAGCTCAAGCCGAAGTGAGCCGGCCGATGCCTGCACGCACCCAGACCGCTGCTTCCGCAACCGCGCCCACGCGCCGACGCCGCGCGCAGGACGCGGCCGAATCGCCCCAGGTTCGCGCCGATAACGCATTGCGATGGTTGCGCGAGCATGCATCGAAGAAGACGCGCGACGGCTTGGCGCGTTACGCGATTCCAAACGAGAACGCGCTGGGCGTGGCGATGAAGGACATTCAGTCGCTCGCCAAGGAGCTGGGCCGCGATCACGCGTTGGCCTGCGCCTTGTGGGACGCCGGCGTGTATGAGGCGCGGTTGCTCGCGGCCTATGTCGATGATCCGGCGAGTGTCACGGCCGCGCAGATGGATGCCTGGTGCCGCGATTTCGACAACTGGGCCGTATGCGACACGCTGTGCTTCGCGCTGTTCGATCGCACCGCGCACGCGTGGCGAAAAGTGGAGCAGTGGTCGTCGCGCCGCGACGAGATCCAGAAGCGCGCCGCGTTCGCGCTGCTCGCCAGCCTGGCCCTGCACGGTCGCCTCGCGGACGATGCGCAGTATGCGAAGGGCCTGGCGCTGGTCGAGCGCGAAGCCGGCGACGAGCGAAATTTCGTCCGCAAGGGCGTGAGCTGGGCCTTGCGTTCCATCGGCCGCCACGCGGCCAGCCATGCCGATGCGCTTGCCCTCGCGCGCCGACTGGCCGCCAGCGATGACGCAAGCGCGCGATGGATCGGCAAGGACGCCTTGCGGGATCTGGCGAAAACGCGGGTAACGGCGAAGAAGGTCGTGGCTTCCACGCGGCGCCGCAGCGCGGATTGATCGTGATCAAAGGCGCATGCGCGGCGCCTTCCTAGACTTCCCCGCAGCCGCCCATGCGGCCGCGCGCAGGGGTGCTGCGCGCCATCATCGATCAGGGGATCCCAATGAAATCCGCTCTGCTGCTGTCCGGCCTGCTGATGGCCGGAATGTCCTCGCATGCCTTCGCCAATGCGTGTGTGGTGAAGATCACCTCCGACGACGCGATGCGATACGACATCAAGACGGCCACGGTGTCGGCCTCGTGCCCGACCATCACCTTCGAACTGACCCATGCGGGCAAGCTGCCCGTGACGGCGATGGGGCATAACGTCGTCGTCTCGCAGACCGTGCTGTATGACGCGATCGCGCGCGACGGCCTCAAGGCGGGCGCGGCGTCGGGCTATGTAATGACGGGCGATACGCGCGTGATCGCCGCTACCGCGATGATCGGCGGCGGCCAGCAGGCGAAGACCTCCTTCGCCGGTTCGCGTCTCTCGCCCGGTGGCGACTATGCGTTCTACTGCACGTTCCCCGGCCACGCCACGCAGATGCGCGGAAAGCTGCTGGTGGTGAAGTAGCGCATCGACAGCGAGCTGCGCACGTCCTTCCCGGATGACAGGGGAGGGCGCGCGCGGCAGCGTCACGACGCGCCATCGTTGACCGTTCCGTCACGACCCTTTCACCGCGCGAACACGATCATCGGCACGCCCTTCCGGGGAGGTTTGCCAGTCCGACGGGCGTACGCAAAACCTTCCGCCCGGCCGCGATGCGCCGGGGCCGCGCCGTCGCGCCGGAGATCGCGCGGTGAGTTCCGATGGCGTCATGCAGGAGGAGCAGGTTTGGAAGCTTTCATGCACGACGTGATTCGCTTCTACAACGATCTGATCGGTCGCACCACGGGGCCCCTGTCGTTCCGATTCTTCCTTCAGCCGGCCATGGCCCTGCTGATGGCGTTCCGTGATGGCGTCAAGGATGCGAAAACCGGGCGGCGTCCGTACTTCTGGAAGATCCTCAACGATCCCTCCGCGCGAAGCGAATCGCTGCACGAGGGCGTCAAGGCCACCGGCCGCATCCTTCTGCTCGGACTGGTGATGGAAGTGATCTACCAGTACCGCGTCCTGGGCAGCTTCCACGTGCTGGAGGCGGTGAACGTCATCATCGTGCTGTGCTTTGTTCCCTACCTGCTGCTGCGCGGACCGATCAACCGGCTCGTGCGCTGGTGGCGGGCGCGTTCGCACCGGACCGCATGAGGTCGCGCATGAGCCAGACGCCCGGAACGCCCGAGGATCATCCGCTGGTGCGACCGGCGCGTCTGCCGGAAACGCCGCCGCCGCCGATCCCGAGCGTCGACATCTCCACCCCGGACCTCGCCTCGGTGGAGTACTCGCAGCATCGCACCAAGCTGTCGACGCATCGCACGGCGCTGTCGGAGCACCGCACCTCGCTGTCGGAATACCGCACCGACCTGTCCAGCGGCCGCACCGAAATGTCGATGCGGCGCACCGGCATGTCGTTCCAGCGCACGCGCATGAGTGCGGAGCGCACGCTGATGTCGGTGATCCGCACCGCGCTGTCGCTGATCGGCTTCGGTTTCACGATCTTCCAGGTGTTCACCAAGGCGCGCGATGCCGGGCTGCTGAAGATCAGCACCGCCGCGCCCAGCAACTTCGGCTTGGCGCTGGTCGCGCTGGGCGTGGTGCTGCTCATCGTGGGCATCGCGTACCACGTCAATTTCATGCGCGGCCTTCGCGCGCAGCGCAACGCCCTGGTCCACGAGGGGCTGGTGCACGGCGAGAGCGCCTATCCGATTTCCTACACGTTGTTGACGGCCATCGCACTGCTGATGATCGGGCTCTTCGCGATCGTGAGCATGGTGTTCGACGTGGCGGCCGGTTGACTCCAATCCCCCCCAGCAAGGCAAGGAGACGCGTCATGGCAAAGGCGAAGAAGGTGGCCCGGCCCGCGAAAGTGGCCAAGTCCGCCCCGCCGTCGGAGAGAACCGACAAGCAACCGGCGAACGCAGGTGCCAAGGGCGCGAAACCGGGCGCTGGAAAGCGGCCCCCGAACATCCTGGTGATCTGGGGCGACGACATCGGCATCGCCAACCTGAGCTGCTACACGCACGGGTTGATGGGCTACCACACGCCCAACATCGATCGCATCGCCAACGAGGGCATGCGCTTCACCGACTCGTACGGTGAGCAGAGCTGTACCGCTGGTCGCTCGTCGTTCATTACCGGCCAAAGCGTGCATCGCACGGGTCTGTCGAAGGTGGGCATCCCCGGTGCGCCGCAGGGCATGGTGGAGTCGGTGGTCACGATCGCGTCGCTTCTGAAGGATCGTGGTTACGCGACGGGCCAGTTCGGCAAGAACCACCTGGGCGATCTCAACAAGTTCCTGCCCACGCTGCACGGGTTCGACGAGTTCTTCGGCAATCTTTACCACCTCAACGCCGAAGAAGAGCCGGAGATGGACGGCTATCCGAAGGATCCCCGTTATCGCGAGCAGTTCGGCCCGCGCGGCGTGATCCACAGCTGGGCCACCGACAAGGACGATGCGACCACGCATCCGCGCTGGGGAAGGGTGGGCAAGCAGAAGATCAAGGACACCGGCCCGCTGAATCGCAAGCGCATGGAGACCTGCGACGACGAGTTCGTCGAAGCCGCGACGGACTTCATCCGCCGGCAGAACAAGGCCGACAAGCCGTTCTTCGTGTGGCTCAACACCACGCACATGCACTTCATCACCCACACCAAGCCCGAGAGCCTCGGGCAGGCCGGTCAACACCAGTCGCCATACCACGACACGATGATCGACCACGACAAGAACGTGGGCCAGATGCTGGATCTTCTCGACGAACTGGGCCTGGCGGAAGACACCATCGTCATCTATTCCACCGACAACGGCCCGCACATGAACAGCTGGCCGGACGCGGGCATGACGCCGTTCCGCAGCGAGAAGAACACCAACTGGGAAGGCGCCTTCCGCATTCCCGAGCTGATTCGCTGGCCGGGGCGTATTCCTGCGGGTGTCGTGAGCAACGAGATCATCCAGCACCACGACTGGTTGCCGACCCTGCTGGCGGCGGCGGGCGACACGACCTGCGTCGATCGGCTGAAGAAGGGCGCGACCGTCAACGGACGCAAGTACAAGAACCACGTCGACGGCTACAACCTGCTGCCGTACCTGACCGGCGAGGTCGACGAGTCGCCGCGCAAGTGGTTCTTCTACTTCAGCGACGACGGCGACATCCTCGGCATACGCTGGCAAAACTGGAAGATCGTGTTCATGGAACAGCGCTGCAGGGGCACCATGCAGGTGTGGGCCGAGCCGTTCACCGCATTGCGGATGCCGAAGATATTCAACCTTCGCATGGATCCGTACGAGCGCGCGGACGTGACGTCGAACGTGTACTGGGACTGGATGATCCACAACGCCTTCTGGATCTACGGCGCGATGGCGGCCGCCACCAAGTTCATGGAAACGTTCGAGGAGTTCCCGCCCGCGCAGGAGGCGGGCAGTTTCAACCTCGACCAGGCGAAACAGAAGATGGGCGAGATCTCCAGCAAGTCCAGCTGAGCGACGGAGCCGGAAGCAATGGAGCCACTGCCTTCATGGAACGACGGCGCGGCGAAGTCGGCGATCCTCGACTTCGTCGCGCGCACCACCCGCGACGGCGGGCCGGATTTCATTCCGCCCGCCGAGCGCATCGCCGTGTTCGACAACGACGGCACACTGTGGTGCGAGTACCCGTTGCAGGTGCAGGTGTTCTTCGCACTCGCCGAGGTGCGGCGGCTGACGCAGCAGGATCCGGCGTTGCTGGACAAGCCGGCCTTCAAGGCGATGATCGACGGCGATCTGAAGACGCTGACGTCGCTGCCGAAGAAGGACGTGTTCGAGCCGGCGTTCGCCACGCACGCCGGCATGACGGTGGAGGAATTCCACGCCAATGCCTGGCGCTGGCTGCGGCAGGCCGAGCACCCGAAGCTGAGGCGCCAGTTCATCCGCAACACGTACCTGCCGCAGCGCGAGCTGCTCGACCACCTGCGCGCCAACGGCTTCAAGACCTACATCGTGACCGGGGGCGGCGTCGAGTTCGTCCGCGTCGTGGCCGAACAGCTGTACGGCATTCCGCCGGAGCAGGTCGTCGGTTCCAGCACGAAGATGAAGCTGGAGGACGGCGAGGGCGGCATGGCGTTGCGGAAGCTTCCGGAGTTGGGAAGCTTCGACGATCGCGAGGAAAAGGTGGTCAATATCGCCCTGCACATCGGGCGTCGGCCGGTGTTTGCGTTCGGAAATTCCGATGGCGACCTGGCGATGATCCGGTATACGCTTGCCGGGGATGGGCCGCGCATGGCGTGGTATCTGCATCACGACGATGCCGCGCGTGAATTCGCGTACGACCGCGACTTCAAGCTCAGTGCGCTGCGGGAAGGGCTCGACCGCGCGGCCGAACTCGGCATCGGCGTGGTGAGCATGGCGAGGGACTGGAACCGCGTGTTCGCCGACTGAGCCGTCGGCCACGCAGACGGAGGTCGGGATTGAGCGTCTCGTTCGACAACATGGTCCGCATCGAAGGGGGCGCCTTCACGATGGGCTCCGACCATCACTATCCGGAAGAGCGCCCGGCACACAAGGTGCGCGTGGACGACTTCCGGATCGACCGTCACGCGGTGACCAATCGCGATTTCGCGCGCTTCGTCGCGGCCACGGGCCATGTCACGCAAGCGGAGAAGCCGGCCGATCCGGCCGATTACCCCAATGCGGATCCGGCGATGCTGGCGCCGGCCTCGGTGGTGTTCGTGCCGCCGCCGGGTCGCGTGGACCTGCGCAATCATTTCCACTGGTGGCAGTACGTCGCCGGTGCCGACTGGCGCCATCCGCGCGGGCCCGACAGCAGCCTGGACGGGCTGGACGACCACCCCGTCGTGCACGTCGCCTACGCGGACGTGCTGGCCTACGCGCAGTGGATCGGCAAGGAACTGCCCACCGAGGCCGAATGGGAGTTCGCGGCGAAGGGCGGCGCGGACGACACCGAATTCGCCTGGGGCAGTGAACTCGTGCCGGGCGGGCGCCACATGGCGAACACCTGGCAGGGCGAGTTCCCGTGGGAGATGAGGCCCGAAGACGGTTTCGCCTGGACCGCGCCGGTGGGCTCTTTCGATGCGAACGGCTACGGCCTGTACGACATGATCGGCAACGTCTGGGAATGGACCGCCGACTGGTACCAGGATCACGGCCGCTTGCAGCAGCACGCCTGCTGCACGCTGCAGAACCCACGCGGCGGCGAACGCGAGGCGAGCATGGCCCCGAACGATGCGGCACGCATCCCGCGTCGCGTGATGAAGGGCGGTTCGCACCTGTGCGCGCCGAACTATTGCCGGCGCTACCGTCCGGCCGCGCGCATGGCGCAGCCGGTGGACACGTCGACCTGCCATGTCGGCTTCCGCCTGGTGGTGCGCGGCTGAAGCACACGATCCGCGCGATCTCACGGCGCAGTCCGGGAGGGTGTCATGGAACAGTGGCTGGTGGCGGTATCGGAACCGGTGATCATCGCGATCGACTTCATCGCGCTGGGCACCATCGTGGTCGGTACGCTGATCGCACTGAAGGACGGCATCGCGTTGCTGGCCAGCCGCGCCATCGACAAGCACGAGCGTCGTCGCCTGTGGATGCGCTACTCGCACTGGCTGGTGGCGGGGCTGACGTTCCAGCTTGCGGCGGACATCATCGAATCCTCGATCACCCCCGATTGGGACGGCATCGGCCGGTTGGCGGCGGTGGCGGTGATCCGCACCTTCCTCAACTATTTCCTCGAACGCGACGTGGCCGAGATCCGCGAGCTGGAACGCGAGAAGACTGCGCCTTGACGCGCGCCGCGCCACGGAAGGCCTTCACGGTCGCGTAGAATTGCGCGCCCCAGCAGGAATCATCCCATGCCCACGTCGCCCGCCTGTCCGCAATGCACGCTTACCAACACCTACGTCGACGGGGCGAACTTCGTCTGTGCCGATTGCGGTTACGAATGGCCCGCGGAAGCGGGTGAGGGCGGCGACGCCTCGGCGGTAGTCGTGCGCGACAGCAACGGCAACGTGCTCGCCAACGGCGACACGGTCGTCGTCATCAAGGACCTGAAGGTCAAGGGTTCCTCGATCCCGCTCAAGCAGGGCACGGTGATCCGCAACATCCGCCTGGTCGAGGACGATGCAGAGCACATCGAGGGCAACTCGGACAAGATCAAGGGACTGGTGTTGAAGACGATCTTTCTGCGGAAGGCGTGAGGGGTGTTTTCGGCGCCTAGCGCGTTGCGGTGATCGCAAGGACTGTCGTCTTCCCGGCGAAGGCCGGGAATCAGGCCGGCAACGCACGGGCACTCCCTCTCAGGTAAACCACCTTGTCGTCATTCCCGCGAACGCGGGAATGACGTGATGGAACGGACGGTGTGACGGCCTGGGTCCCGGCCTTCGCCAGGATGACGGCCCATGCAGGGCGTGCCCGCCACCGCAGTCACCGTGCAAGCGTGCTTCCACCTGCGGGTGCGACAATGCGCCAACCCGCCCCGGCACCGCCCCATGACGCTCCCGCTCCCCTTCGAACTCCCCGAAGAACAGCGCGCCGCGCTGGAAGCCGCGTACGCGACGCCGCCGCGTGCGTACCACAACTTCCAGCATGTGCAGGAAGTGCTGCGGCATTACCACGCCGTCGCACAGGGGCCGGGCTGGCAGCGGCCGATCGAGGCGGCGCTCGCGGTGCTCTACCACGACGCCATCTACGAGGCGGGGCGCCAGGACAACGAGTCGCGATCGGCCGATCTGGCCGCCGAGCACATCGAACGCTGGATGCCCGGGCGCGGCATCGATATCGCCCGCGTCCGCCAGCTGATCGAACTCACCGCGCGACACGGCACGTTCTCGCCCGGCGATGTGGACGAGGAGGCGTCGCTGTTCCTGGATTGCGACATGGCGATCCTCGGCGCTGCGCCGGCGGTGTTCGACGCCTATGACCGCGGCATCGCCGCGGAGTACCGCGCCGTCGTTCCCGGCTGGTTGTTCAAGATCAACCGCAAGCGATTCCTCAAGGCGCTGCTGACGCGCGAACGCATCTACCTCACGCCGTTCTTCCACGAACGCTTCGACACGCAGGCACGAAGCAACCTGCGGCGCGCGGTGACGACGAAACGTTAGCGGGCCGTGATGGCTGGCGCGGATGCGCGCCTAGAATCGGGCGGTGTCGCGAGGGTTCCGGACATGGCGGTGATCGCGTCCGCGAACGCATGCATGCGGAGCCTCGTCCGTGCAGCCCAGTCAAGGAGTCGCGCGTGACTTTCCAGCTTGCTTCGCCATCGTTCACCCATCGCGGCGGCATCCCGTCGAAGTTCACCTGCGAGGGTGAGGACTGTTCTCCCGAGCTGCGATGGTCCGGCGCACCGACGGGCACGCGAAGTTTCGCGCTCGTCGTCGACGATCCCGATGCGCCCGATCCCGCTGCACCCAAGCGCGTGTGGGTGCACTGGGTGCTCTACAACCTGCCGGGCACCGCCGATGGACTGGTCGAAGGCGTTACCACCGAGCAGTTGCCGCGTGAATCCAGGCCCGGCCAGAACGACTGGCATCGAGCCGGTTACGGCGGGCCGTGCCCGCCGATCGGGCGGCACCGTTACTTCTTCAAGCTCTACGCGCTCGATGTCGAATTGCCGGACCTGGGCGAGGTCGACAAGATGCGCCTGCTCGGCGCGATGGAAGGACACGTCCTCGCGCAGACCGAACTGATCGGCACCTATCAGAAGGGCGATTGACGGCTCACTTCAACGGCAGGCAGATCGCGGTGCGCCATTGCGCGGGCGGCAGCGTGGACGGATCGTTGAGGTATTCCTCGAACACCGGCGCATCGCCCGCTTCCTCATAGCTGCCCGGGAGCCAGTGGCAGAACAGCCAGTCGTAAGCTCGTTCGAGTTCGGCGTAGGGGCCGGTGTGCACGACCACGGCGTGGCGGCCGCCGGCGATCTCGATCCAGCGCATGCCGTCGGCCAGCGGCGCGGAGGCCGGCACGAGCAGGCAGGCGTCGGAACGCAACGCATCCACGGGCACTTCATTGGGTGCGTCGTAATACACGCCGAAGCTGCGCGCCGCAGGGCCGAGCAGGCCGTGTTGGCCCGCCCATTCCATCAAGCGGTCGAAGGTCGCGCCGATCTGCTTGTAGTCGCCGCGATGGGGAAGGGCGGCCACACGGACGGGCGGGAAAGTGGCGATCTGCGCGCTGTACATGGCGATGTCCTGTGCGGTGAGGGAAGTGTCGCCACGCGCGATCTCCGGCGGCGAGGCACGCCGCTGCCGGAACACCGCCGGCGTGCAGCGGTACGTCGCACCGAACGCGCGCGTGAACGCGGCAGTGCTGCCGTAGCCGGCGCGGCGTGCGATCTGGGCGATGCTGCGCGGGCTGTCCAGCAGGTCGCTGGCGGCGCGGTGCAGGCGCATGCGCCGCAGCGTCGCGGTCACCGTTTCGCCCATCTGGCCGCGGTAGATGCGGTGGAAGTGCCAGGGCGAGAAATGGCCCACTTCGGCCAGTTGCGCCAGCGTGAGCGGTTGGTCCAGCCGCTGCGACAGGTAGGTCACGACCTTGCCGATGCGGGCGCTGTAGGTGTCGAAAGTCTGGCTGCGGTTCACGGCGTCCGTCCGTCTGCGTCGTCGCCAGCCTGGCGGCACGGGATTGATCGAGGTTGCGCTCATGATGACGCGCCCGCGCGCCGCCCGCGCGGGTCCCGCCGCGATTCGTCCATTCCCGCACATACACGCATCGACGCGGCCGTGTGGGGCCGCGTCGATGCGCCACCTCAGTACGGCTGCGCCGTCGGTCGCACGACCAGTTCGTTGACGTCGACGTCGGCCGGCTGGCCGATCGCGAAGGCGATGGCGCGTGCGATCGCGTCGGCCGGCAGTTGTTCCTTGCGGAAGACCTCGTCGACCTCGCGCTTCATCGCCGGATCGGAGATGGTGCTGGTCAGCTCCGATTCCACCGCGCCCGGGGCGATGGTGGTCACGCGCAGGAACGGCGATTCCTGGCGCAGGCCTTCCGACAGCGCATGCACGGCGAACTTCGTCGCGCAGTAGACGGCGGCGGTGGCGAACACCTGCCGGCCCGCAACGGAAGAGACGTTGACGATCTGGCCCGAGCGCTGCGCGTTCATCGACGGCAGCACGGCGCCGATGCCGAACAGCACGCCCTTCACGTTGACGTCGACCATGCGCTCCCACTCGTCGACCTTGAGGTCGGCCATGCGCGAGAGCGGCATCACGCCGGCGTTGTTGACCAGCACGTCGATGCGGCCGTGGCGTGCGAGTGTCGCCTGCACGAAGGCTTCGACCTCCTCGCGGCGCGTCACGTCCAGTGCGTGCACCAGCGGCGCTTCGCCGCCGGCTTCGCGGATGCGTGCCGCGAGGGCTTCGAGGCGATCGGTGCGGCGCGCGCCGAGGGCGAGCAGCGCGCCGTGCTTGGCAAGACGCAGCGCGGTGGCTTCGCCGATGCCGCTGCTGGCGCCGGTGATGGCGATGACTTTGCCGGCGATGTCGAGGGTGTTGGAACCGAGGGAGTCGGACATGGTGTCTCCGTAGCGGGGGTGCAGGGCGCCGTCGCGGCCGGAATTACCGGCCGCGTTGGGCGAGGGAGTGAAACCGGCGCGGTCGCGCCGGCGGTGGATCAGGCGTTGACGTTCGCCATGCCGGCGGCGGGATAACGCGTGCCGGCGATTTCGTGCGAGGCGAGCACGTCGTCCAGCCGGCGTTGCTCGGCCAGCGTGAGGTCGATGCGCGTGGCGGCGGCGTTCTCGTCCAGTCGCGTGACGCGGCGCGTGCCCGGAATCGGCACGATGTCCGGCCCGCGATGCAGCAGCCACGCCAGCGCGAGCTGCGCCGGCGTGCATTCGCGTTCGCGCGCCAGTTCGCTCACGGCCTGCACAAGCAACTGGTTGCGGTCGATGTTGCCGTCCTGGAAGCGCGGGTTTTGGCGCCGCCAGTCGCTGTCGGCCAGCTCGTTGGCGTGCTGGATGGCGCCGGTGAGGAAACCGCGGCCGAGCGGGCTGTAGGCGACGAAGCCGATGCCCAGCTCGCGACAGGCGCGCAGCGTGTCGTCTTCGACCTCGCGCGTCCACAGCGAGTACTCGCTCTGCAGCGCGGCAATGGGATGCACGGCGGCGGCACGGCGCACGGTCGCGCCGGAGGCTTCCGACAGGCCCAGGTAGCGCACCTTGCCGGCTTCTACCAGTCGCGCCATCGCGCCGACGGTGTCCTCGATCGGCACCTTCGGATCCACGCGGTGCTGGTAGTACAGGTCGATATGCTCCACGCCCAGGCGCTTGAGACTGGCGTCGCACGCGGCGGCGACGTAGGCGGGCGATCCGTCGATGCCGAGGAAGTCGCCGTTGGCCGCACGCACGTTGCCGAACTTGGTGGCCAGCACGACGTCGTTGCGGCGCGTGCGCAGCACCTTGGCGAGCAGTTCCTCGTTGCGGCCGACGCCGTACATGTCGGCGGTGTCGAGGAAATCCACGCCGATGTCGAGGGCGTGGTCGAGCACGGCGAGGTTCTCGGCTTCGTCGCTGGGGCCGTAGAAATCGGACATGCCCATGCAGCCAAGACCGATGGCGGACACGACGAGCCCCTGGCGGCCCAGAGTGCGGCGGGCGAAGGGAATGTTCATGGGGACTCCTGCGACGGTGGGGGCGAGGTGGACATGCTCCTCCCGCGCCACCGTCGGGCGTTAGCCCATTGCTCTGCGATCCTTGCCCGATCCTCCGCCGTTGTGCCGCGCACACTTGGCGTGAAGATGGCCCGGCGCATAATCGCCGCGTGCCCTCCACGGCGGAAACCCATGAACGACAACGCTTCGAACGTGATCGCCGCGCCCCACGGACTGGAGGCCCAACAGGCCGAGCTGGCCGACCGGATTGCCCGAAACATCCCCGGCGACGGGCTGCATCCGTCCTGCGTTCCGGCGCTGTCGCTGATCCAGGCCAGCGCGCCCTCGCAGCCGCTGCCGTCGGTTTATCACCCGAGCCTGTGCGTGGTCGTCCAGGGCCGCAAGCGTGCCTTGCTGGGCGAAGAGGTCTTCCACTACGACCCGCTGAATTACCTGGTGGTGTCGATGTCGCTGCCGATCACCGGCCAGATCCTCGATGCCACGCCGCAGTCGCCTTACCTGTGCCTGCGCATCGACATCGACACCGCGCTGGTCAACGAACTGCTGCTGCAACTGCCGGCCGAACGCACCCGCGCGGCGAGCGGCGGACGCGCGTTGTACCTGGCGCGCACCAGCGCGACGTTGCTGGATGCCGTGCTGCGCCTGGTGCGTCTGCTGGACACGCCGGACGAGGCCGCCGTGCTGGCGCCGCTGGCGCTGCGCGAGATCCACTACCGCGTGCTCACCGGCGAGCTCGGCCTGCGCCTGCGCGAGCTGTGTGACGCGGACGGCCCGGCGCAGCGCGTGGCGCGCGCGATCGATCTGATCAAGACCCGCTACCAGGAACCGCTGCGCATCGAGCAACTCGCCGCGGTCGCGTGCATGAGCGCTTCATCGCTGCACGAGCGCTTCAAGGCCGCCACGGCGATGACGCCCCTGCAGTTCCAGAAGCAGCTGCGCCTGCAGGAAGCGCGGCGCCTGATGATGGTGGACGGCATCGAAGCCGCCGCTGCGAGCCATCGCGTGGGTTACGAAAGCCCGTCGCAGTTCAGTCGCGAATACCGGCGCCTGTTCGGCGCACCGCCGCGGCGCGAAGTGATGGCGATGCGCGGCGTGTCCGGCTAGCCCGGCGGACGCACGCGCGAGGCCAGCACCGCGCCGAGCAGCGCCAGCGCGGCGGAGATCGCGAACCCCACCAGGTACGCCAGCGACGGCGCGCGCGTCAGCAGCGCCGCGAAGATCGAACCGCCGATGGCCAGCACCGTCGCGGTGAACAGCGCATCGCACAGCTGCAACGCCGATGCGTTCACGCCCTGGCGGTTTGCCGGCGAGAGCGCGAGCGTGAGCACCGACAGCGTCGGGAACAGCGCGCCCATGCCCAGGCCCGCGGCGATCCAACCGACGATGCCCACCGCCACCGGCACGGTGGGCGACACCGACGCGGCCACGCCCGCCACGCCGACGACGATCATCGACATGCCCATGCGCAGCAGTTGCGGCGGCGTGAACGGTTGCGACGGCCGGCTGCGGTACCACGACCCCAGCGACCAGCCCAGCGCACCGAGCGTGAGCGCGGCGCCGGCCATCGTGGGCGAGAGACCACGTTCGCGCGAGAGCAGCAGCGGGATGAACACCTCGGTGCCGAAGAACGCGCTGGAGGCGATGCCGCGCATGGCGATCACCATCGGCAATCCGCGTGCGGCGCGCAGCGTGCCGCGCGGCAGCAGGTGCCAGGCGCAGACGAGCAGGGAAACGGTCGCGACCGCCAGCATCAGCACGCCGCCGGCGTGATGCAGCTGTCCGGCGTAATGCAGCGTGAGCGCACTCGCCGCCGCGCCGATGGCCCAGGCCAGGCGATGCGCCTGGGCGCCGTCGTCATCGTGCACTTCGCCGGGTGCGGGGCCCAGGCCGCGCACCGCGGGCAGCACGAAGGCCGCCGCGGCGATCGCCAGCAACGGCACCGACAGGAACACCCAGCGCCAGCCGAGGTGTTCGACCAGCGCGCCGCTGATGGTCGGCCCGACCACCGCCGGCACCACCCACGCCGCGGCGAAGGCCGCGAAGATGCGCGGGTGCATGGCCGGCGGATACACGCGCCCGACCGCGACGTAGAGCGCCACCGACATCAGGCCGCCGCCGAAACCCTGCACGATGCGCCCCAGCAACAGCACCCACATCGACGGCGCCAGCCCCGCGATCAGCAGCCCCAGCGCGAACCAGACGATGCCGTGCCGCAGCGGTGGCGACGGGCCGCGCAGGTCGGCCCAGCGTCCCGACGCGACCATACCGACCACCGACGCCGCCAGCGCGCCGCCGAAGGCCAGCGCGTACAGCGGCAGGCCGTCGAGCGCCTGGGCCACCGTGGGCATCGCCGTCGCCACGGCGAGCGCCTCGAACGCATACAGCGCGATCAGCACCACGGCGCCGATCGTCGTGCCCCGGTAGCGGCGGGCGAACAGGTGCTGCGCATCCGCCGTGTCCTGCGGCGCGTCGGTCGCGGGCCACGTCGCATCCGTGCGGCCATCGCGCGCGGGCGTGCCCGACAGCGCCTCGGGCTCCTGCCTTCCGTCCATCACGACGCCTGCCCGAAGGGGGTGTAGATCATGAGCACCACCCTGCCACGTCCGTGCCCGTTCTCCACATCGCGGTGTGCCGCGGCGGCGTTCGCCAGCGGATAGATGTCGCGCACGTGCACGCGCAGGCGGCCGGCCTCGTGCAGGGCGACCAGCGCCTGCAGCCGTTCGCGGCTGCGCTGGGCGTTCACACCGAGGCGTTCGACGTCCTCGACATCCACCAGCGTGCCGATGCGCGATGGCGCGATGCCCAGCGCGATGGACGCGTCCAGCGCGCCACGCCCGCTGGCGTCCAGCGCCGCCTGCACGCCGTGCGGCGCGAGTTGGCGGACGCGTTCGGCGAGCCCGGTGCCGTACAGCACCGGTTCGGCGCCGAGCGAGCGCAGGTAGTCGTGGTTATCGCGACTCGCCGTGCCGATTACGCGCGCGCCGCGCAAACGCGCCAGCTGCACGGCGATCGTGCCCACGCCGCCGGCCGCGCCGTGCACCAGCACCGTGTCGCCTGGCGCGATGTCCAGCGCCTGCACCGCGGCGTGCGCCGTCTGGCCGGACGCCGACAACGCGCCGGCCACCGCCCACGACATCATCAACGGCTTGCGCACGAGCTGCTCCGCGGGCACGACGACGGTCTCGGCGTACGCGTTCGCGCGGGTCCATCCCAACACTTCATCGCCTGCCGCGAGTTCGGCCACGCCCTTGCCGACAGCCTCCACGACCCCGGCGAACTCATTGCCGAGTTGGCGCGGAAAGGGCGAATGGCCGATGCCGCGCCGGGCGAACCAGCCGGTGCGCGTGGCGCAGTCGGCCGGCTGCACGCCCGCCGCGCGCACGCGCACGCGAACCTCGCCGCGGGCGGGCGAGGGCAGGGGAAGCTGCGCCAGTCGCAGCACGTCCGCGCCGCCGTATTCATCGAACACGACCGCCTGCATCGTCGGCTTCCGGGCCGTGCCTGCGACGTAGCCGTCGCGTGCATTGCGTGTGTCCATGGTTTGACTCGAATCGAAGACGCAGGCGAGGATAGAACCTCAACTTAAGTTGAGGTCAAGCCATGGCGCACGAGGAACTCACCGTCGGCGAGGTGGCCCAGCGCAGCGGCATTGCCGTCTCCACGCTGCACTTCTACGAGGCCAAGGGGCTGATCCACAGCCAGCGCACGGCCGGCAACCAGCGTCGTTACGGGCGCGACATGCTGCGGCGGATCGCGATCATCCGCGCCGCCCAGCGCGTGGGCATGCCGCTGGCGACGATCCGCGATGCGCTGGCCAGCCTGCCCGAAGCGCGAACGCCCACGCGCCGCGACTGGTCGCGCCTGTCCAGCGCCTGGCGCGAGGAACTGGACGTGCGCATCCAGCAGCTGATCCAGATGCGCGACACGCTCGATGACTGCATCGGTTGCGGCTGTCTGTCGCTGGACCGCTGCCGGTTGGCCAACCCGGGCGACGTGCTGGCCGAGCAGGGCAGCGGGGCGCAGCGGTGGGTGGAGGAGTAGGGAACTCGTGGAAGCTCATCCGTGGAAGCTTCACTGGAGCAGCCCTTCTCCCGCGCGCGGGAGAAGGTGCCGGCAGGCGGATGAGGGCAGGCTGCCAGGACATCAGGCGCTTCCTCGGCCCACGCCCTCACCCCAACCCCTCTCCCGCAGGCTGGAGAGGGGCTATTGAGCGGTAGCGGGCGTTTGATGGCGACGATGTGACACGCCTGTAACAAAACTCCGCTGCAATTCCAGGAACCCGGACGCATGCGCCGGACGGACGCACGCGATGAACCTGCTGATGCTTTCCGACGTGTACTTCCCGCGGGTCAACGGGGTTTCCACCTCGATCCGCACCTTCGCCCGCTCGCTGGCGCAGAGGGGCCATGCGGTGACCATCGTCGCGCCGGACTACGGCGAAGGCAGCGGCCAGGAGCAGCACGACGGACAGGGCGAATTCGAGGTCATCCGCGTCCCGTCGCGGGTGATCTTCTTCGACCCCGAGGACCGCCTGATGCGTGCCCGTGACGCCCACCGCGTGCGCGATGCACTGGCCGAGCGCGAATGGGACGTCGTCCACATCCACACCCCCTTCCGCGCGCATGCGATGGGCGTGCAGCTGGCGCGCGAACTGGGCGTGCCGACGGTGGAGACGTATCACACCTACTTCGAGGAGTACGTCGGCCACTACCTGCCGTGGTTGCCGACCGCCATCGGCCGGCACGTCGCGCGCGTGGCTTCGCGCCGCCTGTGCCACGGCGTGGATCACCTCATCGTCCCCAGCGCGCAGATGGTCGACGTGCTGCAGCGCTACGGCATCGCCACGCCGCACACGGTGTTGCCGACGGGCATCGACCTGGCCGAGTTCCTGGGCGGCGACGGCGCGCGCTTCCGCGCGCAGCACGGCATCGCCCCCACGCGGCCGGCACTAGTGACGGTCAGCCGGCTCTCGCTGGAGAAGAACATCGCCTTCCTGCTGCGCGTGGTGCAGCGGCTGGTCGCGCAGTTCCCCGACCTGCTGTTCCTCATCGCCGGCGAAGGCCCGGACGAACCGCGCCTGCGCCGGCTCGTGGACGAGCTGGGCATTGGGACGAACGTGCGCTTTTTCGGCAACCTGGACCGCCGCTCGACGCTGCTGGACGCCTATCGGGCCGGCGACGCGTTCGTGTTCGCTTCGCCCACGGAAACGCAGGGGCTGGTGCTGATCGAAGCCATGGCGCTGGGCGTGCCCATCGTCTCCACCGCGGTGATGGGCACGGCGATGGTGCTGCGTGATACGCACAGCGCGCTGATCGCCCCCGAGGACGTGGACGCCTTCGCCGAACAGACCGCCAGGCTGCTGCGTTCGGCCGAGCTGCGCGCGTCGCTGTCGGCGGCCGGTCCGCACGACGCACGACGTTGGAGTTCGCAAGCGCTCACGCGCCAGGTGGAAACGTTGTACGCCTCGTTGGCGCAGGACCGCGCCGCGCTAGCCGCGACGTGAAGGGAAGTGACGGAGCGGCGCGGCGGCCGTAACATCGCCGGCATCGTCGTTCCTGATGGAGTTGCTGCATGTCACTTTCCCTGCACGAGGCCAGTGTGCCCGTGTTCCGCCACATGCTCCGCGCACTCGACGGCGTGCTCGCCAAGGGTGAAGAGCACGCGAAGACGGCGGGCTACGACCCGGACGTCCTCCTGCAGACGCGGTTGTTCCCGGACATGTTCCCGCTGCTGCGCCAGGTGCAGATCGCCTGCGATTTCGCCAAGAGCATCTCGGCGCGCCTGGCCGATGTCGAAGTGCCCGCGATGCCCGACGAAGAGCGCAGTTTCGCCGAGTTGCGCGAGCGCATCGCGCGCACGCTGGCCTTCGTCGAAGGCCTGGACGCGCTGCTGTTCGACGGCGCCGGGGAGCGCGAGATCGTCCTGCGCCCCGGTACCCCGAAGGAGCGCCGTTTCGACGGTCGCGGCTACCTGCTCCAGTACGGCCTGCCGCAGTTCTTCTTCCACGTGACGACCGCCTACGCGCTGCTGCGCCACAACGGCGTGCCGGTCGGCAAACTGGATTACATGGGAGCACGCTGATGTCCGACGTCCCGGTCGTAGTCGAAGCGCGCCTGACGGCGGCACGGACGCGAACGATCGGGACCTGGGCGCTGGGTGGGGTGACCGTGTTCGCGGTGGTCGCCACCGCGATGCAGTTCCTGCGCACGGACCTGGACTGGGTCCGTGCGACGCTGAGTTTCTACCTGCTCGGGCCGGTCGGCTTGTGGTTGCAGCTGGCCTACCTCGGGCTTGCGATGAGCCTGGGCCTGATCGGCGCGGGCTACTACGGCGCGGCGACCCGCACCGGCCGCAGTCCTGCGGCGCTGGTGCTGTTCCTGGTCGGCGCGATCGCGCTGGCCATCACCGCCTGGGCCGAGACCGACCGCGGCGGCCCGGGCGCGATGACGACGCACGCCTACGTGCACGCGATCTCCGCGCCGCTGGCCTTTCTCGGCACGACGGTGGGCATGCTCGTGCAGAGCTGGTCGCTGCGTCGCGACCCGCGCTGGCGCCGCCACTTCGCGCTGGCCTTCGCGCTGGCGGTGTTCTGCTTCATCTCGCTGTGGCTGCACGCGCTCTGGCGCGACCTGCCGCGCGGGCTGAGTCAGAAGGCGGTGATCGCCGCGATCCTGGTCTGGCTGGCGCTTGCGGCCCGGTGGTTGCGGCAAACGTCGCCTTCTGGCCATGTTTGATCAATGAGTTACGCCCTGAACTTCAAGTAACGACGTCGCCGTACAATAGGCGCATGCTGAATCTCGCCGCCTACCACTTCGTCTCCATCGACCGCCCCGAGGCCCTGGCCGCCACCCTGCGCGAACGCGCCGAGGCC
This sequence comes from Lysobacter sp. FW306-1B-D06B, assembly GCF_038446665.1. Lineage (NCBI taxonomy): Bacteria > Pseudomonadati > Pseudomonadota > Gammaproteobacteria > Lysobacterales > Lysobacteraceae > Lysobacter > Lysobacter sp. FW306-1B-D06B. Next base: position 2,962,768 of record NZ_CP151802.1, on the reverse strand, counting down.
GCCGCGCTGCGCGGCACAATGCTGGTGGCGGGCGAGGGCATCAACCTGTTCCTGGCGGGCGAGGACGCCGCGCTCCACGGTTTCCTCGATGCATTGCGTGAGGATCCGCGCTTCGCGCAGATCATCGTCAAGTTCAGCCACAGCCAGTCGCAACCGTTCGCGCGGCTCAAGGTGAAGGTGAAGCCGGAGATCATCAGCTTCCGTCGCGAGAACGCCTCGCCGCTGCAAGGTCGCGCGCCGACGGTGGAACCGCAGGTGCTGGCGCGCTGGCTCGATCAAGGGCACGACGATGCAGGCAAGCCGGTGGTGATGCTCGATACGCGCAATCGCGAGGAGTTCGCCTACGGCACCTTCAATGGTGCGTTGACGCTGCCGATCGACAACTTCACCGATCTGCCGCAGGCACTGCAGGCGCATCGCCCGACGCTGCGCGACACGACGGTGGTGAGCTTCTGCACCGGCGGCATCCGCTGCGAGAAGGCCGCGCTGTGGATGCAGTCCGACGGAATGCATAACGTGTTGCAGCTCGACGGCGGCATTCTGGGTTACTTTGAGCAGGTCGGCGGCCGCCATTACGATGGTCGCTGCTTCGTGTTCGACGAGCGCGTGGCGCTCGATCCCGAACTCCAACCCCTGGTGGACGACGCCGCCTGACGCGGCCCACGGCCTTCCCCCGCCGCGTCCACGGCAGCAAGGAGCCTGATCTGTGAGCAAGGCGATGACGAAGTCCGGTGTGGTGTGGATGGCCCCGCGTGTCGCGGCGGCGCTGATGGCGGTGGCCGGCCTGTCGGCCTGCGAGCCCTCGGCACCGGTGAACACCGCGCCGCCGGAAGCGATCACCGCGCCGGCGCCGGCCGCCAATCCGCAGCCGGACGTCAACGCCAAGCCGGTCGAGCGCGCCGCGCCGCCGATGATCAAGCCGGTCGCGCTGGGCGAGTTCGATCCCGGCAATCCGGTGGCCACCGCCGTCACCGGCAAGCTCTCGCTGGAGGACACGGTGATCAAGGGCGAGAACGGCGCGACCTTCACCACCGAACGCGTCGCCCTGGTCAATGGCGGCGATCAGTACTCGCCGGGCAGCACGTATGCGCAAGCGATGATCGTCGACGCCTCGCAGCCGGTGGAACTGCGCCGCGTGCTGGAGGAAACCCCGCCGACGCAGTCGCCGGCCAATGCCATGTGCGGCGGCAATCGGACCGGTTTCATCGCGCTGGCGAAGGTCGAGGACCCCACCGGCGAAACGCTCAAGCTGATCGGCCTGAAGGGCACCGACCTGCCGGCCGCGACCGCCAACGGCATCGAGCTGTGCGCCAGCGTGCAGTACTTCCCGATCGCCGGCGGCGTGAACACGTCGGACAAGAAGATCGCGCAGGGGCGGTAAGCGCGCCAGCAGCCCGAACCGACAAAGCCCCTCTACCGCTTGCGGGAGAGGGGTTGGGGTGAGGGCGAAGCCCGCGAATCACTCACTCATTTCTGCCCAGCCACGCCACCGCCCCACGCCCCGCGCGCAACCCGCTCGCGTAGCAGGCCGTGAGCAGATAGCCGCCGGTCGGCGCTTCCCAGTCCAGCATTTCGCCCGCGCAGAACACGCCGGGCATCGCGTGCAGCATCAGCGTGTCGGCGTCCAGCGCTTCCAGACGCACACCGCCCGCGCTGCTGATCGCTTCGGCGATGGGGCGCGCGCGCAGCAGCCGCAACGGCAGGCGCTTGATCGTGCGCGACAGCAGTTGCGTGTCGTGCATCGCCTCCTTGCCCAGCAGCTCGTAGAGCAGCGCGGCCTTCACGCCCGTGATGCCGGCATGGCGGCGCAGGTGTTCGGTGAGGCTGCGGCCGCCGCGCGGCTTCTCCAGGTCGGCGCGCAGGCGGTGCAGTTCGCGGGCGGGGGCAAGGTCCAGTTCCAGCAGCACTTCGCCGTGAGCGGCGATCGCATCGCGCAGCATCGCCGAAAGCGCGTAGATCAGGCTGCCCTCGATGCCGGTCTGCGTGACCACGCATTCGCCCTGCAATTCGTGCGGGCGGCCCTGTTCGTCGTGCCAGTGCGCGATGACGGGCTTCAGCGGTGCGCCGGCGTGGCGCTCGGCGAAGTGCGCGCTCCAGCCGATGTCGAACCCGCAATTGGACGGTTGCAGCGGCGCCACGTCCACCTCGCGCGCCTCCAGGGCCGGAACCCAGGCGCCATCGGAACCCAGCTCCGGCCAACTGCCGCCGCCGAGCGCGAGCACCGTCGCATCGGCCCGCACGGCGATTTCACCTTCGGGCGTGTCGAAGCGCAGCGCGCCGTCGTCGCGCCAGCCGAGCCAGGTGTGATGCACGTGGAAACGCACGCCGTCCTCGCGCAGCCGCCGCACCCAGCCGCGCAGCAGTGGCGCGGCCTTGCGATCGACCGGAAACACGCGGCCCGAGGTACCGACGTAGGTCTCCACGTCGAAGCCGCGCGCCCATGCGCGCAGCGCGTCGGCGTCGAAATCGTCCAGCCACGCGCCCACTTCGCGCGCGCGGGCGCCATAGCGCGCATCGAACGCCGGTCGCGGTTCGCCGTGGGTGAGGTTGAGCCCGCCCTTGCCGGCGATGAGGAACTTGCGCCCCACCGAACCCTTGGCCTCGAACAGATCCACCTCCACGCCGGCCGCGCGCGCGGTTTCGGCGGCCATCAGGCCGGCGGGGCCGCCGCCGATGATGGCCAGGCGCACGGAGGATTCGGGAGAAGCGGGCATGCGGGGCACAGCGAGGGAGCAGGATCGACATTATGCAGGGCGCCCCTGACCTGCGGCCCTCGCGCGCGGACGCGGTATCTTCCAGGCTGTACACAGACCTAGTGGGAGCCGGCGAAAACGATGCTTCGGGGAATCAGGCAGGCGGGCGTGCTCGGCACGATGATGGCCGGCGCGCTGCTGGCGCAGGGCGCGCAGGCGCAGGAAGGCACGCTGCCTTCGCAATTGCAGGACTTCGACGCCTACGTGGAGAACGTGCGCAGGCAGTTCGACGTGCCGGGCATCGCGGTGGCGGTGGTGAAGGACGGCGAGGTGGTGCTCGAACGCGGCTTCGGCGTGCGCGAGATGGGCAAGCCAGCCAAGGTCGACGCGAACACGCTGTTCGCCATCGCCTCCAACACCAAGGCCTTCACCGCGGCATCGCTGTCGATCCTCGCCGACGAAGGCAAGCTGAGCCTGGACGACCGCGTCATCGACCACCTGCCGTGGTTCCGCATGTCCGATCCCTACGTGACGCAGGAAATGCGTGTGCGCGACCTGCTCGCGCACCGCAGCGGCCTGGGCCTGGGCGCGGGCGATCTGCTGTACTGGCCGGGCACGGACTACTCCACCGAGGAAGTCGCGCGGCGCCTCAAGGACGTCCCGCTCACCGGCAGCTTCCGCGGCCAGTACGCCTACGACAACATCCTCTACGGTGTGGCGCAGCTGGTGATCGAGAAGGCCAGCGGGCAGAGCTACGCGCAGTTCCTGCAGCAGCGCATCTTCGCGCCGCTGGGCATGCGCGACACGCGCTTCAACAGCGATTCGCTGCGACCACGCGACAACGTCGCCACCGGCCACGCCAAGGCCGATTTCAAGGATCTGCAACCGGCACCGCGCATGTCGTGGAGCAACGTGTCCGGCGCGGGCGGACTCTATTCCAGCGTGCACGACATGAGCCGTTGGATGCGCATGCAACTCGCCGGCGGCACCTTCACCGACGCCAAGGGCACGCAGCAGCGGTTGTTCAGTGAGGAACGCCAGCAACAGATGTGGTCGATCATCACCCCCATCACGATCCCCAAGCCGAGCGTGCCCGAACTGGAAGCGGCGAAGCCGAACTTCCTGGGCTACGGCGAAGGCTGGCAGTTGTCCGACTATCGCGGCAACAAGCTGGTCTGGCATACCGGCGGCTGGCCGGGCATGGTCTCGCGCGTGACGCTGGTACCGCAGCGCGGCCTCGGCGTGATCGTGCTGACCAACGCTGAGGTGGGCGGCGCCTTCAATGCGGTGACGATGCGCGTGCTCGATGCCTTCCTCGAAGCGCCGCGCACCGACTGGACGGCCGCCTACGCCGCCGCGCTCGCCAAATCGAAAGGCAAGGCGGACGAGGACTGGCGCAAGCATGTGCAGGCACGCGCCGCCAATGCGCCGCCGTCGCGTCCGTTGGCGACCTATGCGAAGACGTATCGCGATCCGTGGTACGGCGACGTCGTCGTCGAACAGGGGCACGACGGCCTCACCGTGCGTTTCAGCCGCTCGCCCGACCTCGTCGGCCGGATGGAGCCCTGGCAGAACGACACCTTCGTGGTGCGCTGGAACGAGCGCTGGCTCAACGCGGATGCATTCATGACCTTCGCGCTGGATGCGGACGGTGAAGTCCGTGAGGCGCGGATGGAGGCGATCTCGCCGCTGACGGATTTCAGTTTCGACTTCCAGGATCTGCGCTTGAAGCCTGTGGTGGAAGCGTCCGGCGCAGCGGGCTCGTGACCGCCACGATCGCCCAAACACAAGGAGAACCCCGATGAACCCGCAATGGTGGCAGGACACGCAGGACATCCCCACGATCGTGCGTGCGATCTACGAGTGCATTTCCGGCCCGGCCGGCGCGCCGCGCGACTGGGCGCGCTTCCGCTTCCTCCAGCACCCGCAGGCGCGCAGCCTGCGTACCGTGGTGGAACCCGATGGCGGCACGCGCTCGGTGGTGTTCAGCGTGGACAGCTACATCGAGGACGTCACGCCGTACTTCGCCGCCAACGGCTTCTTCGAGGTCGAGATCGACCAGCGCGTGGAGCGCTTCGGCCAGGTCGCCCATGTGTGGAGCCACTACGAAGCGCGCGAATCGCCGGAGTCGCCCGTGATCAAACGCGGCGCCAACAGCATCCAGCTGTGCTTCGAACATGGCCGGTGGTGGGTCTTCAGCACGATCTGGGACAACGAACGCGACGGCGTGGTCTTCGACCTGTGGTGAGGCCTCACACGCCGGTGTCGTCGTACGTGCAATGCTGAACGCGCGGGGGTGGAACGCTGCGCGGGTTTGATCGGCGCGGCACGGCCCCACATCGGAAGGTCACTGCAAGGAGTGCCCGCATGGTTCCGATTTCCGTCCTCGACCTGGCCCCGATCACCGAAGGCAGCGACGCCGCGCAGGCGTTCGCCAACACGCTCGATCTGGCGCGCCATGCCGAGCGCCTGGGCTTCCAGCGTTACTGGCTGGCCGAGCACCACAACATGCCGGGCATCGCCAGCGCCGCGACGGCGGTGCTGATCGGTCACGTTGCCTGTGGCACGCGCACGATCCGTGTCGGCGCGGGCGGCGTCATGCTGCCCAACCATGCGCCGCTGCAGGTGGCCGAGCAGTTCGGCACGCTGGCATCGCTGTATCCCGATCGCATCGACCTGGGGCTGGGGCGCGCGCCTGGAACCGACCATGCGACCGCGCACGCGCTGCGCCGTTACTTCGAGGCGGCCGACATGTTCGCGCAGGACGTGGTCGAGCTGCTGCATTACTTCGAACCCGTGCAGCCCGGGCAGGCCGTGCGCGCCGTGCCCGGCGCGGGGCTGGACGTGCCGGTGTGGTTGCTGGGGTCGAGCCTGTTCTCGGCGCGACTGGCCGCGCAATTGGGCCTGCCGTTCGCGTTCGCCTCGCACTTCGCGCCCGACGCGATGGATCACGCGCTCACCATGTACCGTCGCGAGTTCAAGCCGTCCAAGCGGTTGCAACAGCCCTACGCGATGCTCGCGCTCAACGTGGTCGGTGCGGAAAGCAACGCGCAGGCGCGGCGTGCGTTCACGACCTTGCAGCAGGCGTTCGTCAATCTGCGACGCGGTCGGCCGGGCCTGATTCCGGCGCCGATCGACGACATCGAGTCGTACTGGACGCCGCTGGAGAAGAGCGGCGTCGAGCAGGCACTGGCCTGTTCGGTGGTCGGCGACCTGCCGACCGTGCGCGATGGCATGGCGGCCTTCATCGAACGCCACAAGCCCGACGAACTGATGATCACCGCCAATGTCTTCGAACACGCCGCACGCGTGCACTCGTTCGAGATCGCCGCGCAGGCCGCCGCGTCGCTGGCCTGAGGCGTGGCCTCAGTGCGCCTTGACGTCGAGCAGTTCGACCTCGAACACCAGTGAGCCGTTGGGCGGAATCACGCCGCCCGCGCCCTTGCGCCCGTAGCCGTATTCCAGCGGGATCATCAGCACGCGCTTGCCGCCCACGCGCATGCCGGCCACGCCTTCGTCCCAGCCGCGGATCACGCGGCCGGCGCCGAGCAGGAAGGTGAAGGGCTCATTGCGATCGCGCGAGCTGTCGAACTTGTCGCCGCGACCGTCGGGCTTGCGGCTGTCGTAGTTCCAACCGGTGTAGTGCACGGTCACGTCCTGGCCGGACGCGGCGACCGCGCCGGTGCCGACCTGCTGGTCGATGGCTTCGAAGCGGGGAATCGTGCCGCCCGGCGGCGGCCCCGGATCGGCGCAGGCGGCGAGCGCGACGGTGAAGGCGAGGGCGACGATGCGCAGTGAAGCGCGCTGGAAAAGGTTCATGCGCCAAGAGTAGCAGCCCTCACCCCAACCCCTCTCCCGCAAGCGGGAGAGGGGCTCAGGTGGGCGGATCAGTCAAACGGCCAACGCAACCGCACACGGCGCCTTACGCCGCAGGAATGCGCCGCTCGTACTCCGCTTCAACGCGCGAATGCGTCGCCCAGAATCCGGCCGGCGTGCGACCCGCGAGACGGTCGGCCAGGATGCCCAGGTGCGTGTGCCAACCGCCGGAAACGCTGATCATGCCGTCGCGAGTGGCCAGGCGGCTGTGCGTGAGGACCAGACGCACCTCGTCGCCCTGCGGCGCCAGTTCCATGCGCACCTGCGAATCGCCGCCGCTCTCCTCGTCCCAGGTGAAGACCAGCAGGCGCGGCGGATCGCATTCGACGACCTGGCCGTGCGAGTGGATCTCGTCGCCGAACTTCGCGTATTTCTCCGGCGGTGCGACGTCGTTGTCGGTGAGCCGGTTGTTGTGGAACACCAGCTCCACCGCGCCGCCGGGTCGCAGGTCCATCGCGCCGCGGGCCAGCCAGGTGCCGCGCTTCTCCGATTCGGTGAGGTAGGCCCAGACGCGTTCGATCGGGCCGGGCAGGAGGCGTTCGATGCGCACCGTGTCGGGCGCGGTGACGATGCCGAAGTCGTTCATCGTGGAATCTCCGTCGTGTCGGGGGAAAAGGGCTCGATCTGCCGCTCAGCCATCTCGTGGGCCCTGAAGCGACGACTCACGCGTACGGTCACCGGCTTCATCGCTTGCTCCTGGGCGGTCGTGCATTAGGTGCTTTGCGCGTGGGTGCCTTGCGTGCGGCTTGATCGCGGTCCTCGGCGCGCAACAAGGCGTCGAGGGCATCCAGGCGCTGGTTCCAGAACTGTTCGTAGTGGCGCATCCATTCCATGCCCGCGTGCAGCGGGCGAGCGTCGAGGCGGCATACATGCGTACGGCCCTGCACTTCGCGCTGCACCAGTCCCGCGCCTTCCAGCACCTTGATGTGCTTGGAGGCGGCGGCCAGCGAGATCTCGAACGGTTCGGCCAGCTCGCCCACGCTGCGCGGCTGGCGCGAGAGGTTGCGCAGCATCGCGCGTCGCGTCGGGTCGGAGAGCGCGCGGAACACGGCGTCGAGACGATCGGAAGTTAATTCAACCATGTGGTTGAATGTGCTTCGTGCCGGATCGAGTGTCAACCATCGGGTTGAATGTTCCGACGAGCGGCATGGCATGTCCTGCGCCAACCACCGTTCACGTTCGCAAGGACAGGGGGGACACACGTCCAAGGACCTGCGACATGCCGCATACGAGCAAGCCCGCGCCGCTGCGCCACTACGGCAAGCATCGCGGGGTGGTGGTGGAAAACATCGACCCGCTGCAACTCGGGCGCGTGCTCGTGCAGGTTCCCAAGATTTTCAACGGCGATGCGCGCTGGGCGATGCCCTGCGTGCCCGTGGCCGGCCACCAGAGCGGCATGTTCCTGCTGCCGCCGGTGGGTGCGCCGGTGTGGGTGGAGTTCGAACAAGGCGATGCGGAGCTGCCGATCTGGGTGGGCGGCTACTGGGTGGACGCGGCCGAGCTTCCGTCGCTGGCGCAGGCGGGGCAGGCGGTCGCACCGAGCCTGGTGCTGCAGACGCCGGGCCGCAATGCGCTCAGCGTGTCGGACGTGCCCGGTCCCGACGGCGGGGTGCTGTTGCGCTCGCAATCGGGTGCGTCGATCGCGGTCAACGACGCCGGGATCACCATCAGCAACGGTCGCGGCGCGAGCATCGTGCTGGCCGGCTCGATGGTCACCATCAACGACGGCGCGCTGACGGTGGTGTGAGATGGCCGGACTCGTGCTGCACCTGGGCGCCAGCGTCACGTGCTCGCACGGCGGTCCCGCCGTGCCGACGATTCCGTACTCGCGCGTGACGCTGGCGGGTCATCCGGTGGTGACGGTGGCTGCGCCGTACGAGATCGCGCACTGCAATCTGCCTGCGCCGGCCGACGCGCTTCGCTGCACGGGTGGGCAGTGGCTGCAGGGCAGCACGCGGGTGTTCGCGGGCGGACGCGCGCTCGTGCTCGACACCAGTCCGTCCATGTGCGTTCCCAACGGCGCGGCGATGCTCGTGCTGGAGTGCCAGACACGCGTGAACGCGGTCTGATCCGACGCCTCTCTGGTTGAATCCGCCGCTCAGACGGAGGCGAATTCCGACAGCGCGTCGCGTTGTTGGCTTCATCGCAGCGGCCTTGCGTCCTACACCTTCGCTTGCGCCTCCCGCGTAGCCTTTTCGCATCATTCGCGAAGGGCAACGACATGCGACACGGAGCTTGGCTTGCCTGCGCACTGTGGAGCGCCTCGGCGACGGCGCAGACCGTGTACAAGTGCGTGGACGCCGGGGGCAAGGCGAGCTACCAGAGCGCTCCATGCGATGGACGCATCCACGAAGCCGCCCGCTGGGACGCCGTACCCGAACCGCCCCCCACGGCGGAGCAACTGCGTTCGCGCCTGCTTGCGCGCGAACACGACCGGGCGGAGTCGGAGTTCCTCTCACGCCGCGCCGGCACCGCGAGCGCCCGCGTTGCGCGGAACGGCCGTGCCACCGGCGGCGCTACACCGCCTTCGGCATGCGCAGCCGCGCGCGAAACGCGCGAGCAGACGCTGGAGCGCGTGGGCCTCAAACGCACGTACGACTTGCTTAGCCGGCTCGACGAGCAGGTGCGCAAGGCATGTCGGTGAGTGCCTGCCGCCTGCGCAGGCTCGCGCGTGACATCGAGCGGCTAACGGCCGCCTTGGGCGCTCCGACCTCTCGACGCCTCCAGAGCCGATTGCACCTTGGCAAGCAGCTCCGGTTGCCGGAACGGCTTGGCGAGCACATCGAACTCGATCGGCCCATCGCCGGACTCGCCGCCGGCGTGGCCGGTCATCAGCAACACGCTCAGATGCGGGAAGCGACGCACCGCATCGCGTGCCAGCGCCACGCCATCGCGCGCGCCTGGCATCACGATGTCACTGAGCAGCAGATCGAACGGCCCGTCCTGTTGCAGCATGGCGAGAGCCGACTCGGCATCGTGGGCGGTGGCGACGTGGTATCCGCCCATCGAGAGCGCTTCCTGCATCAGGAAGGCCAGGTCCTCGCGGTCGTCCACCACCAGCACGCGGGGCTGCGACGGCGCGGCGTCCCGCTCGTCTTCCACGCCGGACGGTTCGGCAGACTCGCATACGGGCAGCAGGAAGGTGATGCGGGTTCCCTTGTCTTCCTGGCTCTCCACGAACAGCGTGCCGCCGGACTGGCGCGCGAAGCCGTAGGCCATCGACAGGCCCAGTCCCACGCCCTTGCCTTCGCCCTTGGTGCTGAAGAAGGGATCGAGCACGCGGCCCAGGATCGCGCGCGGCATGCCACAACCGCTGTCCTCCAGCTCGATCGCCACATAACGGCCCGCCGCGATGTCGCGCATGCGTGCCTCGTGCACCTCGACGTGCCGGTTGCGCGAGGTGATGACCAGGCTCTGGTCACCGCGTCCCAGCATCGCATCGCGGGCATTGATCGCCACGTTGAGCAGCGCGGTTTCCGCCAGCACCGGGTCGATGCTGCACCACCACAGGTCCTCTTCCTTGAGGAGCGTGAGCTGCACTTGTTCACCCAGCGACCGGCTCAGGACGGTACGCAGATTTTCCAGCAACGTGTTGACCGACAAGGGTGTCGCGCTGCCCGGGCGCCCACGCGCGAAGGTCTGCAGTTGCGAGGTCAGCACATCGACGCGATCGATCGCGTCGCGGCAGCTGGCGAAATGACGCAGGCTGCGACTGGAGAGCTCGGGGCTCTGCATCACGTCGACCTCGAGGATGTCGAGCGTCGTTCCGATCACCTGCAACAGGTTGTTGAACTCGTGCGCAATGCCGCCGGTCAGCTTGCCCAGCGCCTCCAGCCGCAGGCATTGCTGCAGCGCATCCTCCATTTCCTTGCGGCGGGTCACGTCGCGCTGGTACCCGAACAGGCAGCTCGCGCTGCCATCGGCTTCGCGCACGGGCGAGATGTGCAGCAGGTTCCAGAACGTGCTGCCGTCCTTGCGGTAGTTGAGGATCTCGGTGACGAACTCGCGGTCCTCGCGGATCGCCGCGGCGATGTCCGCCACGGCGGCGGGGTCGGTGTCCGGCCCCTGCAGGAACCGGCAGTTGCGACCGAGCACCTCCTCGCGCGCATGGCCGCTCATGCGCAGGAACGCATCGTTCACGTACAGGACCGGGTTGTCCGAACCGGCTGCCGCAACGACCATGCCGACGCTGCTCTGTTCGACGATGCGCGCGAAGATCTCCGGCGCGAACGCGGGGTCGCAGGCCGCGGTGGAGGCGGGCGGTTCGGATTCGGGCTCGACGACGGAACGGTTCACCTGAAGCTCCCTGTCGGCATGGCATCGGCCGGCACGCATGCCCGAGAATGCGCACGTCCACCGACTCGACGACTTCTACCGCCTCCCGCCACATCCAGCTCACGCAATGGCGGCATCCATTGGCTTGGGGTTCAGCGACATCAACACGGCGAGAAGGGCGTCGACGCCGGGCGATCGCTATGCGCGCTGCACCGGCGGCAGCTTGGGCAGCAGCTTGTCGAGCATGATCGGGTACTCGCGCACGCGTATTCCGGTCGCGTTGTAGATCGCATTGGCGACGGCCGCGGTCACGCCGCAGATGCCGAGTTCGCCCACGCCTTTCGCCTTCATCGGCGAGGACATCGGATCGACCTCGTCGAGGAACACCACTTCCTGGTGCGGAACGTCCGCATGCACGGGAACCTCGTAGCCGGCCAGATCGTGGTTGACGAAGAACCCCAGCCGCTTGTCGACCACCAACTCTTCCGACAACGCGGCGCCGATGCCCATCGTCATCGCGCCAATCACCTGGCTGCGTGCCGATTTCGGATTGAGGATGCGGCCGGCGGCGCACACGGCGAGCATGCGTCGCACCCGCGTCTCGCCCGTCGCGACGTCCACGCCGACTTCGCAGAAGTGCGCGGCGAAGGTGGATTGCTGGAACTTCTTCGCCAGGTCGCCGAACTCGATGGCCTCCTCGGCCACGATGTCGCCGTCCGCCGCGGCCTCTGCAAGCGGCACGATGCGGTCGCCGAAACGGACCTGACCATCCGCGAACACCGCATCGTCCGGCGCGAGGCCGACTTTCTCGGCGATGGCGCGACGCAGTTTGTCGCAGGCTGCGAACACACCGGCCGTGGAGCTGTTCGCGCCCCACTGGCCACCGCTGCCGGCGGAGACGGGGAAGGAGGAATCGCCCAGCTTCACCACTACGCGTTCGATCGGCACGCCCAACATTTCCGCCGCGGTCTGCGCAATGATCGTGTAGGAACCCGTGCCGATGTCCGTCATGTCGGTTTCGACGGTGACCATGCCTTGCCGGTCCAGGCGCACACGGGCGGCGGACTTCATCGTGAGGTTGTTGCGGAAGCCGGCGGCCACGCCCATGCCGACCAGCCAGCGGCCGTCGCGTACCTGGCCCGGCTGGGCGTTGCGCTGCTTCCAGCCGAAGCGTTCGGCCCCCTCGCTCAGGCAGGTATTGAGTTGCCGCTGCGAGAACGGACGCTGCGGATCCTCCGGGTCCACCTGCGTGTCGTTGAGGATGCGGAACTCGACCGGATCCATCTGGAGCTTCTCGGCCATCTCGTCCATCGCGACTTCCAGCGCCATCAGGCCGGGCGCCTCACCGGGCGCACGCATCGCGTTGCCTTCGGGCAGGTCGAGCACCGCCAGGCGGGTGGTGGTCTTGCGATTCGCGCCGGCATACAGGAACCGCGTCTGCTGCACGGCCATTTCCGCGCCGCCGCCGGGCAGATCACCGGACCAGCTCTCGTGCGCGATCGCGGTGATCTTGCCGTCGCGCGTCGTGCCGATGCGGATGCGCTGGATCGTGGCGGGGCGATGGGTGGTGTTGTTGGCCATCATCGGGCGGGGAAGGGCGACCTTCACCGGGCGGCGCGCGGCGCGCGCGCCCAGGGCGGCCAGCACGGCATCGGAACGAACGAACAGCTTGCCGCCGAAACCGCCACCGATGTACGGCGAGATCAGACGCACGTTCTCCCGGCCGATGCCCAGCGTCTTGGCAACGTCGCCGCGCCCCCAGTTGATCATCTGGTTCGAGGTCCACAACGTGAGCTGGTCGCCGTCCCAGTGCGCGATGGAGGCATGCGGCTCCATCATCATGTGCGACTGGTCGGGCGTGGTGTAGGTCTCGTCCAGCTGCACCGGGGCCTCCTCGAACGCACGCTCGAAGTCGCCCACCGCGGAGTCCGGTTTGGCTTCGTTGGTCGGACGCTTCGCGGAAGGCTTGGCCAGCGCAAGGTCGAAGGCGCCGCGTCCGCGGTCGTATTGCACGCGCACCCGTTGCGCTGCGGCGCGCGCCTGCTCGAACGTCTCGGCCACGACGAGGCCGATCGCCTGATGGTAATGCTGTATTTCAGGTCCGCCCAGCAGCCGGGCGGTATTGAAATCGCCCTTGCCGAGCCGCCCCGCATTCTTCGCGGTGACCACCGCCAGCACACCCGGCGCGGCCTTGGCGTCCTCGATGTCCATCGATGCGATACGGCCCTTGCCGATCCCCGCCGCGATCACATAGCCGTACGCGGGCGAGGGGAATGCATCGTGCCATTCGTACGCATACGTGGCGGTGCCGGTCGTCTTGTGCGGTCCGTCGATGCGGTCGAGTGGCTGGCCGACCACCTTGAGATTGTCGATGGGATTCGTGCCCGCGGGCGTGTCGAACTTCATGGCTTACCCCTTCACGTCCACCAGCACTGCATCGAGCGTGCGCCGCGCGAGCAATTGCTTGAAGGCGTTCTGATCGGTGGGGCGGGCATCGGCGAACAGGCGATCGGTGACGGCCTCGGCGCCGTTGCCCAGCTGGGCGTCCGCCTCCGCGATGCGCCACGGTTTGTGCGCGACGCCGCCCATCGCGACCCGCCCGCTGCCGTCGCGTTGCACCACGGCGGCCACGGACACCAGCGCGAACGCATACGACGCGCGATCGCGCACCTTGCGGTACACGTGCTTGCCGCCGGGCGGCTTGGGCAGCGTGACCGAGGTGATGAGTTCGCCGCGCTCCAGCACGGTCTCCAGATGCGGTGTGTTGCCGGGTGCCAGGTACAGCTCGTCGAGCGCGATGCTGCGCGTGGTGCCGTCCGGTTTTACGGTGTCCACCGTCGCGTCGAGTACGCGCAGCGCCACGGCCATGTCGCTGGGGTGCGTGGCGATGCACTGGTCGCTGCCGCCGACGATGGCCAGCGGCCGGCTGAAGCCTTCCAGCGCACCGCAGCCGCTGCCGGGAAGGCGCTTGTTGCACGGCTGGTTCGTGTCGTAGAAGTAGGGGCAGCGCGTGCGTTGCAGCAGATTGCCCGCGGTCGTCGCGCGGTTGCGCAGCTGCCCCGACGCGCCGGCCAGCAACGCACGCGACAACACAGCGTAGTCGCGTCGGACGCGGGCGTCAGCGGCCAGGTCGGTGTTGCGTACCAGGGCGCCAATTCGCATCCCCCCGTCGCCCGTGCGTTCGATCCGGTCGAGCTTCAGCGCATTCACGTCGATGAGGTAGGCAGGCGTCTCGATCTCCAGCTTCATCAGATCAAGCAGATTGGTGCCGCCGGCGATGAACATCGCACCGGGCGTGCGCGCGACCGCCGCCGCCGCATCGGCGGGAGACGTGGCGCGCTCGTAGCCGAAGGCCTTCATCCGACCCTCCCCGCGACCTCGGTAATCGCCTCGACGATGTTGGAGTACGCGCCGCAACGGCAGATGTTGCCGCTCATGCGTTCGCGGATCTCGTCCTGCGTGGCCTGCGGGCGGGCGGTGAGATTGGAGCTGACATGACTGGGAACGCCGTCCTTGAGTTCTTCCAGCATTGCCACGGCCGAGCAGATCTGGCCGGGCGTGCAATACCCGCACTGGTAGCCATCGTGCTTGACGAACGCCGCCTGCAACGGGTGCAGATTGTCCGGCGTGCCAAGGCCTTCGATGGTGGTAATGCGCGAGCCCTCGTGCATCACGGCCAGGGTCAGGCATGCGTTGATGCGGCGTCCGTTCACGATGACCGTGCAGGCGCCACACTGTCCGTGATCGCAGCCCTTCTTGGTCCCGGTGAGGTGCAGGTGCTCGCGCAAGGCATCGAGCAGGCTCGTGCGCGTGTCCAACTGGAGCGTCTGCGCCTTGCCGTTCACCAGGAGGGAGACCTTCTCCACCACCGGTGGCGACGAGGCGGACGGATCAGCGCCCTGGGCCACTGCAAAGGAAGGAACGGCCATGGCGGTTGCGGACGTCACGCCCGCCTTGAGCAGCTCGCGCCGCGTGATGGGGAAGTTGCGGATGCCGTCCACGAAGCACTCCTCCGGCTGGCCATCGCGGGCGCATGGGGGCGATGCCCGCGACGCTGGCGCGCGACGGGGTGCCCGCCACGGCCCGCGCATGAGATACGCGGACTCATGCATGAGAGTCGAGGCACGGTGAAGGTGAGGTGGAAACGGTCCGTATCACGCGCTGCGCGTCTGCGGAATGTGACGGCATGCCAGGCGATCCGGATGACGTCATCCCTGCGAAGGCGGGGGCGCACAGGTCACATCACGCCCGACGCAGGGAGGGTCGAGCCGTCATGCGGACATGCCACGCCATGCACATCCCACTGCCGTCACGGCAGGCGCAGCCTCGCCACACACGGTCGACAGCGCCTTTGCTTTCATGGCGCCTTAACTCGATCCAGCGCCGAATTGCCGCGTTCATCCGCGCCGCGAACGCGGGGTATTCGCAGGACCGAACTTCCAGGACACGGAGGCCAGCGTCATGTTTCGAACCGTCGCAATCGCCTTGGGGACCTTCGCCTTGATGTCGGCGTTGACGGCCACGCCAGCGCGGGCCTGCACGCGCCTGGTCTATCTCGGCCCGAACGGCGATGTCATCACCGCACGCACCATGGATTGGAAAAGCGACATGGCCACCAATCTGTGGGTGTTCCCGCGCGGGATGGAACGCACCGGCGAAACCGGCCCGGGCACGCTGCGCTGGACCTCGCGCTACGGCAGTGTCATCGCGTCCGGCTACGACATCGCCACCACCGACGGCATGAACGAGAAGGGCCTGGTCGCCAACGTGCTGTGGCTGGTCGAGTCCGAATACCCGAAGCATGCGGGCCGCAAGCCGGGCCTGGCCATTTCGCTATGGGCCCAGTACGTGCTGGACAACTTCGCCACCGTCGCCGAGGCCGTGGCGGCGTTGCGCAAGGAACCCTTCACGCTGGTGACCGACAAGGTGCCCGGCGAGGACCGCCTGGCGACGATGCACCTGTCGATGTCCGATGCCAGCGGCGACAGCGCCATCGTCGAGTACATCGGTGGAAAGCAGGTCATCCACCACGGACGCCAGTACCAGGTGATGACCAATTCGCCGATCTTCGACGAGCAACTCGCGCTCAACGCCTACTGGAAGCAGATCGGCGGGACGGTGATGCTGCCCGGCACGAACCGCTCCTCCGACCGCTTCGCGCGTGCTTCGTTCTACATCGACGCCATCCCCAAGGACGAGGATCCCGTGGTGGCACTGGCCAGCGTGTTCAGCGTGATCCGCAACGTGTCCGTGCCCTACGGCATCACCACGCCGGACCAGCCGAACATTTCCTCCACGCGCTGGCGCACCGTCGCCGACCACAAGCGCAGGCTGTACTTCTTCGAGTCCGCGCTGACGCCCAACACGTTCTGGGTGAAGCTCGACGACCTGGACTTCTCGAAGGAAACCGGCCAGGTCGCCCGGCTCGATCTTGGCCCGGACCAGCGCAACGTCTTCGCCGGCAACGTCGCGGCGAAGTTCGTGCCGGCCGAGCTGTTCAAGTTCATGGGGGTGTCGCCGGGCGGTTGAGCTCCGCCGGACGCGCGACACACGTGCACGCATGCCGTGTAGCCTTGCCGCATGCGCCACCCCATGCCGGTGGCGTCCCTGGGGAGGGAACCGATGCTTGTCCGTACCGCACTGATCGCGGCCGTGGCGCTTGCGATGACCGCACCCGCATCCGCGCGCGCAGCCGGGAAGTACACGTGCGACCCGTCCGTGCCGCCGGAGGCCTTGATCGCCGGATTCACCGGCGAACTCGACCGCTTGTATGCGAACTACAAGTCCAGCGAAGCGGCGCACCAGGCCCGCCTGGACGCGGCGGGGCAGGCGCGCCTCGACTCTGGCGCCTGGAATGCCCAGGACAAGGCCGCGTTCTATGCCCGGCTGGCGCAGGCACCGGCATTCCTGGAGCAGGAACGGGCCAAGAAGGACGCGACCGCGGGCTACATGCGCGCGGTCGAACTGGCCTTCACCTCCGCGCAAGCCGATCCGTCCGGCGCCTGCGGGCACGCGAACACGGCGGTGCGGTTGCTCGGCGAGCTCGCCGTGGCCAGCCAGGCGCAATGGGTCTTCATGACGAGGGAACTGGAGGCGCTGGGGACGCGCGCAGGCGCCACGGACGCCGACTGAGCGGGCGAAGGCGCGGGCGTCGCGCCGGATGTCGATTCCGATGCCGCCGGTTCGTCGAACCGGATGAGTCCCGACGGAGCCGCCCCGCATGAACCGCACCGCTGCCGTTCCCGTTCCCGTTCCCCTCGACCGCAACTGGCCGCTGGTCGCCGCCGGCGCCGTGCTGGGCTGCGTAGGCGTGGGCGTGATCTTCGCGCTCGCCGTGCTGCTGGGTCCGATGAGCGCCGCCACGGGCTGGTCACGCGGTGCGTTGTCGGGCGCGATGACCTGGGCGTTCCTGAGCATGGGCGTGGCGGGATTCGGCTGGGGCGTGCTGAGCGATCGTGTCGGCCCGCGCATGGTCGTGTTCGCCGGCGCGCTGCTGCTCGGTCTGGCCTGCATCCTCGCCAGCCGCGCGAGCAGCCTGTGGCAGTTCCAGCTGGGTTACGGCGTGCTGATGGGCGTGGCGGTGGCGAGCTTCTTCACGCCGGTGATCGCCGCGACAGCCGCCTCGTTCGAGAAGCGCCGCAACCTCGCCGTGTCGCTGGTATCGGCCGGCGTCGGCGTGGCGCCGATGACGATGTCGCCGCTGGTCGCGTGGCTGATCAGCCATTACGACTGGCGGCAGACGTTGTTCGTCGTCGGCGTGCTGGCGTGGGCACTGACGCTGCCGGCGGCGTGGTTCGTGCGCACGGCGCCGGCCGCGGCGCATGCGCATGGGGACGACACCGGCGACGGTACGGTCTCCGACGCACGCAAGGCATTGCGATCGCGCGCCTTCATCGTGCTGGCGCTGACGTTCTTCGCGTGCTGCGCGGCCCATTCGGGGCCGATCTTCCACACCGTCAGCTACGCCGTCGGCTGCGGCCTGGCCGTGACCACGGCCGTGACCATCTACAGCATGGAAGGCGCGGCGGGGCTGGGCGGACGCGTGCTGTGCGGATTGCTCGCCGACCGCGTGGGCGCCAAGCCCGTGCTGGTGGCGGGGCTGCTGGTGCAGGCCGTGGCGGCGGTGTCGTACCTGGCGGTGAACCGGCTCGACGGCTTCTACGCCGTGGCGATCGTGTTCGGCATGGCCTACGGCGGCACGATGCCGCTGTACGCCTCGCTGGCACGCGAAGCGTTCAGCCCGCGCATCCTCGGCATGGTCCTGGGCGCGGCCGGCATGCTGTCGAGCCTGGGCATGGCGTCGGGCCCGCTGATCGGCGGCTGGCTGTTCGATCGCTACGGCAGCTACGTCTGGATGTACGTCGGTTCGATGGCCGTAGGCCTTGGGGCCGCGGCGATCGCGCTGTGGTTTCCCTCAGCGCGCCGGCCGCGAAACCCGGACGCGCTGCATCCCGCGCTGCAATCGTGATCGCGATGCGCTAGAGCGCCTGTCGCTGCAGGAACTCGCGCATCCGCTGTGCGATCTCGTCGACATGGGTTTCCAGCGCGAAGTGGCCGGTGTCGAGCAGATGCACCTCGGCATCGGGCAGATCGCGCCGGAACGCTTCCGCGCCGGCAGGCAGGAAGAAGGGATCGTGCCGGCCCCACACCGCCAGCAGCGGCGGCCGGTGGCGGGCGAAGTAGGCGTGGACCTGCGGATACAGCGCGACGTTGTTCGCGTAGTCGAGGAACAGGTCGAGCTGGATCTCGTCGTTTCCGGGCCGCGACATCAGCGCGACATCCAGCCAGTACGCCTCCGGTGCCACCTGCGATTCGTCGGGCGCGCCGTGCACGTACTGCCAGCGCGTGGTCTCCAGCGTGAGCATGGCGCGCATGGCGTCGCGGTTGGCGGGCGAGGGATCGTCCCAGTACGCGCGCGTCGGGCCCCAGCCGTCGCTGAGTCCAACTTCGTAGGCATTGCCGTTCTGCGTGATCAGCGCCGTGATGCGCTCCGGCCGCGCCATCGCCATGCGCCAGCCCACCGGCGCGCCGTAGTCGAAGACGTACAGCGCATGTCGCTCCAGCCCGATCGCATCGGTGAAGTCCTGCATCACCTGCGCCAGGTGATCGAAGGTGTACGCGAAGCGATCGCGCCCGGGCGCTTCGCTGAAGCCGAAGCCGGGCAGGTCCGGCGCGATCACGCGGAACCGGTCCGCGAGCCGCGGGATCAGGTGCCGGAACATGTGCGAGGACGTGGGGAATCCGTGCAGCAACAACACGGCAGGCGCATCGCGCGGGCCGGCCTCGCGGTGGAAGATCGTCGCATCGCCGACGGGCGTGCGGTGGAAGACGACGGGGTTCATGGGCACCTCTGCAAGTCAGTGTCAGATCAGGCCGTGGTTGCGCCAGATCAGCAACAGCCCGGCGCCGACGATCACGTCGATCACCACGCACCACGGCACATACCACTGCGGGATCTTCACCAGCGACAGGCGCGAACGGTTGTGGTGCGCCAGATCCCACAGCGCATGACCGAAGTACGCCAGCGGCAGAAGAATCGGCCACAGCAGGAGCCCGAGCAGGCCCGCCAGCGTGAACAGGCCGGTCACGTTGAATTCGACCATTTGATCGAAAGGCGAGCCGTTCATGACGGCGAAGCCGAAGTAGATCCCGGCGATCAGCGCGATCACCACGGCGGCGAAGGCGAGCGACGCCTGCGGTGTCAGGAACGCATGCGGCACCAGCGTGACGATGCCGACGGCGATGCCGGTGAGGATCGGGCGCCGGGCGAACGCGGACGGTGCGTGGCTGTGTGAATGGGGGGCGGGGGCGGAGGACATGGGAGGCTCCGATGAGGTCGGTTCCGTCCTGGATGACGACGCGGCGGCGGGACGTCGGCCACGAGTACCCGTGGGGACGCGGTGCTGTTGCGAGGTTGCGCTGCTTGCTGCGGGGTTGCGGTGAAGGGTCTGGCTCTTCCTTCTCCCCTTGAGGCGACCGAAGGGAGTGCAGAGCTGAGAAGGTGGCGCGAACCGCCGGAAGAGAGGAGCGCGCGAAGCGCGTTCTTTGCAGCGGCCCACGCCTCTCCCTGGCTCGCTGCGCGAGCCTGTCCCTCTCCCGCAAGGGGAGAGGAGCACGCAGCTGACGGTTCGATGCCAAGAGGGAGGGGCCTTTGCATTTCAATCTCCACCTCGCGCGGCCTCGACGAGGAGTACCGGACTACTTCTCTCCCGCCGCGCGTCGTCGTCGCAGTTCCGGGACGGGCAGGCCGCCCCAGCCCCAGTTCTCCAGCGGGACCTCTTCGATGATGACGAATGTGGAGTCCAGCGGTTTGTGCAGGACCTCCAGCAGCAGCTCGCTCACGCCCTTGATGAGCGCGGCCTTCTCCTGCGCCGTGACCGAGTCGCGCTCCGGCGTGGAGCCTTCGCGGGTGACCTGGATGGTGACGATGGGCATGTCGTTCTCCTGAGGGAAGCGATGCGTCAGTGGCCGGCGCTCTGGCCGCCGTCGACGTGGAGGATCTCGCCGGTGACGAAGCCAGCCGATTCCAGGAACAGCACGGCCTGCACGACGTCGCCGATGTCGCCCATGCGCGCCACCGGATGCAGCGCCGCGAGCCAGTCGTGCGTTTCCGGCGCATGCATCGGCGTCTTGATCACGCCAGGGGAGACCGCATTCACGCGCACGCCGCGCTTGGCGTACTCGATGGCCAACGACTTCGTCGCCGCATTCAGGCCGCCCTTGGTCAGCGAGGCCAGCACCGACGGCACGCCGTCGATGGCATGGTCGGACAGACTCGTGGTGATGCTCACCACGTGGCCGGAACCCTGCTTCTCCATCTCCGCGATGGCGGCCTGGGTGATGTGGAAGAAGCCGTCCACGTTGGTGGACAGGTTGGCGGCGTAATCCTGTGGCGTGAACTGCGTGAACGGCTTGGCGGTGAAGATGCCGGCGTTGTTGACGAGGGTGTCGATGCGGCCGAACTTCGCCACGGCTTCGCCGATCACGCGCTGCGCGACTTCGCGGTCGGCGATGTCGCCGGGAACGGTGAGGATGTCCGGATCGTTCGACGGCTTGATCGAGCGCGAATTGGCGACGACGCGGTAACCGCGATCGCGGAAGGCCTGGACCAGACCGGCGCCGATGCCCTGCGAGGCACCGGTGATGGCGACGACTTTGGTGGGGGTGTTCATGGTGTGACTCCGGTAGTGGGGGAGCCGGACGTGCCGATGTGGCTGTTCCGGACGCCACTCAATCTAGGAGCGCACCTTGCGCTTGCGAATCCACCGGTTCCGGCAGACATTCTTCCGCGCAGCGGTGGAATCGCCCATGCCGCAGGGCTTGGTTCAGGCGGGAAGCGTGCGCCGCGCGAAGGTCGCGCGCAGCCGGGGCAGGGCGAAATCGACGAAGGCGCGCACCTTGGGAACCGACAGGCGGCCCTGCGGCGACACCAGGCTCACCGGGATGAGCGCGGGCTCGGCATGCGCAAGCACGACGCGCAACGCGTCGGCTTCGACTTCCGGCGCGACGTGGTACGACAGCATGCGCGTGACGCCGTGTCCGGCGACGGCGGAGGCGATCGCCGCGCGCACGTTGTTGACCACCAGGCGCGGCGCGAACGACACGGCACGCGGCACGTTCGATCCCTCCAGCGGCGGGAACGTCCACGAGTCCAGGCCCATGTGCGCGGTCGTGACGATCTGGTGCTTGGCCAGATCCGCCGGTTCCTCGATGCGCGGATGCAGCGCCAGGTAACGGGGCGAGGCGACGACGACGCGTCGCGCCTGGCCCACGTGGTGCGCAACGAGCGTCGAATCGGCCAGATGGGTGATGCGCAGCGCCAGGTCCATGCCTTCTTCGACCAGATTGACCGGGCGTTCTAGAAGGTGCATGCGCACGTTGACGGTGGGGAACTCGTCGATGAAGGCATCGACGATGGGCTGCAGCAATTCGACACCGGCGAACACGGTGGACGTGATGGTCAGCATGCCGCGCGGCACGGAGCGTTCGCCCGCGGCCTGGCGGTCGGCTTCCTCCAGGTCGGCCAGCACCTTGCGGCACGCGGCGGCGTAACGCTCGCCGGCCTCGCTGAGCTTGATCGAGCGCGTGGTCCGGTGCAGCAGTGGCACGCCGACGTGCGCTTCCAGATAGGCGACGGCGCGACTCACCGCCGCCGCCGAACGCCCGGTGCGCCGACTGGCGCCTGCAAGGCTGCCTTCGTCCAATGCGGCGATGAAGATCTTCATGGCCTCGATGCGGTCCACGGGCGTCTCCGGGTGCGTCTATGGCAATCGTATCGACTTGGCTGATGCCGACATTAGCCCCTCTCAGCTCTGCACTCCCTTCGGTCGCCGCGTGCTGGAGAGGGGTAGGACAAGCGACCCTCAAGCTCGCGGCAAACGCACGATCGCCTCCAGCCCGCCGCCGTCGCGATTGCGCAGCGTGAGCGTGGCGCCGATGGCATCGGCGAGTTGCGTGGCGATCGCCAGCCCCAGCCCGGTGCCGCCGGTATCGCGATTGCGCGAAGCTTCCAATCGATAGAACGGTTCCAGCACCTTCGACAACTCCGCTTCCGGAATGCCGGGCCCGCGATCGCGTACGTGGATCACCGCGCCGTCGTCACTGCCGGACACCTCCACTTCCGCCGCGCCGGCGTACTTGAGCGCGTTGTCGACGAGGTTCACGACCACGCGCCGCAACGCCTGCGGTCGCGTGACCACCGGCATGCCGACACGGCCCGAGAAACTCACGTTGCGTCCGGTGTCGAGGTAATCGCAAACCAGGCTGTCGAGGAAGGCGTCGAGGTCCACGCGAGCGGGCGCTTCCGCATCGCCGTGCGCGCTGCGTGCGTAGGCGATGCCTTCGCGCACGAGGTGCTGCATCTGGTCGAGGTCGTCGATGATCTTCTCGCGCTCGGGCGACTCGCCCATCGCTTCGGCGCGCAGCCGCAGGCGCGTGATCGGCGTCTGCAGGTCGTGCGAAATGGACGCCAGGATCTGCAGCCGTTCCTTCATGTAGCGGGCGATGCGGTCCTGCATCGCATTGAACGCGCCCACGGCCTGCGCGACCTCGGTCGGGCCGCCGGTGGGCAGGCGCGCGCCGTCGCCGCCGGGGCGCAGCGTTTCGGCCGCATTGGCCAGCCGCGCGAGCGGACGCGTCGCCAGGCGCACCGCGGCCCAGGCGCACAGCAGCAACAAGGCCAACTGTGTTGCCAGCACGTACGGAAGCCACTTCGCCAACGGCATCACCGACGGCTGCACTTCGATCACCAGCGGACTGCCGTCGCTCAAGCGCACCTGCACCTGGAAGCGTTCGGGATCGCGCGACACCAGGCGCGCGCGTGTCGGATAGCGCGGGCCCAGGGCGTTGGCGATCATCCCGGCCATCTCGCGCGTGGACTCGTTCGGCAGCGGTGTGCCTTCCTGCGCGGGATCGAGCGTGTAGTGGAACGTGCGTCGCCGCAGCATCGGTAACCAGTGCGCGCGTTCCTCCGGCGGCAGGTGATCGAGAAGGTTCACCGCGACGACCACGTCCTGCTCCAGGTTGGTCATCAGCATCGAGGTGGCCGATTCGTAACGCTCGTAGAAGAGCATGCCGAACGAAAGCCCGTGCGCGATCAGCAGGCCGCCGGCCAGCAGCAGGTACAGCCGCGAGGCCATCGAGCGCGGCAGCCAGCGCGAACCCTCGCGCGATGCGGTGCTCATTCGTCCTCGCCCACGACCGTCACCGCCATGCTGAAGACGTAGCCTTCGCTGCGCACGGTCTTGATGTAACTCTGCTCGCGCGCGTCGTCGAGCAGGCGTTGGCGCAGGCGGCTCACGAGCAGGTCGATGGAGCGATCGAACAGCTCGGCATCGCGGCCCTGGGTCAGGTTGAGCAGCTGGTCGCGACTGAGCACGCGGTTGGGATGGTCGAGGAACACGCGCAGCAGGCGGAACTCCGCGCCGCTCAGCGCCACGACCGTGCCTTCGGGATCGAGCAAGTGGCGCGAGGTGGTGTCCAGGCGCCAGCGACCGAAGGCGAGCATGCGCGCGGCCTCGGTCACCTGCAGGTTCGGCGGAAGCATGCGCGTGCGCCGGATCACCGCCTTGATGCGCGCCAGCAACTCGCGCGGCGCGAACGGCTTGGCGACGTAGTCGTCCGCGCCCATCTCCAGACCGATGATGCGATCGGTCTGGTCGTCGCGCGCGGTCAGCATCACCACCGGGACCGCGCGATGCTTGCCGGCGCGCAGGTTGCGCGTGAGCGTGAGGCCGTCCTCGCCGGGCATCATCAGGTCCATCACGATCAGGTCGACCGCGTGGGTGTCGAGCACCGCGCGCATCTCGCGGCCGTCGGCCACGGCGGTGGCGCGCAGTCCGTTCTTTTCCAGATAGTCCGCGATCATCTGGCGGATCTCGCGGTCGTCATCCACGACGAGGATGTGGTCTACGTGTTCCATTCGGGCGCCGGCGTCCATCGATGTCGGTGATTGTGCCACTGCGCAGGGTGGTGCCGTGGTACGTCAGTGCGCAACCGGCTTGGCCGCCAGCAGCTGGCGGATGCGGGCTTCGGTGGCCTCGTAATCGCCTTCGCCGTAATGGCGATGGACGATGCGGCCGTCGCGATCGACGAGGTAGAACGCCGGCCAGAAGCGATTACCGTAGGCGTCCCAGGTCTTGTACAGGTTGTCCTGCGCCACCGGATAGGTGATGCCGAAGCGCTCGATGGCGCGCTGCACGTTGGCGGTGCTCTGCTCCTCGGCGTACTCGGGCGTGTGCACGCCGATCACCACCAGACCGTCGTCGCGGTAGCGCTCATGCCACTGCTTCACATGCGGCAGGACGTGGATGCAGTTGATGCACGAGTACGTCCAGAACTCGACCAGCACCACCTTGCCCTTGAGGCCCGCCATGGTCTGCGGCGGTGCGTTGAGCCATCGCGCGATTCCGGTGAATTCCGGCGCCGGTGCCGGGCGTGCCGGCTCGGCCTGCGCGCCCGGCGCGCAGCCGGCGATGAACAGCGACAGGCCCAGCGCGAGCGTGGCGAGAATGGAACGGAACATGGTTCTACCTCCGTGGTGCAGAAGATCTTCCTCCGAAAGTGGAAGAAGAGGCGTCGGCCGAAGCGTCCCTTCTCGCGCGTGCGGGAGAAGGTGCCGGCAGGCGGATGAGGGCAGGCGTTGCGATTGGAGCATCCGGTGCTTCGGGCCCTCATCCCAACCCCTCTCCCCCAGGCGGGAGAGGGGCTTTGTTGTCACGAGGTCGCGATCTCCACCTCCACCTCGCCGCGCGTCATGCGCGAATACGGGCAGGTGCGGTGTGCCATCTCGACGAGCTGGCGGCGCGTTGCCTCGTCCAGGCCCGGCAGGCGGACGTTGAGCTTCACCGCGAGCTGGTACTCGCCGGTGGCGATCTTGCCGAGCGAGACGTCGGCATCGACGCCGAAGCCTTCGGGCAGCTTCACCTTGAGTTCGCTCGCGGCAAAGCCAATCGCGCCGATGAAACAGGCCGAATAGCCGATGCCGAACAGCTGCTCCGGGTTCGTGCCGGGCTTGTTCGAGCCGGGCGTGCTCAGCAGGACATCGATCGCGCCGTCGCTGGAACGGCCGGTGCCGTTGCGGCCGCCGGTGACGTGGGTGTGCGCGGTGTAGATGACGGTTTCGAGGGAAGTGCTCATCACGGGGATTCCATTGCGTTGGGGGAGGGAAGGTGCGGGAGTTGCGGGGGAACGAAGACCACGCCCTGTGCACGCAAGGCGTGCAGCACCGGCAGGGCGTGTGCCTGGAATTCGATGGGATCGACGCCGGCTTCGTCCGCCAGCGCCAGCAGATGCCCGCGACCGCTGCGCGCATGCGCCTGGATCGACACCAGCAGGTGATAGACCAGCGGCGCGATGCGCACGAAACGCACCTCGTGGTCGGCATCGCGATGCACGACCAGCGTGGTCGCCTCCGGCGGCGGTGCGTCGGGCACGAAGTCCGGGCCGATCTCCGTCACCGGCCAGCGGTAGGCCAGCGGCATCGCCAGTGGCGACAGGCGCAGCACGCCGTCGAGCGGGTCGATGTCGGCATCGTCGAGCGGATGCGACGCGTCGTGCGTGAGCAGCAGTTGCTCGATCCACTCGTAATGCGCCAGCTCCGGCAGCCACGGCGGCAGCGTCGTGTCATCCGCACGCTCGTCCAGGTAATCGACGAACTCGCCCGCGACCTGCGGGAACAACGGCGTGCGGCTGCGATGGTTCGCATAGAACTCGCGCACCAGCGCCTTCCACGCGGTCGTGCCGAGCGTCTGGCGGATCACCGGGAAGCCGCCGGAGAGCAAGCCCTCGATCGAGTTGAAGAACAGTTCCGCGTACACCTTCACCCGGCGCGGCTCCAGGCCGGGCGGCGGCGGGTGCGCGGACGGGTCGCGCAGGTGACGCGCAAGCGTGTACTGCTGCTGGCGAAGCTCATGCATGGGCCAGCTCCAGCAGGCGCGCACGGTCGGCGTAGGCGGCCTGCATCGTGCGGATGCGGTTGGTTTCGGTCAGCAGTTCGGACAGCGGCGGGAAGTTGAAGTCGCGTTCCAGCAGCGTCGGACGCACGCCGAAGCGGCGGTACGCGTCGGCCAGCAGGTCCCACACGTCGGCCTTCACCGGCGCGCCGTGCGTGTCGACCTTGAGGTCGATGTCTTCGTCGAAATGGCCGGCGATGTGGTACGAGGCGATGCGCTCGCCCGGCAGCCGCGCAAGGAACGCCTGCGCGTCGTAGCCGTGGTTGATCGAGTTCACGTAGAGGTTGTTCACGTCCAGCAGCAGGTCGCAGTCGGCCTCGTCGAGCACGGCGCGGACGAAATCGATCTCGGCCAGCGCCTGGTACGGCGCGGCGTAGTAGGAGACGTTCTCCACCGCGATGCGGCGCCCCAGCACGTCCTGCACCACGCGGATGCGCGCGGCAACGTGACGCACGGCTTCATCGGTGAACGGAATCGGCATCAGGTCGTAGAGATGGCCGTCGTCGGAGGCGTAGCTCAGGTGCTCGCTGTAGAGCGCGATGCCGTGGCGTTCCAGCAACTCGCGCGTGCCCAGCAGCAGCTTCATGTCCAGCGGTTCGGTGCCGCCGAGCGAGAGCGACAGCCCGTGCGCGCTCAACGGGAGCCGCGCCGACAACTGCGCGAGCTGTTCGCCGGAGCGGCCGCCGACGCCGATCCAGTTTTCCGGCGCCAGTTCGAGGAAGTCCACGGCGCCGTCGTCCATCGCCAGCAGCTCTGGAATCAGGCTGCGGCGCAGGCCGAGGCCGGCGGAAGCGGAAGGGAGTTGCGTCATGGCGTGGACTCGATGAGGGCCCCGCGATGGCATCGCGGGGCGCGGCGGGACGGGGTTATTCCGGGAAGGCGGCGAAGCGGCCGATCGGGACCTTCTTGCCGTTGGCTTCGAAGCGCGCCTTCGTGTAGTCGTAGGCTTCGCGCTCGGAGATGAAGCCGTCGGCGTTGGCGTCCTTGTCGGCCCAGCCTTCGCCGGTCGGCACGGCCTTCAGGTACTCGGCCTTGGAGACGAGGCCGTCGTCATTGGCGTCGGTCTTGTTGAAGCGTGCGTCGCCGCACTGGCCTTCGCCGCACTTGCCTTCGGCGGCCTTCGACGCGGCGCCCTTGGCCGGCTTGGCCTGCGTGCTGCCGCACTTGCCTTCACCGCACTTGCCTTCGCCCGCGGCGTGGCTGGCGGCGAGCATGTAGCCCTGCGCGAGGGGCTGCATCGCGAAGGCGGAATTGCCCAGGACCAGGCCGGCGAGGGCGATGCCGATCATGCCGGCGGTGTTGCGGGTGGTGTTGCGTGACATGGTGAGTCTCCAGGTGTGCACGGGGGCCGTGCGGGGGTTGCGCCGTGCATGGCGCGGGAACATCGAAAAGGGCGATCAGGCCGCGGCCAGCAGTTCCGACGCGGTCCTGCGGCGGCGCGGCCAGGCCATCAGGGCGACGCCGGAAACGGCGAGCGCGGCACCGGCCCACGGCAGCAGCAGCGAGACGGTCGTGCCGATGGCGAACAGCACCACGCCCCAGGCCAGCGTGTCGGGCGTCGCGGCGGCGGTGGATGCGCGGCGCGAAGCGATGAGGTGATCCACGCTCAGGCGTCCGGCGCCGCCGAACATCAGCGGCAGCAACATCGCCAGGTAGATCAGCGGGAGCTTGTAGTTGCCGTAGCCGTCATTGCTGATCGCGTAGCCCTGCCAGAGCTCGGCGAGGCTCGACCACTCCGACGGCCAGTGCACGGCATGGATCGCAACGACCGTCACCACGAACAGCGTCGCCGCCGCGTAGCGCGTGCCTAGGCCGATCAGCAGCGCGATGCTGCCCAGCAGCTCCGTCCACGTCGCCAGCGTCCAGTTGACGTTGGCGCCCAGCAGCGAGAACGGCAGCGGAAACTTGTCGGCCAGCTCGGCGAACCAGTTCTCGCCCTGCAACTTCTCGCGGCCGGCCTCGAAGAACTCCCACGCCAGCAGCACGCGCAGACCGAGCGGGGCGAGCCACGCGCCGACGCCGTCGACGCGGGACAGCAGGGGCGCAGGGGATGCAGCGGAGACGGTGGACATCGGGGTTTCCTCGAAGGCGGCGGTGTTTTCCGGTGGCGCCATTTCGAGGCCGGGCGGTATCGCGCTCGTGTCGCGATTGCGGGCGTTTTGTCGGGAAAGGTGGCCCGTCGGGCGGTGGATACACGGCGATACAAAGCGGCGGGCCGCCTGGTTCCCTCACCGCGACCCGCTCAATCGCGCCTCGCGGCCCGAACTTTGCCGAATGAGCGGTTTCGGAATGAAAAAGTGTGAACGCGATCAAGTAAATCGGATCGATGACGTTAACGAGGGCGAGCGGGGACCTCCACGCCGGAACCGCCTGCAGCGCGGGTTCCGCGCCGGCATGCCCATTGCACCAACGCGTCCGCAACGTCCGTCGTTGCCGGCCCGCGGTGTGCGCCGGCGCCTGCTCGTTCGTTCTTCGTCCTGTCCTGCGGTGGGGAGCCGCATCCGAATGAATCACGTTTTTCGCGTTGTCTGGAACCGTGCGCTCAACCAGTGGGTTGTCGCTTCCGAGCTTGTCCGCGGTCGTGTGAAGGGCGCTCGTTCCGCCGCCACGCACGACGCACCGGCCATGACGCGCATGTGCGCGGCTCTGCTGGCGGCATTGCTGCTCTCGCCCACGGCCGCCTTCGCTGCGGTGGACATCCAGAACGCAAGCTTCGAGGACGGCACGCTGAGCGGCTGGACCGCGGGCGGCGGCACCGGATCGCAGTCGTCGGGTTCCTACGGATCGACCGGCGTGGGCGCTTCGGTCGTCACCGGCATGACCGATTTCGATTCCCAGGTCGGCCCCGCACCGGGCCCGCACCTGTGGACGGTGACGCCGTACCAGAACTACATGGCGTCCCTGCAGGCAGGCCAGGCGGGCAACGTCGGCGCGGGCCTGAGCGCGCTGGGCCTGACCGCGCAGAGCCAGAGCAACGTGCAGTCGATGATGGGCGCGGCCTCGCTCACCAATGCGGCCTGGCTCTACCAGGATCTGGTCCTGGAAGCCGGCGATGCGTTCACGATGGCCTGGCAGTACGTCTCCACCGACTACGAGCCGTACAACGACGGTTCGTTCACCTCGCTGGTGAACGTGGATGATCCTTTCGCGCTGGGCGTGGTGAACAACCAGAACGCACAGTTCGCGCTGCTGGGCGCCACCAACCTGGGCACCGGCAGCTATTCCACCGGCAGCTACGGCGCGACGGGCTGGCAGATCGCCACCTATTCGGTGAGCGTGTCGGGCACCTATCGCCTGGGCTTCCTGACGTTCAACCTCGACGACGAGGTCAACAGCCCGGTCCTGCTCATCGATCAGCAGCCCGGCCTGACGTTCGACCACGGCGTGCCCTTCGGTCCCATCGCGCCCAACCCCGGCAGCGGCGCGCCGACCACGCCGGGCCTGCCGACCACGGCCGTCATCGACACCACGACCGGCACCGACGACCTGGACGGCGCCAGCGACGGCGCGTTCGAAGGCGGCACGCTGGTGGTCGACACCGACGGCGCGGATGTCGACCTGGACTTCACCATCGACGGCGACGGCGGCACGATCGACCAGAACGGCCATGACGCGACATTCGGCGGCGTGATCTCCGACGTCGACGGCGGCACGCCCGGCGAGCTGACGATCACCAATTCCGGCAACGGCGGCTCCGTCACGCTGACCGGCGAGAACACCTACACCGGCACGACCACCATCGACGACGGCGCGACGCTGGCGTTGACGGGCGAAGGCAGCATCGCCGCCTCGGACGTGGTGAACAACGGCACGTTCGACATCGAAGGTTCCAACGACGCCGTCAACGTGAAGTCGCTCACCGGCGGCGCGACGGGCGAAGTCGCGCTCGGCGACAACGGCCTGGTCGTGACCGACGCGACCGGCGACTTCGCCGGTACCATCGACGGCACCGGCGGCGTCACCATCGAAGGCGGCACGCAGACGCTCAGCGGCTGCAACACCTACAGCGGCAATACCGTGATCCACGCCGGCTCCACACTGGCGGTCGCGGGGCAGGGCTGCGTCGCCAACTCCGATGTCATCGCGGACGGCACCTTCGACATCGCACAGGCCGATGGCGATGTCGGCGCGCAGTCGCTCACCGGCGACGGCACGGTCGGTCTGGGCGGCAACACGCTGGTACTGGCCGATGCGAACGGCGACTTCGGCGGCAGCATCGGCGGCGCCGGCGGCCTGGCCATCGACGGCGGCACGCAAACGCTGAGCGGCGAGAACACCTACGGCGGCACCACCACCATCTCCAGCGGCGCGACGCTCGCATTGACGGGCGAAGGCAGCATCGCCAACAGCGACGTCGTGGCGCAGGGCCACTTCGACCTCGGCGGCGGCGACGGCGACGCGCACGTGAAGTCGCTCACCGGCAACGGCACGGTCGACCTGGGCGGCAACGGCCTGCTGCTCACGGACGCGCATGGCGACTTCGGCGGCGTCATCGACGGTCAGGGTGGCGTGAACATCGCCGGCGGCACGCAGACCTTCAGCGGCTGCAACACCTACACCGGCGCGACCCTGATCGATCGCGGCGCCACGCTGTCGCTCGCCGGGCAGGGCTGCATCGCCGGGTCGGATGTCGTGGCCGAAGGCACGCTGGACATCGGCGGCGCATCGGGCGACATCGATGTCCAGTCGCTCACGGGCGGCGGCAACGTCGAACTGGGCGGCAACGTGCTGGTGCTGACGGATGCGCGCGGCGAATTCAGCGGCGACATCGCCGGCGACGGCGGACTCGCCATCGAAGGCGGCACGCAGACGCTCAGCGGCGACAACGCCTTCACCGGCGGCCTCGTCGTGAACGGCGGCACGTTGCAAGTCTCCAGCGACGCCAACCTGGGCCACGGGACGGTCAGCATCGGCGAAGCCACGCTGCGCACCACCGACGGCTTCACCAGCGACAACGACTTCGCACTCACCTCGACGAAATCCATCGTCGACACGGCCGGCCACGACGTCGTCCTCAACGGCGACCTGTCGGGCAATGGCGTCCTCAACAAGGTCGGCGACGGCACGCTCACGCTGAAGGGCCAGAACACGCAGGACGGCATCAACGTCAAGGGCGGCACGCTGGAGTTCGCCTCCGATGCGGCGCTCGGCCGCGACGGCAGCGTCGTCACCATCGCCGACAACACCACGCTGCGCACGCTGGATGCGATGACGATCTCGCACGAGATCTTCGTCGACAACACGCGCTCGGCGGTGTTCGACACCAACGGCTTCGATGTCGTGGTGTCCGGCGACATCGGCGGCTCGGGCATCGTGCAGAAGCTGGGCGGCGGCGTGCTGACGCTGTCGGGCCACAACAGCCAGGTGCTGATGCAGGTGCAGGGCGGCTCCATCGCCGTGACCTCGCAGGAAGCGGCCGGCGCGATCGGCGGCGACATCTACATCGGCCAGGACGGCAACTTCACCGCGCTGACCGGCATGAACGTCACCCAGAACGTGCACGTCACCGGCCAGAACGCGCGCTTCGAAACGCGCGGTGCGGCGACGACCACGCTGACCGGCACCGTGGACGGCAGTGCGTGCCTGATCAAGTCCGGCGCGGGCCGCCTGGACATGCGCGGCGTCGGCGCCAACGCCATCGGCGCGTGCATCGAGCAGGGCGATTTGGGCTTCAACAGCACCTTCACCGGCAACGTGTGGGTGTACGCGGACGGCACGGCCAGCGGTTCGGGTCGCGTCGAAGGCGCGATGGACGTCAGGGGCGTGCTCTCGCCGGGCAACTCGCCGGGCACGCTGGTGGTGACGGGCAACGTGCTCCAGCACGCCGGCAGCACGTTCGTGGCCGACGTCGACGGCCGCACCGCCGGCAACGGCGCGGGCCACTTCGACACGCTGTGGCTGGTGGGCGCGAACAGCGTCTACACCGCCGCCGGCACGCTGGAGCCGCGCCTGCGCGGCATCACCGGTGCGGCCACCAATGCCTTCACGCCGAACGTGGGCGATACCTTCGCCATCGTGCAGGCGCAGGGCGGCGTGGACGGTTCCTACACGGGACTGGTCCAGCCGCTGTCGGGCCTGCCGGCGAACGCGCGTTTCGACGTGCGCTACGAGGCCAACTCGGTCGTGCTGGCGGTGACGCCGAACTCGTACGCCGCCGCGATGTCGACCGGCAACACCGCCGCGGTCGGTGGTGCCATCGACGCGACGCGCGTGACGGCGGGCATCCGCACGACGGGCGATGCCTCGCGCCTGCAATCCAGCCTGATGGGCCTGGACCTGGGCGCAACCGCGGCGGCCTTCGAACAGCTGGACGGCGAGTTCCACGCGAGCGCGCGCACGGTGCTGGCCGATGACGCCAGGCGCCTGCGCGAGGCCGCGTTCGACCGCATGCGTGCCGGCCATTCGCCGCTGGCGGAAGCCGCCGAACCGGGCAGCGCGGTGTGGGCGCATGCGCTCGTCGCGGGCGGTTCGCTCGACGGCGACGGCAACGCCGCGTCGGTGGACTACAACGGCAGCGGCCTGCTGATCGGCGCCGATCACCGTTTCGAGGACGGCTGGCAGCTCGGTGTGATGGCCGGAAGCGAGCGCACCGACGCGAACGTCGTCGCGCGCGCATCCAAGGGCGATGCCGACACCTTGCATGTGGGCCTGTACGTCGACGGCGGCTGGGGCGCATTCGCCGTGCGCGGCGGCGTGGGCCTGGCGCAGCACGCGATCGACAGCCAGCGCACCGTCGCACTGCCGGGCATGAACCAGCGTCTGGTCGCCGATTACGACGCGACCACGAACCAGGTGTTCGTCGAAGGCGGTTACACGATCGACGGCGAACGCGGATCGCTGGAGCCGTACCTGCAGTACGCGCGCGTCACCACCGAAAGCGATGCGTTCTCCGAAACCGGCGGCAGCCTCGCGCTGCATGTGGCCGACGAGGAGACGACGCTCGACGTGTCCACCCTCGGCCTGCGTGGTGCACTCTCGCTGACCAGTCGCGGCACCGGCGCCGGCTGGTTCGATCTGCGCGGCGGTCTGGGCTGGCGTCACGTGTCGGACGATGTGGTCTCGACGAGTCGCATGAGCTGGTCCAGCGGTGGCGACTTCAGCGTCGCCGGTGCGCCGCTGGCGGAGGATGCTGCCGTGGCCGAGCTCGGCGTATCGGCGTGGCTGAACCCGGTTACGCAGCTGGAGCTGGGCTACGAAGGCCAGTTCGCGGACGAAGCCCGCGACCACCAGGCCACGGCGCGTCTGTCGGTCCGCTTCTGATCGGTGCGAACGATCTGAGCAACGGAGAAGGGCGGCGAAAGCCGCCCTTCTTCTTTCGCCACTGTCAGTTCGGCCCCCAAGGTTCGGACACCGATGTTCTCTTGCGCTGTCATCCTCGCGAAGGCGGGGATGACGCATTCGCTGCCGCACGCAAAGCCGCTCAGCGCAGCAGCCCCAGCAGCGCCTTCGCCGTCGCTTCCGACGATGCGGGGTTCTGCCCGGTGATCAATCGACCATCGGTGATGGCGAAGCTCTGCCAGTCGCCGGCCTTCTCGTACTTTCCGCCCAGGCGCTTGAGTTCGTCCTCGACCAGGAAGGGCACGACCTTCGTCAGCTTCACCGCTTCTTCTTCGGAGTTGGTGAAACCGGTAACGCGCTTGCCCTTCACCAGAGGCGCGCCGTCGTGCTTCACGTGGCGCAGCACGGCGGGCGCGTGGCAGACGGCGGCGACGGGTTTGCCCGCGTCGTAAAACGATTCGATCAGTTTGATCGACACGGGATCTTCCGCCAGGTCCCACAACGGACCGTGGCCGCCGGGATAGAACACCGCGTCGTAATCGCCCGCAGACACCGAATCCAGCCGTCGCGTGTTCGCGAGCACGGCCTGCGCTTTCGCATCGGCCTTGAAACGATCCTGCGCGGGCGTCTGGTTGGCGGGGTCGTCGCTCTTGGGGTCGATCGGCGGTTGCCCGCCTTTCGGTGACGCGACCGTCACTTCCACGCCGGCATCGGTGAAGACGTAGTAGGGCGCCGCGAACTCCTCCAGCCAGAAGCCGGTCTTGACGCCGGTGTCGCCCAGCGTGTCGTGCGAGGTGAGCACCATGAGGATCTTCATGCGGGATCTCCGAAGCCGTCGCGTTCGATGGCGCGCGTGCTCGAAGTCTTGCGCCGGGCGGGTTAGGGCGCGGTGATGCGGACGCTCAGACCAGCGCCTGGGAGGAAACGACGTGCGTCCCGGGTCGCGCATGCACGGCGGCGTCGATCAGCGCTTGCGCGATGCGTTCGGCGGGATTGATGCGCCAGCGCTTGGGCAGCACCGGATGCAGCGCACGCAACACGACCATCGCGGCGCGCTCGCCGGCGCGGAACTCTTCGCGATCGCCGCCGATGAGGCCGGGGCGGACGAAGGTGAGCGAATCGAAGCCCATCGCGGCGAGGTCGTGTTCGACTTCGCCCTTCACGCGGCTGTAGAACACGCGCGAACCCGTATCGGCGCCGAGCGCGGAATTCAGCGCGTAGGTCGTTGCGCCGTGCGCGCGCGCCAGGCGGGCGACCGCAAGCGGATAGTCATGGTCCACGCGACGGAACGCGGCTTCCGATCCCGCGATGCGCATCGTCGTGCCCAGTGCGCAGACGACGGCATCGACGTGCCACCACGGCGCATCGGCGGGCAGGGCATCGGAATCCACGACAGGCGAGAGCAGCCGGGGATGCGCGGGCAACGGGCGCCGCACTGGCGCGACGACGGTTTCGATCTGCGGATGCGCCAACGCGAGCGTCAACGCATGACGCCCGACCAACCCGGTGGATCCGACGACCAGCAGCTTCATGCACGCCCCCTTTGTTCGCGGTTCACACCGGCTTGCCGCGCTCCAGCGTGGCGGACAACACGTCCAGGCTGATCGGCTTGGTCATGTGCACGTCGAACCCGGCTTGCCGGGCGCGTTCGCGATCGCCGGCCTGGCCCCAGCCGGTGATCGCCACCAGCAGCAGACCGTCGCCGCCGGGGCGCTCGCGGATGCGTCGCGCGAGCTGGTAGCCGTCCATCAGCGGCAGGCCGATGTCCAGCAACAGCACCTCCGGCTCGCCGTGTTCGAGCAGGCCGAGCGAACTGGGCCCGTCGTGGGCGACGTCCACCACGTGGCCGTCCAGTTCCAGTGCCGCCTGCAGGCTGAGTGCCGCATCGACGTTGTCGTCCACGATCAGCACACGGCGCGGCGCGGCGGCGGCCTTGCGGATGCCGGCGTCGCGCTTCGCCGACGGCGCGACGATGCCCAGCGGCAATCGCACGACGAACTCGCTTCCATGTCCGGCCCCGGGGCTTGTCGCCTTCAACGTGCCGCCGTGCAGTTCGACCAGTCGGCGCGAGAGCGCCAGTCCGATACCGAGTCCGCCGCCGCCGCGGCGTTCGCGATGCTCGGGCACCTGCGAGAACATCTCGAACACTTCGTCGATGCGATCGGCGGGAATGCCGAAGCCGGTGTCGCTCACGCGCAGCACGGCCTGTTCGCCCTCGGCCGCCGAGCGCAGGGTGATGCGACCGCCGGATTCCATGTACTTGGCGGCGTTGCCGAGCAGGTTCGCGACGACCTGCGTAAGCCGCTCCAGATCGCCGTGCACCGGCAGCAACGTGTCGTGGTGCTCCACAGTTAGGCAGTGCCCGCGCTGCTCCATCAGCGGACGCGTCAGTTCGACGGCCGCCTCGATCACCACGCGCAGGTCGATCGGTTCGCGCCGCAGTTCGATCTTGCCGGTGGTGATGCGCGACAGGTCGAGCAGGTCGTCCACCAGCCGGGTGAGGTGCACGAGCTGCCGCTTCATCATGGCGTGGATGCTGTCGGTCAGCGCGGGGTCGCGGCCGGCGCGTTGCAGCAGTTCGATGCCGGTGCTCAACGGCGCCAGCGGATTGCGCAGTTCGTGGCCTAGCACGGCGAGGAACTCGTCCTTGCGTCGGTCGGCCTCGCGCAACGCGGCTTCGGCGTTGGTGCGCTCGATCAGGTCGGCGGTCTCGCGCGCGAGCACGTCGAACAGGCGCAGGTCGCTGTCCACCAGCGCATAAGGTTCGCGCCAGTGCGTGGAAATGACGCCGACGAGCTTGCCCTTGCGCGAGATCAGCGGTGTGGACTGCATCGCGCGGATGCCGGAGCGGCGGTATTCGGCCAGGTTGCCGGCACCGACGAGCTCGGCGGCTTCCTCGGCATCGGCGATGAAGAAGCGGTCGCGTTCGCGCAGCGTCTGTGCGCAGCTGCTGGCTGACTCCATGGTGATGACCTGCCAGTAGCGGGCCGATTCGGGATGGAATCCGGAGGAGGCGAGCAGTTGCAGTTCGCCGTTGCGATCCACGCGCTGCAGGCTTGCGAACTGCGCGCGCATGATCGTCATCGCCGCTTCGAGGATCTGCGCGTAGAGCGGGCCGATGTCGTCCTCGGAGATCAGGCCGACGCTGACGGATTGGAGCAGGTGCGAGCCGGCGATCTGGCGGTCGAGCGCGTCGCGCAATTGCTGTTGTTGCTCGATGGCCTGGAACGCCAGCGCGGCGACATCGCCCAGGTCCTGCAGCAGGCGGACGTCCTCGCGGTCGAACGCGTGCGCCGGTTCGTGGTGGACCACCCACACCGTGCCGATCCTCTGGCCGGCCACCTCGAATGGCACGAGCAGCGCCTCGTGCAGCGCGGGCGCGCCTTCGCGCGCGTCATCGGCGTGAAGTTCGGGATGACGGATGAGCAGCGGCGCGGCGGGGTCGGGCGTGATGCCGCGCGGGATGGTGTCGCGCAGGAAGGGCGACCACCGGCCGGCGCAGGCACGCC
This sequence comes from Lysobacter sp. FW306-1B-D06B, assembly GCF_038446665.1. NCBI lineage: Bacteria > Pseudomonadati > Pseudomonadota > Gammaproteobacteria > Lysobacterales > Lysobacteraceae > Lysobacter > Lysobacter sp. FW306-1B-D06B. The sequence goes on along the minus strand of NZ_CP151802.1, from coordinate 2,925,685 downwards.
AGCGGGCCATGTGCGGCCCCTCGTGCTCGCTGGCCAGGCTGATGCCGGCCGACCCCGCATGGCACAGGCGCAGCGCGGTTTCGGCCAATTCGTGCAGGATGCTCGCATCGGGCGCCTTGAGCGCCTTCATCAACGCCACCAGCGCGCGGCTCTCGGCCAGGTGGTCCGGAGGGCGTGCGGGGCGCCGATCGAGTTCCGGCGTGATGATCGCAGCGGCGGGCGAAACCGGTGTGTCCATCGAGGTCCCTGGGGAGTGAACGTGCTCCGGGTGCCGATCGTACGTCAGCAGGCGTGATGGAGGCTCCCGCGCCGGGCCGGAACGCTGCGGTACAGTGGCCGCGTTCAGTCCCGCGACCCTCGGATGCGCATCCTCAGTTCGCTCACCGTCGAAGCACGGCACGGCACCTTCGGCAGCCAGCGCTGGATGGCGCTGTTGTCGGCCATCGGCAGCGAGGCGTCCATCGCCGCCGCGGCGCGTCATGTCGGCCTGAGCTACAAGGCGGCGTGGGATGCGATCGAAGCCATGAACAACCTCGCCGACAAGCCGCTGGTGGAGCGCGTGGTCGGCGGCAAGGGCGGCGGCGGAACGCGCCTGACGCCCGACGGCGAGCGGCTCGTCGCCACCTGGCGCGAGGTCGAGGCCGAGAACGCGCGCTTCATCGAAAGCCTCAACGCACGCATCGCCCATGCCCGCCCCGGCCTGGACCTCCACGATCTGAACATCCTTGCGAGGTTCGACATGCAGACCAGCGCCCGCAACCACCTGTCCGGCCGCATCGTGCGCATCGCCACGGGCGCGGTGAACGACGAAGTCGAGCTGGAGTTGTCCGGCGGGGGCCGGATCGTCGCGATCGTCACGCACGAAAGCGCGCAGCGCATGGGCCTGGCCGAAGGCGGCCAGGCGATCGCGCTGGTGAAGGCGTCCAGCGTCATCGTCGGCACCGATCTGGATGGCGTGCGGCTGTCCACGCGCAATCAGTTGCCGGGTACGGTCACGCGCGTGATTCCGGGCGCGGTGAACACCGAAGTGGTGATCGAAGTGGCCGGCGGCAACGCCATCGCCGCCATCGTCACCAATGCCTCGGCCGAGCAGTTGAAGCTGGCCGAAGGCGTGCCGGCGACGGCGCTGTTCAAGGCGTCGAGCGTGATCCTCGCCGTCAGTCCGTGACTTGCGCCAGGAGCGTTCCGCGCTCCATGCCGTAGGCGCGATCGGCGAGGTAGTCCAGCTCGCTGTGCGCGTGGGTGACGTACAGCATCGGAATGCGTGTCTCGTCCTTGATGCGCTTGAGGAAGGGCAGGATCTGCTGCTTGAGGCGGTCGTCGAGCGAGGACAGCGGTTCGTCGAGCAAGAGCAGTTGCGGCGAATACAGCAACGCACGGCCGAGCGCGACGCGCTGGCGTTCGCCGCCGGAGAGCAGAGTGGGGCGGCGGTCGAGCAGCGGGGTCAGTTCCAGCAACCCGGCCACGCCGGCCAGATCGAAATTGCGGCCGGCCTGCGGAATGCGCGCGAATCCGTACAACAGGTTCTGCCGCACGGTGAGATGCGGGAACAACTGGCCGTCCTGGAAGACCAGGCCGACATGGCGTTCCCACGGCGGCAGCACGCGCCGCGCGGCGGTGTCCACCAGCACGCGTTCGCCCAGCCGCACCTGCCCGCGCGTGGGCGTGAGCAATCCGGCGAGCAGCGCCAGCAGGGTGCTCTTGCCCGAGCCCGACGGCCCGTACACACCGGTGACGCCTGCGCCGACTCGGGCGGCGGCGTTCAAGACGAACCCACCGCGTGCGAAGTTCAGATCAAAGCTCAGCATGCGGGCCCCGATCGAGAAAGCCCAGGCGTCGCTCCGCACGCAGGCTGATCCAGCGGCTCACCAGCAGCGCGGCCACGGCCAGCGCGATGGACAGCAGCGACAGTCGCAAGGCCGCCGCTTCGCCGTCGGGGAGGTGGGTGAGGCTGTAGATCGCCAGCGGCAGCGTGCGCGTCTCGCCGGGGATGTTGCCGACGAAGGCCATCGTCGCGCCGAACTCGCCCAGGCTGCGCGAGAAGCACAGGATGCAGCCGGCGATCAGGCCCGGCACCGACAGCGGCAAGGTCACGGTGAAGAAGGTGTCCCACGGTTTCGCGCCGAGGGTGGCGGCGGCCTTCTCCAGGCGCGGATCGATCAGGCGGATCGCGAGCCGGATCGGCTGCACCATCAACGGAAACGCCATCACCGCCGAGGCGATCACCGCGCCCTTCCAGGTGAAGGCGATCACGATGCCGAACGTCTCCTTCAACCAGCCGCCCAGCGGCCCCTGCGTGCCCAGCAGCAACAGCAGCAGATACCCCGGGACGACCGGCGGCAGCACCATCGGCAACTGCACCAGCGTGTCGATCCACACCTTGCCCGGGAACTGCCGCCGCTCCAGCAGCCAGCTCAGCGCGATGCCGAACGGCAGGCAGGCGGCCGTCGCGCACAGCGCGACCTTGGCCGACAGCGCCAGTGCGTCCCACTCCTCGGGCGTGAGCCACATCGCCATCAGGGCTTGAGCCGGGTGAAGCCGTACTTGGCGAAGATCGCGGCGGCCTGCGGCGAGGTCTGCACGAAGCGCAGGAACGCCTGCGCCTGCGGCCGCGCGCCTTCCACGGCGGCGAAGGGATAGACGATGGGCTTGTGGCTGCCGGGCGGGAAGGAAGCGAGCACGTCGACCTTCCGGCTGATCTTCGCATCGGTGGCGTACACGATGCCGAGCGGGCACTCGCCGCGCTCGACGAAGGCCAGCGCCGTGCGCACGTCGTCGGTGCCGACGATGCGGTTCTTCATCGCGTCCCACCAGCCCAGGTTCTGCATCGCTTCGCGCGCATAGATACCGGCCGGAACGACGCCGGGCTCGCCGGTGCAGAGCCTGCCTTCGAAAGCGCCGGCCAGGTCGAAGCCGCGCCGGACTTGCACCGGGAACGCACGGCCCTGCGGCACGATCATCACCAGCGTGTTGCCGAGCAGGTTGCGGCGCGTGCCCGCCTGGAGCTTCCCGCGCTTGTCCAGATAGTCCATCCACGTCAGGTCGGCGGAGGCGAACACGTCCGCCGGGGCGCCGGCTTCGATCTGCTTGGCGAGCGCCGAGGATGCGGCATAGGCCAGGCTGGGCTTGGGATGCCCGGCCTTCCGCCATTCCAGGCCGATGTCGTTGAGGGCATTGGTCAGGCTGGCCGCGGCGAACACGCGGACCGGCTCCTCGGCCAGGGCGGGGCCCGCAACGGCGAGCGCGAGCAGCAGGAGGACGCGATGGATCCAGGCACGCATGGGCTTGCTCCTCGGGATGGCATCGATATATAGCGCGGTACATAGCGTATGCCCGCCGCCCCCGGGGCTCAACGGGGGGCCTCTACAATCCACGCGATGGCCTATCTGGGGTTGTTCTTCATCGCCTTCGTCGCCGCCACGCTGCTGCCGGCGCAATCGGAAGGCGCGCTGGTGGGCCTGCAACTGGCCGGCTATGCGCCGTGGGCGCTCGTGCTCGCGGCCAGCGTCGGCAACGTACTGGGATCGACCGTCAACTGGTTCCTGGGTCGCGAGCTGGTGCGCTTCAGCGACCGGCGCTGGTTCCCCGTGAAGCCGGCCGCGATGGCGCGCGCGCAGGCGTGGTACGCGCGCTATGGCAAGTGGTCGTTGCTGCTGAGCTGGATGCCGATCATCGGCGATCCGCTGACGCTGGCCGCGGGCGCGATGCGCGAACCGTTGCGCGTGTTCGTGGTGCTGGTCGCGATCGCGAAGACAGGGCGCTACGTGGCGCTTGCGCTGATCACTGCGCACTACGCATGAGGCACGCGTCGATGGGGGCGCTGATCAGAACGGATCGCGGGCCCAGCTCTCGTGCGCGATCGCTTCCACGCGTCCCCAATCCAGATCGTTGGACAGCACGCTGGAATACCAGCCCAGCCTGAGATGCGGTTCGACCTCGTCCCAATCGAGGTGGGAAAGATGCGCCCGTGCGGTGCGTCCGAGGTCCTCGAGGAACGCACGCTGGCTGTCGGTTACGGGTACGTCGTACATGGCGCCTCCAGCACGCGGCTACCGGACGAACGACGCTACTACTTTTGCGTTTTGACGTGGCTGAACATGGCTGCGGGGGCGCTCCGGAACAGAGCGCCCCCGGCATCCAGGCCGATGCGATGGTCCGCGCAGACGCGATCAGCCGCGGACGAACGCGAGCAGATCGGGATTGATCACGTCGCCATGCGTGGTGCACATGCCGTGCGGATAGCCCTTGTAGACCTTCAGCGTGGCGTTCTTCAGCAGCTTGGCCGTGAGCAGCGCGGAGTCGGCGATGGGCACGATCTGGTCATCGTCGCCGTGCATCACCAGCGTGGGCACGTCGATGCGCTTGAGGTCGTCGGTGAAGTCGGTTTCGGAGAACGCCGCGATGCAGTCGTACTGCGCCTTCGCGCCGCCCATCATGGCCTGGCGCCACCAGTTCTGGCGCACCGGCTCCGACAGCGGCGCGCCCGCGCGGTTGTAACCGTAGAAGGGAACCGGAAAATCCCAGTAGAAGCCGGCGCGATTGGCCGCCAGCCCCTTGCGCAGTCCGTCGAAGACGTCCTTCGGCGTGCCGCCCGGGTTGGCGTCCGTCTTGAGCAGCAACGGCGGCACCGCGCCGATCAGCACCAGCTTCGCCACGCGCCCCGCGCCGTGCTGTGCGACGTAGCGCGCCGCTTCGCCGCCGCCAGTGGAGTGGCCGATGTGGATCGCATCGCGCAGGTCGAGGTGTTTGACGAGCGCGGCGACATCGGCGGCATACGTGTCCATGTCGTTGCCGCTCGCAGTCTGCGTCGAGCGACCGTGGCCGCGACGATCGTGCGCGATCACGCGATAGCCCTGGGCGAGGAAGAACAGCATCTGCGCGTCCCAGTCGTCGCCGGACAGCGGCCAACCGTGATGAAACACGATGGGCTGGCCCGTGCCCCAGTCCTTGTAGAAGATCTGCGTGCCATCGGTGGTGGTGATGGATTTCATGTCGGTGTTCCTCGGTGATGGGGGAGCGGGACGTCGCGTGACGGCGGCGAAAGCGCTTGCTGAAAGCGCCGCCAGGACAGGGGAGAGCACGCCCGCCGCGAGCAACCTGCGGCGCAAAGGGTCGACGCTTTCGCGCGCGTCGAACGCCTTCGGCGCAGTGGGGGAGGGGAGCGGATGGTCGCGAACGGGCGTGCTCATGGAAGGGATTCCGTGCGAAAGCGCCGCGCGTGCCATCGCGCGAACGCACGCGGTGGATCACAGCAGCGACATGCCGCCGTCCACGCGCAGGTTGATGCCGGTGATGAAGCTGCTGGCATCCGATGCCAGGAACAGCGCCGCGTTGCCGAGTTCGTCCGGCGTGCCCAGGCGTCCCAGTGGAATCGCCTCGGACACGTTCTTCTCCAGCAGCGCACGGGCTTCCGGCGGCAGCCCCAGCTTGTCGAGGATCGGCGTGTCCACCGGACCCGGACTGATCACGTTGACGCGGATGCGCCGCGCCTTGAGCTCCACGGCCCAGCATCGCGCGAACGCGAGGATCGCCGCCTTGGAGCCCGCGTACACCGCGTGGCCTTCCATGTAGCGATCGCTGGCGATGGAGCCGGTGATGATCACCGAGCCACCGTTACGCATCACCGGCGCCAGCTTCTGCACGCCGAAGAACACGCCGCGCGTGTTCACGGCGAACTGCGCTTCGTACTCGGCCTCGCTCACCTGCGAGGAGTGGTTGATGGTGTTGACGCCGGCGTTGGCCATGTAGATGTCCAGGCCGCCGAAGCTGCGCATCAACTCGTGCGCGATGGTCTCGTGGTGCGAGACATCCGCGACGTCGCCGATGATGCCGATCGCGCCGCGCCCGATGTGTTCCAGCGCCTGATCGACCACGTCCATTCGGCGCCCGGTGATGATCACCTGCGCGCCCTGATCGGCGAACATCTTCGCCGAGGCCAGGCCGATGCCGCTGCCGCCGCCCGTCACGAGCGCGATCTTTCCGCTGAGGTCGTCCATTTGTGCTGCTCCGTAGGGGTGCGCCGACCGCGTCGGCACGATGCGCCAACAGTAGGAACTGCGACCGCGGTCCGGTAGACGCACGCACGGGACCACCGCGTTGCGTGCCGGGCACCAATGCACTTGCCGTTGCGCATTGGTGTGCGCCGGGAAACACGGTGTGGCCGTCGCCGGTGATACCGCGTGGGCGCGCCGCGCACGAGGATCGGCGTACGAACCGGCCCGAGGGCATGCAGATGAACCAGACCACCGCCAACGCCACGCAGGCCGTCGCCCCGTCCGGGCGCGCGCTCCCCACGCGCATGCTGGCCGGCGTGGAAGTGCCGGACACGCCGCTGGTGTCGCGCGCGATCGAATACGCACGCGCGCACTGCGAGCCTTATCTGTTCAACCACGTCATGCGGTCGTGGCTGTTCGCGGCGGCCATGGCCGGGAAGGACGGCACGGCGCACGATCCGGAAGTGCTCGCCGTGGTGACGTTGCTACACGACCTGGGCCTGGCGGAGGCGTTCCAGGGGCCACTGCGTTTCGAAGTGGAAGGCGCCAACGCGGCGCGCACGTTCGCGCGCGCACAAGGCCTGGACGAACACCGCTGCCAGCTCGTCTGGGACGGCGTGGCGCTGAACTCGACGCCTTCGATCTGCCTGCACAAGGAAAGCGAAGTGGCGCTGGGCGTCGTCGGTGTCGGCCTGGACTGGGGCGGGTGGGGTTTTGACGCGATTCCCACCGACGTGATGGCGAACATCCTCGAAGCGTTCCCGCGCCTGCAGATGAAGCAGCGCTTCACCGACGACGTCTGCCGCATCGCGCGAACGCGTCCGGAAACGACCTACGACAACTTTGCACGCGACTTCGGCCTGCGTTTCGTGCCGGGCTACGATCCGGGCTCGAGCGTGGATGCGCTGATGGGTGCGCCGTTTGATGAGTGAGGGATTGAGATTCGGGATTCGGGATTCGGGATTTGCAAGAGCAGCACTCCGGGACATCACACTAGGCTTTTACGAATCCCCAATCCCGAATCCCCATTCCCGGCCTTCAACTCATCGCCATCACCTCCCGCCGCGCCACACGCCTGAGCTTTTCGGGATTTCGCTGCACGTACACGCGCACGATGCGTTCGCCGTCCGTCTCGTAGGACTGCACGGATTCCAGTTCGTCGTGTATGTAGCGCAGCAGGGCCATGCGGCCGTTGATGATGGCCCCGCGGATGTGCAGCTCGTCCTTGAAGCGCAGGCGCGCCGCGTACAGCAGCGCGGCGATGCGGTCGCCGCCGACCATGGGCTTGGGGAAGCTGGTGACGACGCCGCCACCGTCGCCGACGAGCACCGCCGACTCGGCCATCAGGGTCTTCATCGCCGCGAAGTCGCCGCTGGACACCGCTTCCAGGAAGCGGCGCATGAGCCGCTGGTGTGCCTGGTCGGAGACTACGTAGCGCGGGCGGTCCTCGCGAAGGTGCTCCTTCGCGCGTTGCACGATCTTGCGGCACGTCGCTTCGGTCTTTCCCAGGATGTCGGCGATCTGCGCGTAGTCCGCCTCGAACACTTCGTGCAGCAGGAACGCCGCGCGCGCGTCGGGCGCAAGGCGTTCGAGCACGGTGAGGAAGGCGATCGACAGATCGCTGGAGGCTTCCTGCACTTGCTCGGGCGTGGAAGGGCCGTCGGTGAGCACGGGCTCGGGCAACCAGATGCCCACATAGTGCTCGCGCTCGTTGCGCGCCAGGCGCAGGCGGTCGATGGCACGGCGCGTGGTCGCGGCGATCAGCCAGGCTTCGGCGTTCTCGATGCGCGCCGGATTGGCGTCGTGCCAGCGCAGCCAGACGTCCTGCACGACGTCCTCGGCCTCGCTCAACGAGCCGAGCATGCGATACGCCGCGCCCAGCATGCGAGGCCGCAATCGCCCGAAGGTAGCGGTAGCGTCTTCCATCCCACTCGAAGCGGAAGAGGAAGCCGCAGTCTGGCACGCGCGGCGGCCGCGCTCATGGACCGCCGTGCGCAGTTACTTCGGCGGCAGCACCGGCGGTTTGCCCGCGTCCTTGAGCAGGAATACCACGAACGTCGCCGGCTCCGTGCTGCTCGCGTTGCGGCCGACGGTATGGAGATCCTGCGGGCCTTCGTGGAAGGCCTCGCCCGGCTTGAGCGTGACCTCCTTGCCGCCCTCCACGCCCATGACGATGGAGCCGTCGACGACGTAGACGAAGCCGTGCGCGTCGTGGCGATGCACCGGGTCGGCGCCGCCCGGCGGGTACTGGACCTTGAGGATGAGCACTTCCTTGCCCGGATATTCCGGCAGCGCCTTGGTCATCACGGGCGTGACGATGGGCTCCGGTGCAGCGGGGCCGGCGGCGCTGGTCGCGCCGATCGGAAGCAGGACAAGGGGAAGCAGCAGATGACGCAGGTGCATGGCGCGCTCCTGGCAAGCAGATGGGACGCCCGGCGCACCGCGCCAGGCTCGCTGCAAGGCTAGGCGCGCGATGCAGGCGCCGGAAGGCGTCGCGACGGACGCATCGTGTTGCGCCGAGGGCACCAATGCCGACACGTCACAAACCGCCGTCCTGGGCCGTCTACTGGATATGGACGCCGAAAACACTCCCAGCCGGGACCCTGCGCTGCCCACGCCGTCGGAGCGGGTGTGGGCGGAATTCCTCATCGTGCTCGACGCACTGCCGCCCAGTGCCCGTGCCGCATTCATGCTGCACGAGGTCTTCGGCGCCAGCTACGACGACATCTCCGCTCTCCTCGGCCTGCCGCCACCGGCATGCCGCCAACAGGTGGAACTGGCCCGCGCATGTGCGCGCGAGCACGCCCGCTCCATCGCAAACCCAGCGAGGACGCCATGAACCTGGCGACGATTCCCCAGTCCACCGAAGGTCACGACGTGCTGAGCGCCAGCTTCTCCGCCAGCTATGCCGGCGTGGTCGCCTTCATCGCCGTCGCCACGGAGGGCAGTTTCGCGCGCGCGGCCGACCGGCTCGGCATCGGCCGCTCGGCGGTCAGCCGCAGCGTGCAGAAGCTCGAAGGCCAGCTCGGTGCGCGATTGTTCCTGCGCACCACGCGTTCCACCTCGCTCACGCGCGAAGGCGAGCTGTTCTACGAGAGTTGCCGCCCCGGCGTGGAGCGCATCCTGCAGGCGCTGGAAGAAATGCGCGACCTGCGCGAAGGCCCGCCGCGCGGCGAGTTGCGCGTCAGCGCCCCGCACGGCTTCGGTCGAAAGGTCATCGCGCCGCTGCTCAACGGCTTCCGCGCGGCGTATCCGGGCGTGTCGGTGGAGTTGCTGCTCGACGATCGCCCGCTCGATCTGGCGGGCGATCGCATCGACGTCGCGTTCCGCGACGGTGCGCTGGAAGACAGCCAGGTGATCGCCAAGCAACTGGTGCCGATGCAGATGCTGACGTGCGCTTCGCCGGCTTACGTGCAGGCGCACGGGTTGCCTTCGACGGTGGATGAACTACCCGCACATGCGTGCATCAACCAGCGACTCGCCAACGGCCGGCTGCAGAGCTGGGATTTCCGCGTGGAAGGCCGTGCGCGCAACGTGCGGCCACCGGCCGAACTGGTGTTCAACGACCCCGAACTCGCGCTGCAGGCCGCACTCGACGGCCACGGCATCGTCCAGCTCCCGGCTTACCAGGTCTGCGACGCGCTGCGCAGCGGCGCGCTGGTGACGTGCCTGGACCCGTTCGCGCCCGACGACCGCGGCCACTACCTGTGCTACCTGAGCCGGCGCCAGCAACCCAAGCGCATCCGCGCGTTCATCGACTTAATGACCGCGCAGATCCGCGCCCTGGACCTGGACGTCATCGCGCACTGGCAAACCACGCAGGTTGGCGCCGCGCGCCTGGAGCGCATCGACGAGGCCGCGTGAGCGCCCGCGATTGATGCGTGGCGGGCAACAACGTGCGTCCACCCACAGGGCTACTGCCGCGCCGGCGCGCTTCCTAGCATCAGCCCGACAGTCATTCGTGTCGCCGCGCTTGCATGCGGCGGCCGCTCATTCGTTCACGGAGGTCGAACATGAAAATCGTCGTCATTGGTGGAACCGGCCTCATCGGCAGCAAGGTGGTCGAGCGCCTGCGCAAGGCCGGGCATGAAGTCGTCGTCGCCGCGCCGTCCACCGGGGTCAACATCCTGACCGGAGAAGGCCTGGACGAAGCGATGGCGGGGACGCAGGTCGTCGTGGACCTGGCGAACTCGCCGGTGTTCGTGGGCGATGCCGTGCGCGAGTTCTTCGAAGCGGCCGGCCAGAAGGTGCTCGGCGCGGAAAAGAAGGCGGGCGTGGGCCATCACATCGCGCTGTCGGTGGTGGGCACCGATCGCCTCGCCAGCAGCGACTACTTCCGCGGCAAGCTCGCGCAGGAGCGCCTGATCCGCGAGTCGGGCATCCCTTACACCATCATCCATTCCACGCAGTTCTACGAGTTCCTGCCGGGCATCATCCAGTCCGGCGACAAGGACGGTTCGGTGCACATGCCCACCGCGCTGGTACAGCCCATCGCTGCGGAGAACGTAGCCGATGCCGTCGCGAGCCACGCGCAGCAGGCGCCGTTGAACGGCACGGCGGACATCGCCGGACCGGAGCGCACGTCGCTGGCGGAACTGGCCCAGCGTTTCCTTCGCATCACCCAGGATCCGCGCGAAGTCGTCGGCGACCCAAGCGCGCTGTACTTCGGTGCGCAATTGCAGGACGACACGCTCGTGCCGTTGGGCACGGCGTGGCAGGGCGAGATTGGTTTCGAAGGCTGGCTGCGCCAGTCGGAGTTCGCGCGGTACGCACCGCGCGAGTAACGCGATGTCGGGCTCGCGCCCATCGCGGCACCGTCGCTCGTCGAACACGACGAGCGGCACACGGCATGGCGACCGGGCCGGACGCCGGTGGCACCACAAGGATTTGTCGGGGATCGCCATGAGCACGCTCAAGCCACCGTCGCCGCGCCTGCTGGACAAGTACTACGGCGATGACGTCCATCCGCTCTACACGGGCAGGGTGTGCGTCACCGGAGGCGAAGCCGCGCATGGACGCGCCTCGGGCATGGCGCGATCCGACGACGGTGCACTGGATCTGGACCTGCGCCTGCCGCTGGCGTTGGGCGGGCAGGGCGGAGGCTGCAATCCGGAGCAACTGCTGGCCGCCGCCTACGCGGCGTGCTTCCACGGCGCGATGACCCTGCTGGCGATGCGCGCCGGGCTGTCGTTGGCCGGTGCCAGCGTGGAAGCGGCCGTCACTTTCTCGCGCGATCCGGTCGACGGCCTGTTCCTGCTCTCGGCGGAAGTCGCGGTGAACCTGCCCGGGATCGAGCGCAGCGTCGCCGCCGAACTCATCCGCAACACCGAGCGCATCTGCCCTTACGCGAAGATGTTCAGGCAGGGCATCGAGCATGCCGTCGCACTCGCGCCGGACACCGCAACGCCGTCTCCGGTCGGCACGGGAGGCCCGTCATGGCGATAAAGATCGTCCGCGTATACCCGAAGAACCGCGTGCTGGCCTGGGTCGAGGACCGCCTGCCGTGGCTGTCGTTCGTCTCCGCGCACACCGCCACGTACTACGCGCCGAAGAACTTCAACATCTGGTACCTCTTCGGCGCGCTCGCCTCGGTGGTGCTGGTGAACCAGCTCGTGACCGGCATCTTCCTGGCGATGCACTTCAAGCCGTCGGCGGCCGAAGCGTTCTCGTCGGTGGAATACATCATGCGCGACGTGGAGTGGGGCTGGCTGATCCGCTACATGCACTCCACCGGCGCGTCGCTGTTCTTCGTCGTCATCTACCTGCACATGTTCCGCGCGCTCCTGTACGGCTCGTTCAAGAAGCCACGCGAGCTGGTGTGGATCCTGGGCATGCTGATCTACCTGGTGCTGATGGCCGAGGCCTTCCTGGGCTACGTGCTGCCGTGGGGCCAGATGTCGTTCTGGGGCGCGAAGGTGATCATCTCGCTGTTCGGCGCGATCCCGGTCATCGGCAACGGCCTGACCGAATGGATCATGGGTGACTATCTGCCGGGCGATGCGACGCTGTACCGCTTCTTCTCGCTGCACGTCATCGCTTTGCCGCTGATCCTGCTGCTCCTGGTCACCGTGCACATCCTGGCGCTGCACGAGATGGGTTCCAACAACCCGGACGGGGTGGAGATCTTCGACAACCTCGGCCCCGACGGACATCCCGTGGACGGCACTCCGTTCCACCCGTACTACTCGGTGGAGGACCTGCTCAGCACGGTCGCCTTCCTGCTGCTGGCGGCGTTCATCATCTTCTTCGCGCCCACGGTGGGCGGCATCTTCCTGGAACACGACAACTTCACCGAAGCCAACTCGCTGGTGACGCCGGAGCACATCAAGCCGGTGTGGTACTTCACGCCGTTCTACGCGATGTTGCGCGTGATCCCGCACAAGCTCAGCGGCGTCGTCGTGATGTTCTCGGCGCTCGCCGTGCTGTTCCTGCTGCCGTGGCTGGATCGCGGCAAGGTGAAGTCCATCCGCTATCGCGGCCTGGGCTATCGGATCGCGCTGGGCGCATTCGCGACGGCCTTCGTGGTGCTCGGCTTCATCGGCGCGGGCGCCGTGACGACGATGATCGAACGCGTCGCCGATGCGGGCGCCGACATCAACGCGATCGAAAACTGGATCGGGCGCGCGATGGTCGCGGTCTATTTCGGCTTCTTCGCATTCGTCTGGATCTACACGACCTTCGGCCTGGAGCGCACCAGGCCCGTTCCGGAACGGCTCACGCATCATCCCTGACGCGATCCGCGCGGCGCTCGGACGCGCGCGCGGGTCATCCATTGGTATGTGGGCATACCAACGTGTTATCGCCGCAGGACGCGCAGGCTGGTTCCATGGCAGCGGCCGCCACACTTCGATACGAAGACCGGGGTTGCCGAACACATCCCGGATACATGCGCCGGACATGCTTGCACCGCGCTTCCGAGGGACGCGAACCACGCCCTCGCAGGCAGCCGCATCGCCACTGTTGCTCGATAACGGAGATCGACCATGGACAAGATCGAAGCCGCCGGGATCGACCCCGTGCGCCGCCTGCTCATCGGCACCGCCGCCGCTGGCGTCACCGCGGCGTCGCTGGGCCTGATCGGCAGCGCACGGGCCGCGACACCCGCCGCCGCGCAAAGCCCGGCCACCAGGCGCGCGACCCACGCATCCTTCGGGCCGCTGAAGCAGGTGCGCGCCGGCGTGCTCGACATCGGTTACGCGCAGGCCGGGCCGGCCGACGGTCCGCCGGTGATCCTGCTGCACGGCTGGCCGTACGACATCCACAGCTATGTCGATGTCGCGCCGCTGCTCGCGGCGAAGGGTTACCGCGTGATCGTGCCGCACCTTCGCGGCTACGGGACCACGCGCTTCCTTTCGCCCGACACGCTGCGCAACGGACAACCCGCGGCGCTCGCCCAGGATGTCATCGCATTGATGGACGCGCTGCGCATCGACAAGGCGATCGTCGCCGGCTACGACTGGGGTGCGCGCTCGGCCGACATCGTCGCCGCGCTCTGGCCCGAGCGCGTGAAGTCGCTCGTCGCGGTGAGCGGCTACCTCATCAGCAGCCAGCAGGCCGCGCAGGCGCCGCTGGCGCCCGAGGCGGAGCTGCAGTGGTGGTATCAGTTCTACTTCGCCACCGATCGCGGTCGCGCGGGCTATGACAAGAACCGCCACGATTTCGCCCGCCTGATCTGGAAGCTGGCGTCGCCGAAGTGGAACTTCGACGATGCGACGTTCGATCGCAGTGCGGTGGCGTTCGAGAATGCCGACCACGTCGATATCGTGATCCACAACTACCGCTGGCGCCTCGGCCTGGCCGAGGGCGAGGCGCGCTACGACGCGCTGGAGGCGCGCCTGGCGCAACTGCCGTCCATCAACGTGCCCACGATCACGATGGAAGGCGATGCGAACGGCGCCCCGCATCCGCCGCCGGAGGCGTATGCCAAGCGCTTCACCGGGCCGTACCAGCATCGGCTGATCAGCGGCGGCATCGGCCACAACCTGCCGCAGGAAGATCCGCACGCCTTCGCGCAGGCGGTCATCGATTCCGATCGTCTCTGATCGTCACCCCGGGAGGACTGGACGATGAGTCTGCGCTGGTTGATCACGGGAAGTTCGCGCGGCATCGGCCGCGCTCTCGCCGATGCCGTGCTGAACGCCGGACACCGCCTCGTCGCGACGGCGCGCGATCCCGCGCAGCTCGCAACGCTGCAGGCCGCGCATGGCGATGCGGTGCGCGTCGTCGCGCTGGATGTCACCGATCCGGTGGCCGCGCAGCGCGCCGTGCAATGCGCGGTGGATGCATTCGGCGGGCTGGACGTGCTGGTCAACAACGCCGGTTACGGCAATGTCGACTCGGTGGAGGACACCTCGCTTGAGGAGTTCCGCAGCCAGATCGAAACCAACCTGTTCGGCACGATCATCATGACGCGCGCCGCGATCCCGCTCATGCGTTCCCAGCGCAGCGGACATATCGTCCAGGTCTCCTCCGTCGGCGGTCGCGTCGGCGCACCGGGCCGCGCGCCGTACTCGGCTGCGAAGTGGGGCGTGGAGGGCTTCTCCGAAAGCCTGGCGCTGGAGATGGCGCTGATCGGCGTGCACGTCACGATCGTCGAGCCGGGCGGCTTCCGCACCGACTTTGCCGGCGCCTCGACCTTGCTGCGCGAAGGCCGTCCCGAATACGACGCGGTGGTCGGCGCCACCGCTCGCATGCAACGCGCTTACGACGGTCGCCAGCCCGGCGATCCGGCGCGCGCGGCGCAGGCCATCCTCGAGCTGGCCGCGATGCCATCGCCGCCGCTGCGCCTGGCGCTGGGCAGCGACGCGGTCGCACGCATAGAACAAGCCGACCGCCAGCGCCTGGACGAATTGCAGCGATGGCGCGAGCTGAGCCTCTCCACCGACTTCCCCACCTGATGGCGACGGTTCGCGCCATCGAATCCCCCGATGTTCCAACCTTGAAGGAGTGTTGCATGAAGACCTTGCTCGCGGCCCTGACCTTGACTGCCGTGTCGATCGTGGCTCCGGCCTTCGCACAGGGCGCCAAGCCCACCGTCGTGCTCGTGCACGGTGCGTTCGCCGATGCGTCCAGCTGGAACGGTGTCGCCCGGATCCTGCAGAAGGACGGCTATCCCGTGGTCGCCGTCGCCAATCCGTTGCGCGGTGTCGCCAGCGACGGTGCCTACGTGTCGGACCTGCTGACCAGCCTGTCCACGCCGGTGGTGCTGGTCGGCCACTCCTACGGTGGCAGCGTCATCAGCGAAGCCGCGCGCGATCATGCCAACGTCAAGGCGCTCGTCTACGTCGCCGCGTTCGCGCCCGAGGCGGGCGAAACCGCGGCGGGCCTGTCCGGCAAGTTCCCGGGCAGCACGCTCGGCCCGACGCTGGCACCGCCGGTGAAGCTCGCCGGTGGCGGTGCGGACCTGTACATCCAGCAGGACAAGTTCCCCGCGCAGTTCGCCGCCGACGTGCCCAAGCCGGAAGCCGTGCTGATGGCCGCGACGCAGCGCCCGATCACCGAGGCGGCGCTCAATGAAGCCTCCGGCGCTCCGGCGTGGAAGGCCATTCCGTCGTGGTTCGTCTACGGCGACCAGGACCGCAACATCCCGCCCCAGTCGCTGGCGTTCATGGCCGAGCGCGCCAAGTCCAAGGGCACCGAAGTGGTGAAGGGCGCATCGCACGTGGTGATGGTGTCGCATCCGGAATCGGTCGCGAAGCTGATCGAACGCGCCGCTACGGCGAAGTAAGGACCCGCTGCCGCGCGCACGGGTTCGTGCGCGCGGTGCGGCGTTGGGCGACACGCACGAATCGGGGCCGGATCAGCCGGCCAGCTGTTCGAGAATCCCGCGAACGCGGTCCAGCGCAGGGTCAATGTCCTGCGCTTCAATCGCGCCGAATCCCATGAGCAGCCCGGGCTTGCCGTCAGGCAGCGCATAGCAGTCGTCCAGCGGATACAGGCCCACTTCCACGCGACGCGCCAGCTGGCACAGCTGCATCGCCGTGAGGGGCGCGTGGATCATGACGGCCAGGTGATAGCCGGCAATCGCGGGCAAGGGTTCCAGCCAGGGCGAGAGATCGCCGGTGAGGCGCGCGAGCAGGCGTTCGCGACGCTCGCTGAAGACCTCGTGGCAGCGACGCACGTGCCTGAGCAGGTGGCCTTCGGCCATGAAGCGCGCCAGCGTCCACTGCAACACGGTGGGCGTGTGCCAGTCGGACAGGTGCTTGGCGTTGATGAGCGCCGTGCGCAGGGCGGGCGGCGCGACGGCGTAGCCCAGTCGCAGCTCGGGCGACAGCGATTTCGAGAACGTGCCGATGTAGGCGACCAGCCCCTGACGGTCCAGTGTCTGCAACGGCTCGAAGGTCTGGCCGACGTAGCGGAACTCGCTGTCGTAGTCGTCCTCGACCACGATCGCGCCGAGTTCGCACGCGCGATCGAGCAAGGCATGCCGACGCGCCGCGCTCATCGTCATGCCGAGCGGGAACTGGTGCGTGGGCGTGGTGTAGATCAGCCGCGTCCCGTCGGGGATTCGGTCCACGCACAGGCCCTCGGCGTCCACGGGCACGGGCACCACGCAGGCGCGCTGGGCTTCCAGCAGCATGCGGGCCAGTGGATAGCCGGGTTCTTCCATCGCGACGATGCTGCCGGGCTCGATCAGCACGCGTGCGATGAGATCCAGAGCCTGCTGCGCGCCGCTGGTGATCACCAGGTCTTCAGGACGACACGACACGCCACGGCTGAAACCGATGTGGCGTGCGACCGCGTCGCGAAGTTCGGGAAGGCCTTCGGGCTCGGCGTAGAAGCCACGCAGCGTGGCGGTGCGGCGCAGTGCATGGAGTGCGCACTGGCGCCATTCCGCTTCGGGGAACAGGCGTCGCGACGATGCGCCGGCGATGAACTCGTAGCGCAGCCGCGCCTCGGGCACGGGATGGCGCAGCGGCGTGCGGATGTCCTGCCATTGCCGCGCCACGACGCGTCCCGCCAGGTCGTCCTGGACCAGCGGACGCGAGGACGGCGGAAGGCGCGATGCGACGAAGGTGCCGGCGCCCACCTGCGTGACGATCAAGCGGTCGAGCGTCAACTTCGCGTACGCCTGCGCCACGGTCTTGCGCGATACGCCGAGTTGGTCGGCAAGCAGGCGCGAGGGCGGCAATTGCTGTCCGGCCGCGAGGCGCCCGGTGCGGATGCCATCGCGCAGCTGGCGATAGATCTGCTCGGCCAGTCCACGCGTGCCTTCGATGACGACGTGCAGTTCCATGTCGGCCGCGATTATCGGCCATCGACGCGAAGGAAGGTGCGCCCCCTCCCCGGGAACGGGAGGGAGGGAAGGGGAAGGGGCGCGGGAAGCGGTCAGTCCTTGATGCCGGCGAACAGGCCGCGCGGCATCGGCTTGCCGTTGGCGTCGTAGGCCTGCTTCACGTTCTGGTAGGCCTCCTTCTCGGAGATGAAGCCGTCGCCGTTGGGGTCCTTCGTCGCGAAGATCGCTTCGCCGCCCGGCACCACCGCCACGAACTCGGCGCGCGAGACGAGGTGGTCCTTGTCGGTGTCGGCCGAGGCGAACCGTGCGTCGCCGCACTGGCCTTCGCCGCACTTGCCCTCGGCGGCCTTGGCGGTGGCCTTCGCGTGGGTCCCGCACTTTCCTTCACCGCACTTTCCTTCACCGCATTTGCCCTCACCGCACTTGCCCTCGGCGCCGGCGTGCGCGGCGGCGAGCATGTAGCCCTGCGAAAGCGGTTGGACTGCGAAGGCGGAACCGCTCAGCACCAGGCCGGCGAGTGCGACGCCGAGCATGCCGGCGGGGTGACGCGTATTGATTCGGGACATGAGGACACTCCAATGACGGTGGGATGCGGCGCCGCCATCGGGTATCGGGCGAAGCGCGGCAGGTGCTACTTCGCGCGGTTGGCGTGTCCGCGGTGTGTCGTCGCAGGGGCGGTCGTGTAACGCGATGTCGCGTGCGGCGCCTTCGTTACGTTTCGATACAAACGGCGGTGGAGGTGGTCTCCGAAGATTCCCGGAATTGGCGCCCTGCGAGTGCGCACTGCCTCCCTAGGATGGCCTCACTCCCCAACCACACGGAACCTGTTCCATGAAAGCCCGTCTCGACTTCTACAAAGCATCCCCCGACGCCGCCAAAGCCATGATTGCCCTGGAGGCGGCCGTCAACAAGCTCGGCCTGGAGCCGTCCCTGCTCGAACTGGTGAAGCTGCGCGCTTCGCAGATCAACGGCTGCGCCTACTGCGTCGACCTGCACAGCAGCGATGCACGCAAGCACGGCGAGAGCGAGCGTCGCATGCACGCCGTCGCGGTGTGGCGCGAGTCGCCGTTCTTCACCGACAAGGAGCGCGCCGCGCTCGCCTGGACCGAGTCGCTCACGCGCATTGCCGACACGCACGTGCCGGACGCCGACTACGAATGGGTCAGCAGCCAGTTCGACGAGCGCGAGCGCGTCAACCTGACGGTGGCCATCAACGCCATCAACGGCTGGAACCGCCTTGCGGTCGGCTTCCGCTCCGTTTCGGCGATGTGAGGTGAAGCGCATGAACACCCGCATCCTGTCCGGCGCGTTGCTGCTGGCATCCCTCCTGGGGGCCGCGCCCGCGGCCTTCGCCCACGGCCCCGGCGAGGGCGACGGCGCCGAGAAGATCGGCATGCTGCAGCAGCGCGCACTGTCCGACGCGCCGGGGAAGAACCTGTTGTTCTTCACCGTCGAATACGCCCCGGGCCAGCGCTCCATCCCGCACGTGCATGGCGGTTCGGTGGTCGCCTACGTGCTGGAAGGCGCCGTGGTCTCGCAGCTGGAAGGCGAGCCGCAAGTCACCTATCGCGCCGGCGAATCCTGGTACGAAACGCCGGGGATCGACCACCTCGTCTCGCGCAACGCCAGCGACACGCAACCGGCGAAGCTGCTGGTGTGGATCCTCAACGAAGGCGACGGCCCGGTGTTGACGCCGATCCCGGCGCAGGAATCGCGGTGATGCGTGCGCAGCGTGCGAAGGTCGATCCGGCCTGGCCCAATGCACTGCGCTGGTTCCTCTCGCAGTCGCTGACCAGCTTCGCGCCGTGGCACTTCATCACGCAAGGCGAGGAGCTGTCGTTCGCGGCGCGTGAGTTCCGGCTGCAAGACGTCGCGGGGCGCGAGGTGCTGGTGTTCGCGCGCCGCGAGGACGCCGAGGAATTCGCGGGGCTGGAGATCGTCGGCGCACGCGTCACCGGGCGGGTGATCCGCTTCAGCCCCGGCTTCGTGGCGGGCACGGATGCCGCCGCAAGGCATGACATCGTGAAGGACGCCTACGAGGACGTGTTCGGGTTCGTCGCCGACCGCGTGATCCCGGACATGCGCGCCGCCGCCGCCCGGCACGACGCGGCGACCCTTTGAATCCGGCATTGAAACAGGGGGCATTGGAGTCCTTTCCGATGCCCCCATCTTGAACAGGCCGAGTTCGATCAGGCCCGCCTAAAGGAGCCCCCATGAGCGACTATCGCAAGACCCCCGAAGCCGTCGCACGGCTGACCCCGGAGCAGTATCGCGTCACCCAGGAAGGCGCCACCGAGCGCCCCGGCACCGGCGAATACCTCCACAACGAACGTCCGGGCATCTACGTCGACATCGTGTCCGGCGAACCGCTGTTCGCTTCGTCGGCGAAGTACGAATCCGGCTGCGGGTGGCCGAGCTTCACCAAGCCGATCGATGACTCCAGCATCAGCGAACTGCGCGACACCTCGCACGGCATGATTCGTACGGAAGTGCGTTCCTCGCATGGCGACAGCCATCTCGGCCACGTCTTCCCCGACGGCCCGCGCGATCGCGGCGGCCTGCGCTACTGCATCAACTCGGCGTCGCTGCGCTTCATTCCGCGCGAGGAGATGGAAGCGGCCGGCTACGGCAAGTGGATCGATCAGGTCGAAGACCTGCGCTGATCGCGGTGCACACAGGTCGGCCATGCCGATCTGAACAAGCGGCGGCCGGTCCGGACGTCATGGTGCCGTCTCCCACCATGGCGCCGGCCGGCCTTGCCTGCATTTCACCGCGCGCTCACCGGCCCGCCCTCAGCCTGCGCCCACGACGCATTGCCTGGGGCGCTGTGATGGGATCGAGAGCAACGCAGCGCGACCATTCCTTCGAATCCAACACGCGCGCCCGCATATCCGCGCGGATGCTCGCTGCGTGCCTGGTTTTTCTGCCGTCCGCCGCCGCGTCGGCGCAGCAGCATGACGCCGACGAACTGGCCAAGGCGCTGTCCAATCCCGTGGCGGCACTGATCAGCGTGCCGTTCCAGTACAACTACGACGAGACGTTCGGCGAGGACGGGCAACGCCATCTGATGAACATACAGCCGGTGGCGCCATTCTCGATCTCCGAGCACTGGAACGTCATCTCGCGCACGATCCTGCCGGTGATCCACCAGCGCGATGCCATCCCCGGCGACAACCAGACCGGCATCGGCGACATCACGCAGAGCTTCTTCTTTTCGCCGAAGAAACCCGGCGCATCCGGCCTGACGTGGGGCGTGGGTCCTGCGATGCTGATTCCCACCGGCAGCGACGACCTGGGCGCCGATACGTGGGGCTTGGGCCCGACCTTCGTTGTGCTCAAGCAGGAAGGCGCGTGGACGTACGGCGCGCTGGTCAACCACATCGTCGATGTCGCCGGCGGCAGCGACCGTGCCGACATCAATTCCACCTTCCTGCAGCCGTTCGTCAGTCGCGGCATGGGGCAGGGGCGCACGCTCGGCGCCAGCTTCGAGTCGACCTACGATTGGGAAGCGGAGCAATGGACCGTGCCGCTCAACGTGTTCTACAGCAAGGTCTCGAAGATCGGGAACCAGCGCGTCAGCTACCAGGGAGGCGTGCGCGCTTACCTTGACCAACCGCCGGGCGGGCCGGAGTGGGGCCTGCGTTTCACCTTCACGCTGTTGTTCCCCAAATGACGCGCCTCTCCCGCTTGCGGTGAGGGGAGGGCGTGCTGATCCATTCGAGCAAGCCTGCGCGTTGGCCCGCATCTGCCTGCCGGCTCCTTCTCCCGTGAATCGGAGAAGGGCTGCTTCGTCATTGGCTGCTCAGTTCGCGAGAACAGGCCGGGGACGCTACACCGCGTTACCGGCGGCGTGCCCCGAAGCCCAGGCCCACTGGAAGTTGTAACCGCCGAGCCAGCCGGTGACGTCGATGACTTCGCCGATGAAATACAGCCCCGGCACACGCCTGGATTGCATGGTGCTCGATGACACTTCATCGGTATCGACACCGCCCAGGGTCACTTCGGCGGTGCGGTAGCCTTCGGTGCCGCTGGCCACCAGCGACCAGTCGCTCAACACCTGCGCGATCTCGCGCAGCTGCGGCGCGTTGTACTGCTTCATCGGCCGATTGGGCAGCCAGTGTTCGCACAGTCGCTGAGCGAAGCGCTTGGGCATGACGTCGCCGAGCACGGTCTTGAGCTCCGCGGACGGCCGTTCACGCTGCCATTGCTGCAACGCTTCCAGTGCATCCTGGCCGGGCAACAGGTCCAGGCGCAGATCGTCACCGGGCTGCCAGAACGAGGAGATCTGCAGGATCGACGGGCCGCTGACGCCGCGGTGCGTGATCAGCATGTAATTGCTGAAACTCGCGCCGTTGCAGTGCGCGGTGACCGGCAGCGCGACGCCGCTCAGATCGGCCAGGCGTTCCTGATGCTTGCCGCTGAGCGTGAGCGGGACGAGCCCCGCGCGCGTGGGCAGCACGGCGTGGCCGAAGCGGCGCGCCAGTTCGTAGCCGAAGCCGGTCGCGCCCATGCTCGGGATCGACAGCCCGCCGCTGGCCACCACCAGCGATGGCGCGGAAAACGCACCGTGGCTGGTGTGCAGGCGGAAGCGGGCTTCCTCGCTGTCGCCGTGGCTGACGCGCTCGATGCTGCAACTGGTCTCCACGCGCACGCCGGCATCGGCGCATTCGTCCAGCAGCATCTTCACGATGAGCTTGGACGAGACATCGCAGAACAGCTGGCCCAGTTCCTTTTCGTGATAGGCGATGCCGTGGCGCTCGACCATCTCGATGAAGTGCCACGGCGTGTAGCGCGCCAGCGCCGACTTGCAGAAATGCGGGTTGGCCGAGAGGTAGTTGGCGGGCGTGGCGCCGGTGTTGGTGAAATTGCAGCGACCGCCGCCGGACATGAGGATCTTCTTGCCGACGCGGTTGGCGTGTTCGACCACGAGCACGCGCTTGCCGCGCCGACCGGCGGTCAACGCGCACATCAGTCCCGCGGCGCCGCCACCCACGATCAGTACGTCGAAATGCCCGCTCATGCCGAACCTGTGCGATCAGGCTGCCTGTGCGGCCGGCGCCATGCGCGTGCGCGGACGCAATGCGACCGTGCCGGTGTCGCCCATCACCTGCAACTCGCCGTCCTGGATGATGGCGTTGAGGCGCATGCTGCGTTCGATCATCGCGGCCAGGGCGTCCACGGCCGCCGCATCGATGTCGATCACGGTGAGGTTGCCCAGGCGCGTCAACACGGCGGCGTTCTTGTCCCACCACAGGTCGGCGGCGCGGCCGCCGTAATTGACCACGACGACCTGGCGCGCGCGACCGCAGGCCTTGCGGATACGCGAGTCGTCAGGCTGGCCGAGGTCGATCCACAGCTCGATGTCGCCGGTGTAATCGCGGCGCCAGAGATCGGGTTCGTCGTCGGTGCTCAGGCCCTTGCCGAATTCCAGGCGTTCGCTGGCGAACAGCGCGTAGGCGACCACCCGCACCATCAGCCGCTGGTCGGTCTCCGACGGGTGCTGGGCGAGGGTGAGGGGATAGGTTGCGTAATGGTGCCGGTCCAGGTCACTGAGCTGAAGCTCGGCCTTGACCACGGTCGCCTTGAGCGCCATGTGGGGATGCCTTGGGCGATAACGGAGCGCGCATTCTAGGCGCTTGGCGCCGCGCGCGCCCGAGGCGCGCTGGGCGCGGTCCCGGGGCATCAGCCGGCGAGGTACCGGTACTGAATCGGCCGGGCGACCGCGCCATGCAGGGATCGCGCGGCGTGCCAGGGCCAGCGCGGGGATTCGACGAGGGTGCGGGTCAGCGCGACCACGTCGGCATGACCGTCCGTGACCAGGGCTTCCACGCGCTCGAAGTCGGGCTCGGCGACGGCGAGGATCACCGGCGTGTCGATGGAGCGCTTCACCCGCCGCACCGCCGCCATTTCACGCGCACGCGTGGGCGCCGGTTGCGCGAGCAGGCCCCCGGTGCAGACCTGGAAGCCATCGCAACCGCGTGCTTCCAGCGCTTGTGCCAGGACGACGGCCTGCTCGATCGACCAACCGTTTCCCGCGCCGTCGTAGGCGGGAATCCGCACCGTCACCGGGCACCGGGCCGGCAGCGCATTGCGCACGGCTTCGAACACCTCCAATGGAAACCGCATGCGGTTGTGCAGGCTGCCGCCGTAGGCATCGTCGCGCCGATTGGATCGCGGCGACAGGAACTGATGCAGCAGCTGTCCGTCGCCGGCGTGGAGCTGGATCGCATCGATGCCCGCCCGCGACGCACGCGCGGCCGCGTTGGCGAAGCCTTCGCGGATGCGCTGGAGATCGAGGCGATCCAGCGCCCGCGGCGGCGTCTGTCCGCTCTGGAAGGGCAGTGCGGACGGCGCGACCGTGCGCCAGTCCCGTCCCGTGCCAGGGGCGATGGGTCCGCCACCGAGCCACGGCACTTCGGTGGAGCCGCGTCGCCCGGCGTGGCCGAGTTCGACCGCGATCGGCACGTCGCACCAGCGGCGGATGCTCTCGATCGTCAGGCACAGCGCCGATTGCGTCTGATCGTTCCACAGCCCGACGTCGGCGGGTGTCGTGCGTCCCTCCGGCAGCACCGCCGTGGTTTCGATGATCAGCACGCCCGCGCCGGAAAACGCCAGATGCCCCAGGTGGATGAGGTGCCAATCGCTCATGCAGCCGTTCTCGGCGGAGAACTGGTGCATCGGCCCGACGGCGAGCCGGTTGGCGAGCTCCAGCCCGCCGATTCGGATCGGTTCGAACAGACTGGAGCACGGCACGGCTGCGTCTCCTTCTCACCGTGTGCCACACGATGCCGTCCGTCCGGGCGCAGGCCCGGGCGGGCGCGGCATGCTCACGCGCGCTTCAACGCGTCCACGAGCGCTTCGCCCACCAGCGTGCCGGAGGCCGGGTTCTGGCCCGTGATCAATCGGCCGTCGACGACCAGCTTGGGCTGCCACGGCGGGGCAGAGGAATGTTCGGCGCCCGCCTCGCGCAGCGCGCCTTCCAGATCGAACGGCACGTCGGCGCGGGCGTAGCCGTCTTCCTCGGCGGTGGAGAACGATGTCAGCTTGCGCCCGCGAACGAGCGGCGTGCCGTCGTCGAGCGTGGCGCCGAGGAAGGCGACCGGCCCGTGGCACACGGCCGACACGATCTTCCCGCCGTTCCAGGCGCGCATGACCGCCTTCTTCACCTCCGGGTCGGTCGCGATGTCCACCAGCGGCCCCAGCCCGCCGGGAAAGAAGATCGCGTCGTAGTCGAGCACGTCCACGTCGCGAAGCGGCCGGCTGTGGGCCAGTCGCCGGTACGCTGCGCTGTTGGAGAACGCGACCTGCACGGCATCCTTTTCGTCGAAACCGTCCTGCGGTGGCTTGCCGCCCTTGGGCGATGCGAACTCCATCGCGATGCCGGCCTGATCGAGCACCTCGAAGGGATGTGCGATCTCCGGGAAAAAGAATCCGGTATGGCGGTTGTTCGGGCCGATGGTGCCGGCGTTGGTGGAAACACACAGGACGTACTTCACGCGCATGGCCGTTCTCCCGTGCCGGAGCCAGACGCATTTGGTACCACGGGCGATGTCGCGGACGCTCGTAAAACGCGGTGAAATCGCGCGGGTTGGCGTGAAGGTCGCGGCCTAGGTCCTGGCGCGGGTCGCGACCTCCGCGGCCTCGTTCAGCGCACGGCTTTCGCGTCGCGGCGGTGTCAGCGGCGTGGGTTGCGGCTTGCTGAAACTCATGACCGCGCCGCTGACCCAGTCGCCGCCGGCCAGCTCGTAGGCAAAGCGATCGGCGTCGCGAACGCGCACATCGCGGGCGATGCGCTCGGCATCGGTTGGCGTGAGGCCCAGTTCGCGAAGCATCAACGTGCCGAAGGCCAACGCGGACTCGAACGTCTCGCGCACATGCAGCGTGACGCCTTCGCCGGCCAGGTGCCAGGCGTGCTCGCGGTCGTAGGCACGCACCATGAGCGAAGCCTGCGGGAACTGCGCCTTGCACAGGTCCACGATGTCGTTCGCCGCCTGGCAATCGTCCACGCACACCGCGATCACCCTGGCGTGATCGGCGCCGGCGGCCTGCAGCACGTCCAGTCGCGTGCCGTCGCCGTAGTAGATCTTGAAGCCGAAATCCGACGCGGCCTGGATCATCTCCACGTCGGTGTCGATGATGGTGACGTCCACGTCGCGCGCCAGCAGCGACTGGCTGACGACCTGGCCGAACCGGCCGAAGCCGATCATCAGCGCGCTGCCGGACAGGCCGACGGCGCGGTCGAGCCCGGCCAGCACCTGCGGCCGGCATGCGGGCACCAGGCGTCGCACCAGCAGCGTCACCAGCGGCGTCAGCGCCATGGACAGCACGACGATCGCGGTGAGTCTCGCGTTCGCCTGCGTAGCGATGACCCCCGCATGGGCGGCCGTGGCGTACAGGACGAAGGCGAATTCGCCGCCCTGGGCCATCAACGATGCGCGATCCATCGCCTCGCCATGGCCGCTGCGCAACACGCGCGCGACCAGGTAGATGCACACGCCCTTGGTCGCCATCATCGCCAGCACGCCGGTGACGACGATGCGCCAGTCCGCGCGCACGACCGACAGGTCCAGCGCCATGCCCACGCCGAGGAAGAACAGGCCGAGCAGGATGCCGCGGAAGGGTTCGATGTCGGCTTCGAGTTGATGTCGGAAACTGGACTCCGCCAGCAGCACGCCGGCGATGAACGCGCCCATGGCCATCGACAGACCGCCGGCCTGCATCAGCAACGCGGCGCCGAGCACCACCAGCAGCGCGCCCGCGGTGAGCACCTCGCGCGCGCGGCTGCCGGCGAGGATGCGGAACAGGGGATTGAGCAGCCAGCGTCCGGCTGCGAGCAACGCCAGCAGCGCGGCCACGCCGCCGA
This sequence comes from Lysobacter sp. FW306-1B-D06B, assembly GCF_038446665.1. Taxonomy (NCBI): domain Bacteria; kingdom Pseudomonadati; phylum Pseudomonadota; class Gammaproteobacteria; order Lysobacterales; family Lysobacteraceae; genus Lysobacter; species Lysobacter sp. FW306-1B-D06B. The sequence continues at coordinate 2,899,593 of NZ_CP151802.1, read as the reverse complement.
GTATCGACACCCAGCGCGGCGACGCGTCGGCCGTCTCGTGCGCCGGCGCCATCCACGCCACCATCGCCAGCAGCGGAACGATGAGCAGGTCTTCCAGCAACAACACCGACACGATGCGCTGGCCGTTGGGCCGCGCCAGGTCGCCGCGCTCCGACAGCAACTGCATCACGATGGCGGTGGAGGTGAGCACGAAGCCCATCGCGCCGATGAAGGCCACGGTGAACGGCCAGCCCAATGCCATGCCGACGGCGGTGAGCGCGACCGAGCAGGTGACGATCTGCAGCGTTCCCAGACCGAAGATGTCGCGACGCAGGCTCCACAGGTGCGAGGGGCGCATCTCCAGCCCCACGACGAACAGGAACATCACCACGCCCAGTTCCGCGATGTGGAGGATCGCCTCCGGTTCGGTGAACCAGGCCAGGCCGAAAGGCCCCACGATCAGGCCCGCGACCAGATAGCCCAGCACGGAGCCCAGTCCCAGCCTTCGGAACAGCGGCACCATGATGACCGCGGCGCCGAGCAGGGTGACCGCCTGGATCAGCGGGTCGTTCGTCGTCGATTCCACTGCCATGACTTCCTCCGTGGTGGCGCCCGGGCCGCGCGGGGAGGGCGCGCGTGCATCATCGCGTGCGATGCGTCGTGGCGTCGTCGCCGCGCGTCGGAGGGCCGCGTGCGCAGGTGATGCGGCATGCGGCGGGAGGAACCGGCTCGTCGTCGATCAGCGCCCGGGCAGCCCGCGCGTGCCCGTCCACACGCGGGCGATCAGGTACGGCGGCACGCCGCGATCCTCCGCGCCGGTGAAGATCGGATTGCGGTGCAGCTGGTTCACCGCCACGTACAGCCACGAGTCCTGGCCGAAGTGCGCGTTGTCCGTCCACAGGAAACGCGCGTCGCGCACCAGCGGCCGCAACGTGCCGTCGCGGGTCAGCATGTCGACGCCGTTGTCGGGCAGGTTGGTGATGAAGTGGTTGCCGTCCGCATCCGTCGCGGCGCCATCGGACAAGGGCTTGGGGCCCACGCGCGCGATGGCGTTTCCGATCGCCTCGTCGCTGGCGCCTTCGCGGAACAGGCGCGCGGGAACCGAGAACCAGCTGGTGCCGTTCATCGAACCGAAGAAGACCGTCTCGCCATCGGCCGACAGCGTGATCGGATTGATGCCCACGCGCGCCGGGCCCATCACGCCGTTCGCGCCGGGGAAAAGCAGGGGTTTGCCTTCGACCACCAGTTCCACGTCCTCGGCCTGCAGCGATGGATGCCCGCTGAAACGCCGCGCGGTTCCCTTGCCGGTGTCGACCACGACGATGGCCGGATCCGGCCCGCAATCGGCGACGTACACGAAGCCGCGTTCTCCATCCACTGCGAGGTCCTGGAGGATCTGGCCCGCGGGTGCGGCCTTCTTGTCGAAATCGTGGCGGAAGGCGAGCTTGCGCGACGCGATGTCGAACGCCAGCAGCTTCGGCGGCTGCGGCTTGTCCATCCAGTTGCCGTGATCGATCACCCACAGCCGATCCTGCCCGTCGATGACCACGCCGTGCGGCGTGTTGAGGACGTCCTTGCCCGAGCCGGGCTTCGCGTTCCAGGCATCGTCCGGGAACGGCGCGTAGGTGCTGCGCCCGGTCACCTCGATCAGCTGCACCGGACCGCGCCGCATGCCGTGCACGCTGGCGAAGATGCGGCCGTCCTTGGAGACCGTGACGTTGCCCGGCGTGATGTCGAGCGCGGCGACGATCTCGACCTGGCCGACCGTGGGCGTCGCGGCCGGGGCAGGGGGCAGGTCCGAGGCCGTCATCGGCGCCTGTGCGGGCGCGGGTGTGTCCTGGCCGGAGCAGGCGCACACGGTGAGGGCGGCGGAAAGGATGCATGCACGTGCGGTCGTCATCGCCGGTTCCTCGCGGTCGTGTCGTCGGATCGAGGCTACGCCCGCGCGCGAAGGCCGACGCGTTAAGTCTTGGCAAGCGCGGTTAAGCCGTCGCATCGCGCCGTTGCCGGCGCAGCCGGGTGCGGGCCGGTGCTAACGGGAATTCACGAGGATTTACTTTCCTGTCTGCGCGCGGCCGGGGAAGACTGGCGACAGGGCGATATCGAGCGGATCGTTCGACCCGCCGCATCCGCCGCAGTGCGCGTGGTGCCCGACCCATGAAACTCGACGACTGGTTTGGCGGAGCGAATATCGTGGAAGCCCGCGCGAAGATCGTGGCGATCCTGACGGCGAAGCCCGGGCAGGCGCGCGCACTGGAAGAATTGCTGCGCGGCATGGTGGCCCCCAGTCGCGCCGAGCCCGGCAACCTGCGCTGGGACATCTGGCAGGATTCCGCCGAACCCGGGCGCTTCGTCCTCGATGAGCTCTACCGCGATCAGGCCGCCGTGGCGGCGCACCGCGGCACCGCGCACTTCCAGCACTACCTGGCCGTGATCGACACGCTGGCGCAACGCCAGGCCCACGTGGTGCTTCCCTTCGTTGTCGCCGACCTCGTGCCGGCCCCTTCGACCCGCGAGCCCAAGCCCGGAGACGCCACATGAAAACAGGTTCGCAACCGCATCCGACCGACGCCGGCCCCATCGACACGGGACGCCGCGAGGTCGTGCTCGGTGCCGGCACGGCCGTGCTCGCGGGCCTGGCGGCCTCGGCGATGCCGCTCGCGGCCGCCGCCCAGGCCGATGCCGGTGCGCCGCTTGCGGCGGGTTCGTTGGGTGCGAGGTTGCAGGGCGTCCAGCATTTCGGCCTGACGGTGCAGAACATGGAGCGCGCCTACGCGTTCTACACGCAGGTGCTCGGCGGCACGGAAGTGATGCGCGACGGCGACTTCCAGGGAGAACGCATCCACAACACGCTGCTCACCGACGAGGACATCCTCGCGCGCGAGCGCGGCGTCAATCCGCGCACGCGCGGCATTCCCGACCTGCGCGGCGGTGCGCAACGGCTGGACGTGCGCTTCATCCAGTTCGACAACGTCGTCATCGAGTTGCTGCAGTACCGCGACTCGGACCAGCCGATGGGACGCGGCAACAGCTTCGCCGACCCGCGCGAGCTGATGAGCCCGGCGTTCCCGCGATCGATGCACATCTGCTTCTACCTGCGCGACGACGTCGACTTCAACGTTTTCATCCGCGACCTGGAAGCCGAGTGCGCGCGTCGCGGCATGACGCAAGTGAAGGCCAACCGCGTCATCACCGTCACCACCGAGCAGCAGCGCCGGGCCGCGCCGCTGGATGCCAATTCCAACCGCATCACCCAGGGACAGTCCGACGGATGGTCGCTGATCTACTGCAAGGGTCCGGAGGGCGAGCAACTGGAGTTCGTGCAGGCGCTGGGGCCGGTGAAGCGGACGTTCCAGGAGGCCTTGCAGGCACGACAGAGAAAGGTCTCGGGCAGCAGCGGCTGAGGCGTGGCGCCGCGCGCACGCGCGTGGCGGTGGAAGAGGCGGCAGGTGGGCGGAATGCGCGGCGATCGGGCGATCTTTCCGCAATCCCGTGCCAGCGCCCACGCGGTCCCGGCTGCTACGTTGCCGGTGGGTTGCAGATCGTTTTTCCATGGACGGTCACCTGGTGCTCGCTGCGATGACTTCGCGGCCGGCGCCGTTGCCAGCGAGAGATTCCGATGCCAGCAACGATCATGGTCAATGGGGTGCGGCACACGGTGGATGTCGACGACGACACCCCGTTGCTGTGGGTGCTGCGCGACGTGCTGCACCTGACGGGCACCAAATTCGGTTGCGGTGTCGCCCTGTGCGGCGCCTGCACGGTGCACATCGATGGCGTGCCGCGCCGATCGTGCATCACGCCGATCGCCGCCGTCGGCGATTCGCAGGTACGCACCATCGAGGCGCTGCATGAAGTGCCGGTCGGACGCGCGTTGCAGAAGGCGTGGCTCGACAACGAAGTCGTCCAGTGCGGGTACTGCCAGTCCGGGCAGCTCATGTCGGCGGCCGCGCTGCTGGCCGGCAATGCCGCGCCCAGTGACGACGACATCGACGGCATCATGAGCGGCAACATCTGCCGCTGCGGCACGTACGAGCGCATCCGCGGCGCCATCAAGCTGGCGACCCGGCAGGTGGGCGGACGGGGAGACGCGTCATGAGCGCCGATTCCCGCGACGAAACCCTCGCGACGGCATTGGGCGGAATCCGCCAGTCGCGGCGTGCGTTCCTGCAGACGGTCGCCGCGGTCGGCGGCAGCCTCGTGGTGGGTTTCCAACTCGGCGGCCCCACGCAGGCGGCCGCCGCGCGCGCCGGCAAAGGCGCCAAACCGTGGAGCGCGAACGCGTTCATCCGCATCGCCCCCGACGGCGCGGTGACGCTGGTCGTGCCGTACGTGGAAATGGGCCAGGGTGCGTACACCTCGCAGGCGCAGCTGCTGGCCGAGGAACTCGATGTCGGTCTGGATCAGGTGAAGGTGGAACCCGCACCGCCGGACGAGACGCTCTACAGCCATCCCGTGTTCGGCGGGCAGGTCACCGGCGGTTCGGCCTCGCTGCCGGGAAGCTGGGCGACGTTGCGGCAGGCCGGCGCGGACACGCGTGCATTGCTGGTGGCCGCCGCCGCCAAGCGATGGAACGCGCAGCCCTCCGAGCTGCGCACCGAACACGGCCAGGTCATCCACACGGGCAACAACCAGCGACTGGGCTACGGCGAACTGGTGGCCGCCGCGGCGACATTGCCGGCGCCGGCGGAGAAGGCGCCGTTGAAGCCGCTGTCCGAATACAAGCTGGTGGGCCATTCGGTGAAGCGTGTCGACACGCCCGCGAAGGTCAACGGCACGGCGAAGTTCGGCATCGATGCACTGCCGCAAGGCGTGCGCTACGCCGCCGTGCGCGCCACGCCGGTGTTCGACGGCAAGGTGGCCGGCGTGGACCAGGCGCCCGCGCTGGCGGTGCGCGGCGTGCGCCAGGTCGTGGTGCTGGACGATCTGGTGGCGGTGGTCGCGGACCACACCTGGGCGGCGCGCAAGGGTCTGGCGGCGCTGGACATCCGCTGGAACGAAGGCGCCAACGCCAACGTCGACACCGCCGCGCTGGTGGCGCAATGCGACGCCGCACTGGAGCGCGAGGGCGTGGTCGCGGTGAAAGTCGGCGATGTCGCCGCCGCGCGTCCCGCAAAACGCTACGAGGCGACGTTCCGCCAGCCCATGCTCGCGCACGCGACGATGGAGCCGATCAACTGCACCGCGCACGTGACGAAGGATCGCTGCGAGGTGTGGGTTGGCTGCCAGGTGCTGGGGCGCGCGCAAAAGCGCGCGTCCGAAGCCAGCGGCCTGCCGCTGGACAAGGTGATCGTGCACAACCATCTGCTCGGCGGCGGATTCGGCCGACGCCTGGAAGCCGACTACGTGCACCAGGCGGTGCGCATCGCCAAGCACGTGGATGCGCCTGTCAAGGTGATCTGGAGCCGCGAGGAAGACATCCAGCAGGATTACTTCCGCTATCACAACCACAGCCGCGTCTGGGTCGGCACCGATCGCGAGGGAATGCCGGTGAGCTTCCACCACCGCGTGGTCGGGCCGGCGATCATGGCGACGTTCCTGCCGATCTTCTTCAAGGACGGCGTCGACTTCGATGCGGTCAACGGCGCTGCCGGGCCGTACGACTTCGCCAACGCGCGCGTCGACTTCGTGCGCCAGGAACCGCCCACGGGCCTGCATGTGGGCAACTGGCGCGGCGTGGGCCATACGCGCAACGTGTTCGTGGTGGAGTCGGTGATCGACGACCTGGCGCAGCGCGCCGGCATCGATCCGGTGGAATACCGCAGGCGCCTGCTGGGCAAGAGCCCGCGTTCGCTCGCCGTGATGGAACTGGCCGCGCAGAAGGCCGGATGGGGCCGCAAGCTCGAACGCGGGCAAGGGCTGGGCATGTCGGTGCAGGACGGCTTCGGCAGCTTCCTGGCGACCGTGGCGCAAGTGCGCGTGGCGCCGGACGGAAAGTACAAGGTCGAGCGCGTGGTGTGCGCCATCGACTGCGGCGTGGCCGTGAACCCGGACATCGTGAAGGCGCAGCTGATGAGCGGCGTGGTGTACGGCCTGTCCGCCGTGCAGTACGGCAGGATCACCGTCGCACGCGGGCGCATCGTCGAAAGCAACTTCGACACCTATCCCGTGCTGCGCATGCGCGACACGCCACCGGTGGAAGTTCACATCGTGCCGAGCACGGCCGATCCGGGCGGCGTCGGCGAGCCGGGGACGTCGGGCATCTTCCCGGCCGTCACGAACGCGATCTTCCACGCCACCGGCAAGCGCGTGTTCGATCTTCCCATCGACACCGAATTGCTGAAAGGAGGCCGTCATGAAGCGTAATGCAGTCGTGGCCCTCGCGGCGGCATCGGGCGTGTTGCTGTGCGTGGCCGTCGCGTGGGCGCAGAACACGGCGCCGAAGGCCGCCACCTCCGGCGCCACCTTGAAGGCCGTGTCGGAGTTCGATTCGATCACCGATGAGCGCAAGCGCTCGGTCGCGCTGTTCGAGGAAGCGGGCAAGGTGTTGCAGCACCCTCGTTGCCTCAATTGCCATCCGGTGGAGCGTGCGCCCACGCAGGGCGATGACCTGCACGCGCACGTGCCCGAGGTGACCGGCGGACCCGACGACCACGGCCCGCCCGGCATGCCGTGCAGCAGTTGCCACGGCAAGGTGAACTCGATGACGTTGGGCGACACACTGCGCAGCATTCCCGGCGATTCGCACTGGGCGCTGGCACCGGCGTCGATGGCCTGGCAGGGCAAGTCGATCGGCGAGATCTGCGAACAGCTGAAGGATCTCAAGCGCAACGGCAACCGCGACCTGGCGAAGATCAGCCATCACATGGGTACCGACACGCTGGTGGGATGGGCATGGAATCCAGGCTCCGGCCGAACGCCGGCGCCGGGCACGCAGAAGCAGTTCGGTGCGCTGATCGATGCGTGGATCGCCAGCGGGGCGGCGTGTCCGAAGAGCTAGGCCGAAGAGTTCATCTGAAGAGCTCCGTCTGAAGAGCTCGGTTTGAAGAGCGTGGTTGCGATTGCCGTCCGTGGTCGGTGTCGCGCGGCCGATTCCACTGTCATCCCGGCGGAGGCCGGGATCCAGGCCCATTGCGTGTGGGCACTTCCTCTCCGGTAAACCAGCACACCGTCATTCCCGCGAAGGCGGGAATCCAGGGACTTTCCACGCTCCACCTTTGGGCATGCCAGCTGCAACAGCTTGGCCATCGCGATCCGCACGCCATCGGCAAGGCGTGAAACGTCCCTGGATTCCCGCTTTCGCGGGAATGACGGGGAGGGAGTTCACCCTGGTGTGAGTGCCCGCACGCTGCCGGCCTGGATCCCGGCCTTCGCCGGGATGACGGTAAGGGCGCCCAACAATGACCTGCGCATCTCACCCACTACGAAAGCCATTGCGACGATGCGTGTTGTCGCAGAACGGCTTGTTCGACGACCCGCCGCAGCGGCACAGGCGCGCCGACGTCATGCGCCTGATCGTCCGCCCCGTGCCACAGCAGATTTCGACGTTCCCGTGGATGATGAGCGGGCCGTCCGTTTCCGGGTCGATGTTCAACGGCCCGTTGCGCGCGGGCAGGGCGGCCGATTCGATGCTGTCGGGTTCACCCGATGCGCGGAACTGCATGTCGTTGTGGCTGCCATCGCAGAAGGGCTTGTGCTTGGAGGCCCCGCAACGGCACAGCACGGCGCGCATGCCGATGGGCTCGCCGTCGAGCACGATCTGAGCGCGCACACCCAGTGGGCCGTTCTCGCGCAGCTGGATCAGGTTCACCGGCGGCGGCGCTTCCTCCGCGCCGCCGTCGTGGCGACGGTAGCCGATGGCGCCGGACGGGCACATGTGCGCGACCGTCACCAAGTCCTCCGTCGTCGCCGCATCGGGATGGATCCAGGCGCCCGGCGTATTGGCGCGGAACACGCGCGGCAGTCCGAGCACACAATGGCGCGCGTGGATGCATCGCGCCCCGTTGTAGACGATGTCGACCTGCGCACCGGCAATGATTTCCACGCCATCGGGCAGGCGCTGCGGCTGCGGCGCTTCGTTGGCCGCCACCGCGTGCTCCGGCGCGGCGACATTCGTGGGCGTGGCGCGCATCGCCGCTTCCTCGCGGCGGCACTGTTCGGCCTGCGCGGCCAGGCGCCGCGCGAGGCGTTCCGTGCCGGCACGCGTGACGTCCAGCAGCGACACGAGTTCGGGATGCTTCTGCATGATCCGCTCGCAACGACCGCTCATCTCGTGCAACCGCTCGACCATCACGTCCACGCTGCCGGCTTCGCCCATCAGCGCGGCGGAGGACCGGATGGTGGCGAAGCTCAGTCCCGCAGTGGCCTGCGGCAGGGCAGGGTTGGCGGGCAGCGTGCCCAGCAGTGTCGCGACGGGCGTGAGCAGGTGCATCAGGTCGATGCCCGCGGCCACCAGCGCGATCTGCGACGGGCGGCCTACGTCGCCGTAGGCCAGCGACACGCAGCGCAGGCAGTGGTTGTACAGCGCGTTGCCCAGGTCCAGCAGCGCGGCCGCGGGTTCCTCGCTGATCCACAGCCGGCCTTCCGGCGTCGGCGGCGGGCGCATCACCGGGTTGTGCGCGCTCATCCGCGCGGGGCGGAACGCCGGCCGCGCCTGCACGAGCGCGTCGTACTCGCGGCCGATGCGCAGGAACCGCTGGTAATGCGAGTCTTCGCTGCACGAGTCCGCGCCTTCGCCCTGGCGGACGATCGCGTCGATCGCCTCCAGCGCGGTGCGCAGGCAACGCACGGTCTTCAGGCCCGGCAACCGCGCCACGTCGCTGTCGAGCTGGTGTTCCGGATTGCCGACAAACAGCACCCGTTCGCCCATCGACTGGCTCAGGTGCGCCAGGCCCGCCGAGATGGAGTGGTACAGCTCACCGACGGTGTCGTAATCGGTGCACACCGTCATCAGGCGGTCCATGCCGAGCGCGCGCGAATAACGCTGCGGCGGTTCGAAGCCTTCACCGTCCTGCACGTCGGCATCGTCGGGCCGCTCCAGGTAGATGAAGTGCGTGAGCGTCTGGCGGTTGAACGGGGCCAGCTTCACCACGACGCCGGACGGGTGGTAGCCGGGCGGGATCGGAAAGTTCTGGTGCACCAGGTGCGCCGGCGCGCCGAGCGCGGAGAGGATGTTGCACACGATGGCGAGGTGCCCCATCTCCTCGACCGAAACGGAGAGGATCTCCTGCCGCCAGCGCTGGACGGCCTGCAGCTCGGCCTCCGACAGGTCTTCGTCGGTGCGCTCCTTCAGGCTGAAGGCCGCATACAGGTAGCAGCACATCAGGTGGTGTTCGATCTCCGCGGCTTCGGCGAGCAGGGCCCACAGCTGTTCACGGGACTGCGGTACGGCGATCCGAGCGTCCAAGATCCCATCCTCCGTTGCGCGGCCTGACGGCCTGGGCGATCAATCGGGCACGATGCTACAAGCACGTGGAACGATTCTTCGAAAGTCTAGGCCGGAAGACGGCCACCGCAAGAATCAAATGCAGTCAAAGCCCGTGAAGGCGCGATGTCGCCGCGCGCCGCCGTGCTGCGGCATCGACGGTGCGCCATGCCTTCACGGGTTCTTTACCTGGTGCCACGAGCCGGTGGCAGACTGCGGTGATCCGCGCTGACGAGTGGAACGCCCCCCGCCGGCGATCGTCACCCGTCTCCTCGATTGCCGTGTGCCGTTGCGGGAGGTCCGGTATGAGCGAGACAACCGATTTCGGGCCGTTCCGCCTGTGCCCGGACAATCGCGTGCTGCAACGCGACGGCGCGGACGTCGTGCTGGGGAGCCGCGCGTTCGACATCCTCGTCGCGCTGGTCGCGGCCCGCGGCACGGTACTGACCCATCGCGAACTGATGGCGGTCGCCTGGCCCGGGATGGTCGTGGAGAGTTCGAACGTGCGCGTGCAGGTGGCCAACCTGCGCAAGGCGTTGGGCTGCGGGCGCGATGGCGTGCGCTACATCGGCAGTGTCGCCGGGCGCGGCTACTGCTTCGTGGCGCAGGCGCATGCGGCAGGCGTTGGGACGTCGTCGCCCGGCCCGTATGCGGCGAACGACGCCTGGCCTTCGTTCCATGCCGACCGAGCGCGACCGAACCTCCCCGCGCCGCTGCAACGCGCACTGGGCCGCGATGAATGCGTCGCCGAACTCTCGCAGCGCGTGCTCGATCACCGCCTGGTCACGGTGGTCGGCGCCGGCGGCGCGGGCAAGACGACCCTGGCGGTGCTGGTCGCGCACGCGGTGGATGCGTTCGACGATGCGGTGTTCTTCGTCGACCTGAGCACGGTGATGCGCGAGGACATGGTCCTGGAAGCGGTCGCGGCGTGCGTCGGATACCACCCGACCGGCCCCGTCCTGCTCGCCGGACTGGTGGAGGTGCTTTCCACACGCCCGACGCTGATCGTGCTGGACAACTGCGAGCATCTGATCGACGCCGTGGCGCGGCTGGTCACGCAGGTTCTCGCGCAATCGCAACGGGTGTCCTTCCTCAACACCAGCCGGGAAGCCCTGCGGGTCGATGGCGAGCATGTGTATTTGCTGCGTCCGCTGGCCTTTCCTCCGCACACGGGACGATTGACGGCAGGGCAGGCGCTTGCGTGGCCGGCGGTCCGGCTCTTCATGGACCGTGCTCGCGAGGGCGGCGCACCGTATGCGCTCGACAATCGCGATGCCGCGACCGTCGCCGCGATCTGCCGCCGCCTCGACGGCAATCCGCTGGCGATAGGCCTGGTCGCCAGTCGCGTTGGCACGTACGGCATTCACGGCGTGTCGGATCTGCTCGCCAACCAGTTGGCCTTGCACTGGCAGGGCCGTCGCAACGCCGTCCCGCGGCATCAGACAGTGGAAGCGATGATCGACTGGTCGCACGACCTGCTCCCGGAACGCGACCGCCAGGTGCTGTATCGCTTGTCGGTGTTCTCGGGGGCGTTCTCGATGGAGGCGGCGATCGATGTCGTGTCCGACGAAGTCATCCGCGCCCACCAGGCGAGCGAGGCGATCGGCGACCTGATCGACAAATCGCTCGTCAGCGTAAGCGCAGGCGAGGGCGGCACATGGATCCGGCTGTTGGAGACGACGCGCGCGTACGCCGCGGAGCGATTGGCCGACACCCGCGTCAGGGACGAGGTGGCGCGTCGGCACGCGGTTCACTACGCGGGGCGCCTGCAGCGCGGCGCGGCCGGAAACGCGGCGGAAGCGCCGCAAGCGTCGGACCTGGGCAACGTGCGCCTCGCGATGGAATGGTGCTTCGCCGCGCACCATGACCTGACCTTGGGCGCGCAGATCAGCAGCCTCGCCACGCCCTGGCTGTTGGAACAGTCGCTGCTCGACGAGTGCAAGCGTTGCTGCGCGCGCGCCCTGGCCCTGCTGCCGGAGCCGCTGCGATCGAGCCGCGTCGAACTGACCCTGCTGGAGTCCCTCGCCATCGCCCGCTACACGATGGGCGACTACGAAGGCGAGATGACGTCGGTCGTCGAACGCGGGCTGGCAGTCAGCGCGTCGCTGGACGACGCAGGGGCCACGTTCCATCTGCTGGCGGGTCTGCACCTGGCGATGATGGCGAACGGCCGCTTCCCCGATTCGCTCGACGTCGCCGTGCGTTACGCGGCGCTGGCCGCCACCCGGGGCGGCCCGTGCGAAACCATCATCGCCGGCTGGATGGCCGGTTCGTCCCGGCATTATTCCGGCGATCAGATCGCGGCCGATGCGAACTTCGCCTCGAGTGCGCAGCTGCTCGTCCAGCAAGGGATGCGCCCGCTGCGGTACTTCGAGATGAAGGAGCAGGTCATCGCCGTCGCCAGCACGGCACGCGTCAAATGGCTGCGCGGATTCCCGTTGCAGGCCCTGGATGTGGCACGGCGCGTGATCGAAGATTCGCGGCGCCATCCGGACTCGCTCTACATCAGCGTCGTCCTGTGCTTCTCGATCCTGTTGCACAACAAGCTGGACGATGAGGCCGAGCGCCTGATCCAGGACCTGGCGGACGTCGCCAACGAGTACAAGATGGGAACGCGCGTGCAGATGGCGCACTTCCTCACCGGGCGCGTCATGCTTCACCGAGGCCACGCCGAAGAAGCGGCCTGGCACCTGGGGCAATGCCTGGACATGCTGCCGCCGCCGAAGCTGACCGTCATCAGGACCGAGGCACTCCAGGCGATGGCCGAAGCGTTGCGGCAGCAGGAGGACGGGGCAGGGGCGCTGGCGGCGATAGACGAAGCGATCGCACTGGCGGAAACCACGGGCGGGCGTTTCAGCATCGCCCAGTTGCTCAGGACGAAGGCGGAAGTGCTGCAGATCCTGCCGGGCACGAAGCCCTCGCGCGTGGCGATGCTGCTGGCCCGGGCGAAGGATTGCGCACGCGAGCAGGGCGCGCTGGGCGGTGGGGCGTACGAAAGGTCATAACGGCCTTGCGTACCGTGGCGTCGCACGTCTTGGCGGCGACCGCTGGATTCGCCGGGCGCACCTGTGAGCGCTCTGGAACGTGCGCGGGACGCCCTGTAACGTTCGAGACTTCGACCGGCAGGCAGCCGCCACGAAGGACAGTTGCCGTGCCCGACATCGGATCACAACGAACGCGAAGGGCGACGATGAACACCACCACCACCGGGTCCACCTCGCGACACCTGCTGCGCGATCTTTCGCTGTCGGCGATCGCGGCCGGCTTCGTCACGGTGCTGGTGGGGTTCGCGAGTTCCGCGGTGATCGTGTTCCAGGCGGCGCAGTCGTTGGGCGCGACGCCGGCCCAGATCAGTTCGTGGATCTGGGCGCTGGGCCTGGGAATGGGGCTGACGTGCATCGGCTTGTCGCTTCGCTATCGGATGCCGGTGGTGACCGCCTGGTCCACGCCCGGTGCCGCGATGCTGATCGGCAGCGCCGCGGGGCTGCCGTTGTCCGACGCAGTCGGTGCGTTCGTCCTGTCTGCCTTGATGATCATGGCGGCCGGCTTTTCCGGCTTCTTCGAACGCATGATCAGCAGGATCCCGGTGTCGCTGGCGTCCGGCATGCTCGCCGGCGTCCTGCTTCGGTTCGGGCTGGACACGTTCGCCGCCCTGCGCTCGCAGGCGGGCATGGTGCTGGCGATGCTGGTGACCTACCTGCTGATGCGCAGGTACGCGCCACGCTATGCCGTGATCGCGACGCTGCTGGTCGGCATAGGCGTGGCGGGTGCGGCGGGCCTGTTGAACGTGCAGGGACTTTCGCTGGAAGTCGCGCGACCTGTGTTCGTCGTGCCGACGCTGTCGATCGCGGCGATCGCAGGCATTGCGCTCCCGCTCTTCATCGTGACGATGGCCTCGCAGAATGTGCCCGGTGTCGCGGTGATCCGTGCGGCGGGATACCCGATTCCGATCTCGCCCGTCATCGGCTGGACGGGCGTGGCGAACCTGTTGCTGGCGCCGTTTGGCGGGTTTGCGCTCAACCTGGCGGCGATCACCGCCGCCATCTGCATGGGCGAAGAGGCGCATGAAGATCCCGCACGTCGCTACACGGCGGCCGTGGCCGCGGGGGCGTTCTACATCGTGGTCGGCCTGTTCGGTGCCACGGTGGTGGCGTTGTTCGCGGCGTTTCCCAAGGAACTGATCGTGGCCATCGCCGGCATTGCGTTGCTGGGCACGCTCGGCAGCAGCCTGGCCGCGGCACTGCGCGAGGAATCCGAACGCGAGGCTGCGCTGGTGACGTTCCTGGTCACGGCATCGGGCCTGTCGCTATGGGGCGTCGGCTCGGCCTTCTGGGGCGTCGTGGCGGGCGTCGTTACGTTGTTTGCTTTGACCAGGCGCAATGCTGCCAACAACGCAGGCAAGAAGTAGCGCTTCGACGCCTCACACCATGGGCGGGTCGGACTCGCGTACCCAAAGCCGATGCTGCGACAGCGCGTCGATGAAGGCGGCGATGCTTTCGTCGTCGGCGTCATCGGCCTGCACGATGCCCGGGTCGTCGCTGCCGTCGGGCAGTACGGCCGAGGCGCCGGCGCCTTCCAGCAGCGCGCTGGAAGCGCCCAGTGCCAGGATCGGCTTGCAATGGCGGTACTGCTCCTTGATGAACTCCGCCGCGCGTCCATCCAGCGCCAGCGCCTTCACGGCCTCGGCACCGTCGGGAAGGACGAGTGCGTCGAACAGCGGCCCGGGCTCATTCTCCAGCGATGCGTGCGCTTGCAACTGCTTGCCTTCGCGCGTGGTGAACGGACCGACGCGCTGACCGACCAGGCGCGGCACCGCGCCCGCTTCCATCAACGCATCGCGCACTGCGGACAGCGCGGCGCCGTCCACACCATCGCGAACCATCAGCGCGACCTTGCGTGTGCGGATGCTTCCATCGCCCGGGTGCGACAGCAGCGACAGCGCGGACGACTGGCGCACTTCAGGACGAGGCACCCGTCCGATGGCGCGGGGTGCGGCTTCCACGTCGCCGATGCCGAGACCGTCGGCCACCTCGCTCGCCAATTCGACCGACACGTTCATGAGCTGCGACAGCATGCGCTCGCGGATGGCGGGCACCGTGACCTTGCTGAGCTCGAACCGGAAGGCCGCGGCGATGTGTGCCTTCTCCGTGTCGCTCTGGCTTTCGTAGAACAGCGTGGCCTGGTTGAAATGCTCGGCGAACTTTTCCGGGCGGCCGCGCAGTTCATCGGCACGTATCGGCTCGGGAAACGCGACGAATCCCGCCGCACCGGCCTGGAACGGGCAACCGCCGCCCAGGCTGTTGGGCTCGTAGGCCACGCGTCCGCGATGGATGGCCTGACGATGCAAGCCGTCGCGCTGGTTGTTGTGCACCGGCGCGATGGGCGCGTTGATCGGAATCTCGTGGAAGTTCGGGCCGCCCAGACGCGACAGCTGCGTATCGACGTAAGAATGGATGCGTCCGGCGAGCAACGGATCGTTGGTGAAATCGATGCCCGGCACCACATGCGCGGTGCAAAACGCCACCTGTTCGGTCTCCGCAAAGAAGTTGTCCGGATTGCGGTTCAGCACCAGGCGACCGATCGGCTCCACCGGCACCAGTTCCTCCGGCACGATCTTGGTCGCGTCGAGCACGTCGAAACTGAACTTGTTGGCCTGCTCTTCGGTGAACACCTGGACACCGAGTTCCCATTCGGGAAACTCGCCGGCCTCGATCGCTTCCCACAGGTCGCGCCGGTGGTAGTCGGGATCCGCGCCGGAAATCTTGACCGCTTCGTCCCACGCCAGCGAATGCGTGCCCAGGCGCGGCGTCCAGTGGAACTTCACCAGCCGTGATTCGCCCGCCTCGTTGACGAAGCGGAAGGTATGCACGCCGAAACCCTGCATCATGCGGAAGCTGCGAGGGATGCCGCGGTCGGACATCACCCACATCAGCATGTGGGTCGATTCGGGCATCAGCGACACGAAATCCCAGAACGTGTCGTGCGCCGAGGCTGCCTGCGGCATGCCGTGGTGCGGCTCGGGTTTGACGGCGTGCACCAGGTCCGGGAACTTCATCGCATCCTGTATGAAGAAGATCGGGATGTTGTTGCCCACCAGGTCCCAGTTGCCTTCGTCGGTGTAGAACTTCACCGCGAAGCCGCGCACGTCACGCGCGGTGTCCTTCGATCCGCGTGCCCCCTGCACGGTGGAGAAACGCACGAACACCGGCGTGACCTTGCCATCGTCCTGGAAGGGCGCGGCCCGGGTGAGCCTGCGCAAGGATCGGTAGCACTCGAAGTAGCCATGCGCACCGGAACCGCGTGCGTGGACGATGCGTTCCGGGATGCGCTCGTGATCGAAGTGCGTGATCTTCTCGCGCAGGATGAAATCCTTGAGCAGCGCAGGACCGCGGAGTCCGGCCTTCAGCGAGTCCTGGTTCTGCGCAATGGGCACGCCCTGGTTGGTGGTCAGTCGCTGTCCACCGCCGTCGACGCGGACGCGTTCGAGTGGGCCGGTCGAGGGACTGGCTCCGGCGGTGGGCGGGTGACCGGCTTTCGCCGAAGGCTGCGACTCGCTCAGCGTGCTGGCGCCTACGAGTGGCGACGTCGCGACGTGCTCGCCTTCGGGCGGGTCGAGCGCGTTGTCGCGGCCATACTCGGCGGGCTTGGTGGCGTTGTGCGGGAACGCCGCCGCCGTGGCTTGCACCTCCTGCTCCTGTCTCGCCATGGCGCCGTCGGCATGGCGGTCGGCGTTACGCCGCACGGAACGACTGCCGGCCTTCTTCGCGCCGGTCTTGCGTCCGGTGGTCTTGCTGGCGGCGGGCTTCTTTCGGCTGGCCATGGCGGTCCTCGTGGCGTGTGGGGCGGGCACGGGCCAGGGAGTGCACAAAGCGGATCGCTGGCTATTTCCCAGCGTGAGGTGCGGCTAGTGCACGTGATGTCGTTTCATGGGACGCGTCGTTCATGTAGGCGAAGATGGCGTCACGCGGCGCGCGCAACGCGAAGGCGCTGCGTTGATCGCCGCCGCGTTCTGCTTGCGTCGCCGCTCGTGAACAGGGCACCGTGATGGCGCTTCCATCGTGGCAGTTGCAGGTTGTCTATGCGCTCTACCTGGTGTGGTGGGTTGCCGGCTACGTCGATATCGCCTGCCATCGGCGATCGGACCATCCGCACACCGCGGGACCGCCCCGTCGGATGCGGCGAAGGCAGACAGTGGCCCTGGCCGCGTGCTCAGGGGAGCTGCGCCGAAGTGCTCGCTGTTCCAGCGAGGTCTTCGCGCAGGATGCGGACGACTTCCGCGATCGCCTCCGGATGGGCGTAGATGTCGTGCCCGGACTCCACGACCAGCGTGGATGACGCGCCGGGAAGCATTGCGCTGGCCAGTGGCACCACGCCGTCGCCTTCCGGCATGCGCATCGGCAAGCGGCCGGCGATGGTGTGGTACGCAATGCCGGCCACCGGCAACAGGCGCTCGCTGGCGCGCCGCACTGGCTGCGCCGCCTGCAACGTCGAGATGCTGGTGATCCTGCCTTGCTGGTAGCTGGAGTGCAGTTCGATCCTGACGACCTCCGGATGTTCGCGCGCGATGCGCCTGATTGCCTGGATCTCGGGCGGCGGCTCTCCCGCCAGGCCTTTGACGAGCCGGGCGTACCACCGGTCCGCCAATGGACTGCCGTGATGAGGCGCGGCCAGGAAGATCGCGCGGGAAACACCGGGATAGGGCGAGAACACGAGCAGGCTCGCGACCGCGGCGACATCGCCCGCGTCGCTGGGCATGGCCTCTGGCCTCACCGAGAACGCCGTCGACCAGAGCGTGTCGCCGGTTTCCACCGAAAGCAGCCGCGACAGCACGCCGCCCATGCTGTGTCCGATCAGGACCGCGCCGTGTCGTGCCGGATCGTTCCCGTCCGGGTCGACGATGGCCCATGCGGCGTCGAGATAGCCGGAGATGCGGCGGCGCGCGACGAACAAGGGATCGTCCGTCGAGTAGACCAGGTACCAGATCTGAAAGTGTCGACGTAGCTCCGCATCGCCCCAGATCGCGTTGGCCATGCCGCTCCAGGACAAGGGGCTGCTGCCCAGGCCGTGCACCATGATCAGCGGGCGCTTGTCGGGGTCGTAGTCTTCCATCAGGTACACGCCGGCGCGGCGCGCGACTTCGCCGCCACCGATGAGGCCGAACAGTCCCAGGCGCCCGATCGGAGAGGACCCCATGACATGCGCGTACGCCGCCGATGTGTCTTCGGCCAGCGGCACCTGCGTGCTTCCGATCGTGGCCGTGGTGGCGTGCAACGGATCGGCGATGACGAGCCGCGCGTCGGCCTGCGCATCCGGTTCGATCCATGCGGTGGCCGGCCGGAATACGCCCGAGAACGGCAGCAGCTTGCACATCGGGCGATCACGGCAGCGCGGGCTCACGACCACGACGGGAATGCCCAGGCCCGCGCGCGTGTAGCGCGTGCCTCCGTAGATGCGCATGGACACGTCTGCAGCCCGGACGACGCGGACGGACTTGTCCAGGTAAGCCGATAGACCCCGGAACTCGACCTGTACCGTTCGGCCGTGAATCCGTTCCCGGCCCGCTCGCCAGGCGCGCTGATCCTGCAACGCGGCGACCAGCCACGCGTCGGTGCAGGTGTTGGCCAGCGTCAAGGAGCGCGCGACATCGCTGTCCGCCTGCAACGCCGCATAGGCCAGACGCGAACACTCCAGCCACAGGATCGACGCTTGCCTTGTCGAGGCGCGTGGCGCTCGCTGGGCATGGTCGCTCGCCATGTCGAGCGCCTGCGTTGGCGTCGCAGTGTCCGGGGATGCTCCGCCCGGTCCGGCCTTCGCACCGTGTGCGCTTTCGAAGAACAGCGCGAGCGCGAGGACACCGATGCCTCCTGCGCGCGCGAGCCTTTCAGCGATGAAAGGTCTCCGGCCGACGCCAGTCATGCGGCATCTCCCGGCCGACCGTGTCAGCGACCGGATTCGCGTGCCGCCGTCGCGATCACCTGCGCGACCTTCGCCGGCTGCGACAGGAAGACGGCATGGCTGGCCGGGATCTCGACGACGGTACTGCCGGCGCGTTTGGCCAAGCGTCGCTCAAGATCAGGACTGATCGTGCGGTCGTTCGTGGCCACGATGGCCCAGCTCTTGCGGTTCTGCCATGCCGGATCGCCCACCGGCGTGGAGAAGGCCGCTTTCGACGCCAGCACCTGGGACTTGGCCATGAATGCCGAATCCGCTGCAGGTACATCCGCAGCAAAGTCCCGTCCGAAGGCGGCGGGATCCAGGTAGAGGAACTTGTCGTCCTTCGTGGAACGAATTTCCCGGCTCGGCCCCGGCGTCTGCGTGACCAGCGTGATCAGGCTCTCGCCTTTGGCTGGCTGGTACGCCGCCACGTAAACAAGCGCAGCCACGTTCGGGTGGTTTCCCGCTTCGGTGATCACGACGCCACCGTAACTGTGGCCCACCAGGATGCTGGGACCGTCCTGCATGTCGAGCACGCGATGGGTCGCATCGACATCGTCCTGGAGGGACGTGATGGGGTTCTGGACGAGGGAAACCTTGTATCCGTCCTTCTCCAGGATCTCGGTGGCTGCGCGCCAGCCGGAACTGTCCGCGAACGCGCCATGCACGATGACGATGTTCCTGATCTCGGCCGTGGCGTCATGGGGTGAAGCGAGCATCGCCAGCGCGGTGATGGCGAGCGCGCCAAGGGGAAGGACGTGCATGGCTGTTCTCCAGTGAGTGGAGCGGGGCTGCGTCGCGGTGGATCGACGTAGTGCGATGGCCCCACCTGCGCATCAGCGCAACCGCTTCCGGCGCGGGGCGGCTCGGGATCGCGCGAGTGCGATGTCAGTGCGCAATCGCCTGCCGCCGGATGTCACAAACGCTATCACCGGATCGTCGAACCGATGGATTAACGCTGGTGAATTCTGGTGAATGCCGAGCACTCATGAAGGGCGTCGCCGCGTTGCTTGCTTGCCGCGTCGCGAACTTCCCGGAGTGAGAAGAGCGACGGCGGATGGCTCACGCAAAGATTCGTGAGGCACAGCTCATCAGCGCGTCGACCTCGCGGGCGCAGCGCGGCGTAGTCGCCATCGCCTGCGCGCTGATGTTTCGCATTAGATTCAAGTCGTAATGCAATGATTTACCACGGCTTACTACCTGGCGCTGCTTGAGCACCCCCGTACTTTCCATGCATTGCATGCATGCGCTAATGATGGTCGCGAGGTCACATCGCCAAGCCATTGACTCGGGCGATATACGACGGCGCCTGGAGACTGCGCATGAACGAGGTCTTCCGCTTCGATTCCTTCAGTCTCGACGTGATGGCACGCACGTTGCGAAAGGAAGGACACGAGGTGTCCATAGGCAGTCGTGCCTTCGACATCCTGGCGGCGCTCGTGGAAGGCGAGGGCAAAGTCCTCACTCGAAGGGAACTGATGGCATGCGCGTGGCCGGGCTTGGTCGTGGAGGAATCCAACGTCCGCGTGCAGGTCGCGCATCTTCGCAAGGCGCTGGGATGCGGAGAAGACGGCGTTCGATTCATCGTGAGCGTGGCTGGCCGTGGCTACTGCTTCGCTGCCCGGGTGAGGCGTGAGCGGGTACCGCAACCGGTTCCCTCGCGACGACTCGCGCCGAGCGCCACTGCGCGAGTGGAATCGGGCGAGGGCCGCCCCCTGGCCAATGCCGCCGTAGCGTGGGAACGGATCATCGGTCGGGAAGAGAGCGTCGCAGAACTGACCGCGCTGCTCTCGCAGCGCCGCCTGGTGACCATCGTCGGCGCAGCCGGAATGGGCAAGACCACGGTGGCCGTCCAGGCGGCGCGTTCACTCAGCCGCGTGGGCAATCCGGTCCACTTCGCCGATCTGAGCCTGGTGACGCGCGGCGATCAGGTGCTCGACGCACTGTCGTCCGCGGCCGGTTATCGTCCATCCGGCAGCGTGACGCCGACGGGGCTGGCGGAATTCCTGGACGCGCATTCCACGCTGGTGGTGCTCGACAATTGTGAACACGTGATCGCCGACGCGGCCCTGCTGTGCAGGCAGATCCTCGACACGACGCGCCAGGTGTCGATCCTGTGCACCAGCCGGGAAGCGCTGCGCGTGCTGGAAGAACTCGTCTACCTGCTGCCTTCCCTTGCCTCGCCTCCGAACACCGGAAAGCTCACGGCCGAACAGGCCGTGGCGTGGCCCTCCGTGCAGTTGTTCGTCAACCGGGCGGAGGAATGCGGCGCGCTCGACGTCCTGAGCGACGAGAGTGCGTCGATGCTCGCGGCCATCTGCCGGCGGCTGGATGGCAATCCGCTGGCAATCGAGCTGGTGGCCAGCCGGGTCGGGACGTACGGCGTACAAGGCGTCTCCGAATTGTTGGCGACACAGGCGGGCCTGCATTGGCAGGGACGACGGGACGCCACGCCCCGGCATCGGACCGTGGAGGCGCTGCTCGACTGGACCTACGACCTGCTTCCAGAGGGACATCGCCTGGCGCTGTGCCGACTTTCCGTGTTCTCCGGCGGCTTCGCGCTCGAATCGGCTGTCGATGTGATCAGCGACGACCGGCTCGACACCGTGCAGGCCGCGACCGCCATCGCCGACCTGGCGGACAAGTCGCTGATCTGTGCGCGTTCGATGGATGGCCGGATGCGGTTGAGGTTGCTCGAAACGACCCGCGCGTACGCCGCCGAGAAGCTGGCGGCCCTCGACGGCCACGACACTGCGCATCGGCACGCCCTGTACTACGCCGACTATCTCAGAAGCCGCGACGCGGCATCGACGCCCGACCCGGGCGCGCCGCCGGACGTGCGCGAGGACGAACTTGGCAACGTGCGCGTCGCACTGGACTGGGCGTTCTCCAACGCGCACGACGCCGTGCTGGCAGTGGAGTTGAGTGCGCTGGCGGCGCCTTCGTTCCTGCAGCATCGATCGTTCGACGAATGCATGCGCTGCTGCGTGCGCGCCTTGGCCCGCATGCCCGTGGAACTGCAATCCACCCACACCGAGCTGGTGCTGCGCGAGGCGATGGCGATCGCGTACGCCTCGATGGGCCTGTATGGGGACGACATGGTGTTCGTCCTGCAGCGCGGCCTGGAGATCAGCCAGTCGCTGGCCGATCACCGGGCGACGTTTCACCTGTACGCGGGACTGCATCTGACGATGCTGGGTCTGGGCAGATTCCAGGAATCGATGCGCGTCGCGCAACAGTATGCGGGTCTGGCATCGAGCACGGGCAAGGCATCGGAAGCCGTCATCGCCAGCTGGATGATCGGCGCATCGCATCACTTCATCGGCGAGCATTCCACGGCCGAAGCGCAGTTCGCGACCGCACGCCGGATGCTCGCCCATGCCAGCCTGAGGAGGCTGCAGTACTTCTACATCAAAGCCAGGCTCAACGCGAGCCTCGGCATGGCGCGCACGAAGCTGTCCATGGGACTGCCGGAGCAGGCGTTGCAGCTGTCCATCAACACCATCGAAGAATCGCGCGGCTACCCCGATTCGTTGTTCCCGTGTGCCACGCTGTTCTTCCCCATATTGCTGTGGAACAACCGCGAGCAGATGGCCGAGGCCCTGCTGGAAGAGTTGGGCGACCTGTCACCGGAGTACCGGATGGGTTCGCGACCGTGCACCATCGAGATGTTGAACGGCCTGCTGCTGCAGCACAGGGAGCACTTCGCGCAGGCCGAGGCGCAGTTGCGCCGTTGCCTGCCAGGCGTGCGGATCATCGCTGCACGACTGCTCGGGCTGCAGGCGATGGCGGAGGTGCTCCGCATGAACGGCAAGCCGGACGAGGCGCTGGTCTTCGTGGAAGAAGCGATTGTCCTGGCCGACACCAGCGCGGGCGGCTACGGCCTGCCGGACCTGCTGCGCGCGAAAGGCGAGATCATGATGGACCTGCCACGGTTCAGCGCAGCCAGCGTGCGGGAACACTTCGCGGAGGCGATGCGGATCGCCAGGCAGTCGCAGGCGCTTGGCTGGGAGATCGGCATCGCACTGGCCCTGGCCCGGCTGGAGATGTCGCAGCGCAGGGCCACCGAAGCCAAAGCCGTGCTGCAAGAGGTCTACTCACGATTCACCGAAGGACTCCAAGCGCGCCCGCTGCAGCAAGCGCGGCGGATGCTGGATGCCGTCTAGCGCTTCACTTTTGCGTGGGATTGCGCGACGCCGACAGCGACCGGAATCATCCGGTCGCTACGGCAGTGCGGGATTGCGTCAGTCGAACTTGACGAGGTTCAACGCCGGCAATGGGCCACCGGGGAATTGCACGAGGCGACCGCCGATCGCCAACGAGCCCAGGTCGATGCCGAAGAAGCCGAGCTGCTCGATGAGGCCGCCGACCTCCGACTTCGCACTCGCGTCGTCGCCGGAGTAGAACAGCACGCGTCGGCCGGCGCCCACTTTGGGATCGCCTGACACGATCTGCGGCTGCAGGTGATTGAAGGCCTTCACCACGCGCGCGCCGGGAACCCGATCGGCGAACACCTCGCTCGATGCGCGACCGGCCAGATCGACCGGACGGAACAGCGGTGCCTCGATCGGGTTGTTCGCATCGATGACGATGCGACCGTTCCAGTCAGGCAGGTTCGCCAATGCCTCGGGCAACTGCGACCACTTCACTGCGACCAGCACGATGTCCTGTGCGGCGGCCTCTTCACGCGTTGCCGCGCGGATCGAAGGCCCCAGGGCCTTGACCAGCGGTGCCAGCGAATCGGGACCGCGGCTGTTGGCGATGATGGCGGGGATGTTCTGGCGGGTGAGGGCGCGTGCGAATGCCGCGCCGATCTGGCCCGCGCCGATGATGCCGATGCTTTTCATGAGCGTGTCATCCGGGCGATCAGGACGTGAAGCCGCCATCGGCGAGCACATCGGCGCCGGTGACCAGCGACGCGCCCGGGCTGGCGAGGAACGCGACGACATTCGCCACTTCGGCCGGCTGGCCGTAACGGCCGATCGCCATGCCGGGGCTCACGAGCTTGGCGACTTCGCCGTCGGCCGGGTTCATGTCGGTATCGGTCGGCCCCGGGTGCACGGTGTTCACCGTGATGCCGCGCGGGCCGAGGTCGCGCGCCAGGCTGCGGTTGAAACCGGCCACCGCGCCCTTCGTCAGCGTGTACAGCGAGGCGCCGGCGAAGGAGGCGTAACGCGTCATCGAACTGCCGATGTGGACGATGCGGCCGCCCTCGCGCATGTGGCGCACGGCTTCCTGCGTTGCGACGAATACGCCCGTGACGTTGACCGCCACCATGCGCTGGTAATCGTCGAAGCCGATCTGGTCGACCGGGCCGCCGCCGAGGGCAATGCCGGCGTTGTTGACCAGGATGTCGAGCGCGCCGAAGGTCTCCACGACCTGCGCGACGGCCGCACGGACGGCATCCGGGTTGCCCGCATCGGCGAGCACCGGCAGCGCCGTACCGCCGAGCGCCTGGATCGCGCGCGCCGTTTCTTCGGCCTGCTGCGGCGAACCGAAGTACGTGAAGGCGACCTTGGCGCCATCGGCGGCCAGGCGCTTGGCGACGGCCGCGCCGATGGAGCGCGAGCCGCCGGTGACGAGCGCGACCTTGCCGGAGAGGGGGAGGGCGGACGGGGTGGTTTGGGTATTCATGGCGGTAATCCGGGAGGAGGGGAGTGCGTGGAGCGAACGATGCGCCCGCCACTTCCCACCCGGTAGCCGGTAATGCCTAGAATCAGTTTCAAGCACTACTTGAAGCGGGGCGACCGTGGAAACCCTGGCCAACCTGGAATCCTTCGTCCGCAGCGCGGAACTCGGCGGCTTCTCTGCGGCGGCGCGGCAACTCGGGCTGACGCCGGCTGCGATCAGCCGCAACGTGGCGCTTCTGGAGAAGAACCTCGGCACGCGACTGTTCCATCGAAGCACGCGCAAGCTCACGCTGACCGAATCCGGCGAGCGGCTCCTGCTCGGGATTCGCGACCATCTGGATGGACTGCAGTCCGCGATCTCCGGCGTGGCCAAGGACGATGGCGATCCGGCCGGCGTGCTGAAGGTCAGTGTGGCGCTGGCGTTTGGAATGGAGTACCTGCTGCCGCTGCTGCCGGAGTTCATGCAGCGCTATCCGCACGTGCGCATCGACTGGCAGTTCGACAATCGCCAGGTCGATCTGGTCGCAGAAGGTTTCGACGCGGCCATCGGCGGCGGCTTCGAACTGTCGCCGGGCGTCGTCTCGCGCACGCTCGCACCGGCGCACATCATCGCGGTGGCCTCGCCGGCATACGTGAAAGGGCGCCGCAAGCCGACCACGCCTCAGGATCTGTCCGAGATGGACGGCATCGTGATGCGTTCGGCGCGTACCGGCCGCGTCCGTGAATGGACATTGCGCGACGCCGCCGGCCACACGCAGCATGCGCAGCTTCGCCATCACTTGGTGCTGAATGATCCGGCCGCGATGACGCGCGCCGCGGTGCTCGGCCTCGGTGTGGCACTCATCGCCGTCCCGGACGCGTTGCCTTTCATGGAGCGGGGCGAACTCGTCCGCCTGGTCCCCAAGTGGTACGCCGATGCCGGCCCGATCTCGCTGTACTACGCAAGTCGTACGTTGATGCCGGCCAAGACGCGCGTCTTCGTCGATCACGTCGTCGAATCGTTCAAGGCGCGGAATCTTGCCGAGCGCTTTGCCGGCAGCATCGGCTAGGCGTGCGTCCCAGCGACGCCACGCAGGTCCGCAATGTCGATGGCGGAACCGCGCAGATCCGGTAGACCTGCGCGGCCGGTCCAACACTAGCGTATGGCGCGACGCGGCCAGTCGATCAGTTCCAGCTTGCCGCCCGCCAGCGCTGGAGCAGTCTCCGCGACGACGTCGTGCGGGAATCCGAGCGTGATGGCGCTCGCCGCGTCCAGGCGCTGGACCTGATCGTCGGTCAACGTCACATTGATCGATGACAGGTTGTCATTGAGCTGTTCGTGCGTGCGCGGTCCGATGATCGGCAGCACGCCCTTCGCCAGCACCCAGGCGATCGCCACCTGGCCGGGCGACACGCCGATCTCGTCGGCGATGGCCAGCACGGCATCGACGGTCGCCGTCTTTCGCGCGTCGCTCTCGCCGTGGATGACCACACCGAGGCCTTGCGCGCGACCCGTTTCGCCGCGACGGTATTTGCCCGTCAGCAGGCCACCGCCCAGCGGCGACCAGGCCACCGTGCCGAGGTTGAAGCCGGCGGCCATCGGCAACAGCTCGCGCTCGGCGGAGCGTTCGACCAGGCTGTACTCCAGTTGCACCGCGGCCACCGGTGACCAACCTCGAACTTCCGCCAGGGTCGCAGCGGTCGCGACGCGCCACGCCGGAAAGTCGGACAGCCCCGCATAGAGAATCTTGCCGCTGCGCACGAGGTCGTCGAGTGCGCGCGCGATCTCGTCGATCGGCGTGACGCCGTCGGGCATGTGGACCCAGAGCAGGTCGACGCGATCGGTGTTCAGACGCTTGAGGCTGGCTTCGACCGAACGCAGCATCGCCTTGCGGCTGTTGCCGCTGCGCTGCAGGCCCGCATCGGGCGCATCGCCCAGCGAGAACTTGGTGGCGAGCACGATGTCGTCGCGGTCGCGCGCAATGAACTCGCCGAGCATCGTCTCCGACTGGCCGAACTGGTACTGATCGGCGGTGTCGATGAAATTGCCGCCGGCCTCGCGGTACGTCGTGTAGATGCGCTGGGCCTCGTCCTGCTCGGCGCCGTAACCCCAGCCCTTGCCGAAGTTGCCGGTGCCCAGCGCAAGCGTGGAGACGCGAAGGCCGGTGTTGCCGAAGATGCGGTAACGCATGACGGATCACACGCGCCTCAAGGGTGCCGATGCGAGAAGCGCGTTGCGTGAAGACCCTCGGCTGAGGTCGGTCGACGTGGTTGCCCGCTGCCTGCCAACGCAGAAGCTTGCACTTGTGCAGGCCTTGAGGGGCGCTGGGGAGATTGTTGCAGTCACCGGCGACGGGGTGAACGACGCGCCGGCACTTTCCGCGGCCGACGTCGGAATTGCGATGGGTCAAAGGGGAACCCGCAGTGCCCGCGAAGCCGCGTCCATTGTCCTTCTGGACGACGATCTGCGTTCGCTTGTGCGCGCCATTGCCGAGGGGCGCCAGCTGTTCCGAAATCTCCAGACGGCCTTCGCATACCTCTTGCTAGTGCATATTCCGCTCGTCCTCACCGCGGCGCTGGTGCCTCTGCTCGGCTTCCCACTGGTCCTGCTTCCGATTCACATCGTGTGGCTCGAGCTTGTGATCCACCCCACACTGCTTCTGGTGTTCCAGGAGCTGCCGCGTCATTCCAGCCAGCCGCTTCAGGCGACGCAAGCGGCGCGGTTCTTCAGCTCCTCACAGGCTGTTACGATCGGTATCGGTGGCCTTCTGCTCACCATCATCGTTGCCGGCGCGTACTTGGCATCACTGCATGGAACGCAGGATGCCGCTCAAGCCAGGACGTTCTCGTTGTCGGCGCTTCTTGCTGTCAGCGCCGGAGTCACGGCTGGCCTGACCGGCTTGCGAACGCGAGCGTCTCGGGTCGCCGTCGCGACAACGCTGCTGACGACTGCCGTCGCAGTCAGCACGCCGGCAATTGCATCGACGCTCTCGCTCAGCGTCGGCGGAGTGGGCGTGATCGCCACATCGATGGCTGCAGCGATTACGTCGGCATTGATTGCATCACTGCTTCGGCAAGCTTAGCCCGCACTTCTTCAAGTGGCATGTCGAGCCCGTCCAGGGCCCCACACGGAGACTCGCGACTACGTCAGGTCGATCGTATCGCGGTACTCCGGAACGTGGGCCCTCCAGTGCAAGTCACGCTCTACGCGAAGGCGCAGCGCCTCGGCTGCATCCGGTTCTCCGTGGGTAATGAAGACCGATTCCGGACGCCGTGGAGCGGAGCGCAACCATTGGATCAACTCGTCTGCGTCGGCATGGGCGGACGCCGATTCGAGCTGAATCACTTCGGCATTCACCGGCACGTCCTGTCCGAAGATCCGAACCGTTCTCTCGCCTGCGGCGAGGCGTGCACCCCTGGTCCCGCCGGCCTGGAAACCGCTGAGCAGGATAGCGTTTCGCGGATCTGAAGCGAACGCCACGAGATGGTGCAGCACGCGGCCACCCGTCAGCATCCCACTGGCGGACACGATGATCATGGGCCCCTTGCGGAGATTCAGTGCCTTGGACTCCTCCACGCTGTTGATGATGCGTGTGTTGTGCGCCAAGGCGTCAAGCTGCGCGGCGGTCAACCTGTGCTCGCGCGGATGTCCACTGTAGAGCGCGGTGACGTTGGTTGCCATTGGGCTGTTGAGGTAGATGGGCGTGGTCGGAAGCTTGCGCTCCAGCTGTAGTTGGACGATCAGATGAAGCAGGAGTTGCGCGCGCCCGACCGCGAACGCCGGAACAAGCGCGACGCCACCGCGCTGGAGGACGGGTCGCAACGCATGGGCGAGTTCGCTGGCGGCATCGACGGCGGGGTGATGGCGATTGCCATAGGTGGATTCAACCACGATCCAGTCGGCCTCGTCGGGCGATGACGGTGGATGCATGAGCGGATCGCCAAAGCGACCTATGTCGCCGCTGAAGACGACGCGCCGATCCTCACTCTCGACCGTGACCGCGGCGGCTCCCAGGATATGTCCCTGGGAGCGAAGTCGCGCGCGGACACCGGGAACAGGCTCGAAGTACTCGTCATAGCCAACCTCGCGGAACCGCTTCAGCGCGGCCAATGCGTCGGCCTCGGAATAGAGCGGTTCGGCCGGATGATGCTTGCTGGTGCCCTTTCGATTTGCGTACTCGGCCTCTTCGCCGAGCAACCGCGCCGAGTCCGCGAGCAGGATCCGACATAGGCTGCGTGTCGCCGACGTGCACCAGATCGGGCCACGGAAACCTTCACGCACCAACCGTGGAAGGTAGCCACTGTGGTCCAGGTGGGCGTGGGTGAGCACCAATGCATCGATCGAATCGGGCGCGACCGGGAATGGCGCCCAGTTGCGCAGCCTTAGCGGCTTGTATCCCTGGAACAATCCACAATCGATGAGGACCCGACTCCGGGACGTTTCGACGAGATGGCGGGATCCTGTGACCGTCGCATTCGCGCCGAGGAATGTCAGCTGGAATATCGACATGGCGAGTGGCATTTGCCGGAGGATCAGTCGGTCGCACGCCCACGGACCACGGTCACCGGCACCTTCGACTGCGCGATGACCTTCATCGTCACCGAACCGAGAAAGAGACTTTTGATGGCGCCTCGGCCGTGCGATCCCATGACCAGAAGGTCGCACCGCTCTTTCCTGACCGCGTCGAGGATCTTCGGTGCGGCTTCTCCCATGAGCAGGCGTTCGCGAAACGCGATACCCGCACGTTTGAATGCGGCACGAACGCTACGCAGGGCGTATGTGGCATTCTCATCGTGGTAGCGCTGCGTGCCGGCCACGCCGAGTTTCAACGCGACCGCTTGCAGGAGCGGCTCGTCCACATAGATCAGGACGACCGGCTCCCTGGTTGCCAGTGAACGTTGCAGCGACAGCACATGGCGAGCCGCTGCGCTCGACGACCTGCTTCCATCTACAGCCAGCGCGATGCGCATGCGTGCCTCCCGGTTTGTCCTTCAGTGTGCGGCGGCGCGCTTCGCAGCCGCCACGAAGTGGGCCAGGTAGGCGCGATGCGAATCCGGTTCGAGGTGTTCGCTGTCCACGATCATCGTGGCCTTGGGCGCGTGCTGGCAGAGCTTGGCCAGATCGGCGAAGGCCTGGTCGGCGCCGGTGCTGTCCTCGGTGCAGAAGAACGCGAGCTGCCGTGCCTTCGCGCCGTAGCGGCGAGCATAGGTGCGCACGGGCGGCGCCATCCGCCCGGCCCAGACGGGGCCACCCAGGACCACCAGATCGTAGTTGGCGGGGTCACGAGTGGCCGGAGCGATAGGCGGCCGTCGTCTCGTCATGGCATCGAAAAGCGAGCGCACCATTCCGGTGGCTCCGTGCCGGGGATGCGGCTCGCGGATTTCCTCCAGGTCGACGCCTTCACCGAATGCGACTCGAACTTCCTGTGCGAGCTTCTGGGTGTTTCCGGTCATGGAGAAGTACGCGACGAGCGTCCTGTTCGACATGGTGGCCTCCCGAACGGCCGATGGCTACGACGCACTCAGAATGCGTCGCCCATGGCCGGAGATGTTGACCACGGTCAACATCGAGGGCGCGCTTGGCACAGCGCAACTCGAGGAGGTCCATCACCAGGGCTTAATGCGCATGAGTACGAAATCGCGCCGCCTGTTCCGGACGATTGCGATGGGCATGCATACCCGGCTTCTGCTCGTGCTGATCGCGAACCTGTCGAAGGCCAGCGCGCAGGAGATGCCGCGCGGTGCGCCGACCAGGGAGCAGCTCGCCAGCGACAACAAGCTGTTCATCACCCTCGCGAACAAGGCCCTCAAACGGGATGAGCCGGCTGAGCCCACCGGAATCGAGGACGACTTCCGGACGACATTGCACCGGCTGGAGATGCTGAGACCCGACATCTGGCTGCGGCACCACATTGAGTACTTCGATCTGACCGGTAAGCGCTAACGCGCCGCCTCGCAGGGCGTGCAGGCCTGGGTCGATCCGGAGGGCTAACGGCAGTGCATCGCCGGCAAGCGGCGCGCGTTCGAGGGCGAAGTGGACGGAAGAGGGGGCCAAGATCAAGCAGAAGTAGATCAACGGGTCGGCCGTTGTGACAGCCATTGCATGGTCTCGCGCGCCATCTCGTGCTCTTCGTCGATGGGCAGGATGAGTGTGCGGACCGGTGCGTCGCCGGCGGTTGCATCCATCCGGTTTGCTGAATTGGCGAGGGGGTCGAGCCGGATGCCCATCCAGGCAAGTTGCTCGCAGATGCGCGCACGTACGATGCCCGAGTTCTGGCCGATGCCGCCGGAGAACCCCAGTACGTCGATGCCCCCGACGCAGGCGGCCATGGCGGCGATGCCCTGGGCGGCGAGCGTGACGTAGACGGCGACCGCGCGTCGTGCCGACGGCGTGCCGGACGCCAGCAGGCGTGGCATGTCGCCGGATTCACCCGACATGCCGCGCAGGCCGCTGTCGCGCCACAGCAAGTGATCGATCTCCTCGTCCGACATGCCCACGGTGCGCTGCAGGTGCACCACGACGCCGGGATCGAGCGACCCCGGTCGCGTCGTCATTGCCAATCCGTCCAGCGGCGTCATACCCATGGTGGTGTTGATGCTTACGCCGCCGCGGATCGCGCAGAGGCTGCTACCACCGCCGAGGTGGGCCAGGACAACGCGCTCTTTCGCGAGCATGGGCGCCAGCTCCGCGACCCGAGTCATGCCCGAGGCGAAAGCCAGTCCGTGAAAACCCATCGCGAAAGCCGATCATCAATGCTAGCCATGGCGGACGTCGAGCCGACGACGCAATGCGGCGGTGCGACTGGCTCGCAGTAATGCAGGACACGAGGTCCGCTCACGCGCAGAGATACGCGCCATCATTCGCACCGCGCAACCAAAGGCATTTTCAGCGCTGCTTCGTAGGCGCTCCTGGACGAATCAGCGCGTTGTGAGGCCCTCGGAAAATCTATGCGCACCTTCAGCGGAGTGCCGTTGGGTCCACGTATCGTCCCGATGCCCTCGAATGTACGAAGGCGTCGAGTGCTGGCGTCGTAGGTGATCTGCATGCTGGGCGCGACGAAGTCCAGCCAGCTATCGAGGCTGAGCCGGAAACGTACGAGGCCGGCCCCTGGCGCATCCACGCGCTGGACGCGTATGGGCACCTGTGCGCCGCGGCTGGGCACGACAAACTGGGCGCGCGACGGTGAGCCGTCTGCGAGTGAGTTCCATCGTTCGCGCACCCAGTCGTCGAAGCCCGCGTCGATCACCGTGTCGGAGCCGACGACCACCGTCCGCTCGCGCAGCGGCGAGAACGCCGACGCGCGCCAGTACGCCCGACGCGTACCCGATGCGCCATCCACGCCTTCGCGGTAGCCGTCGCGGGCATCGTCGAACTCGAAGACGGGCGCGCCCGGCAACGCGGTGTCGATCACCCGCTTGCGCGCGAATGCCCGTCCATCGGGACATCTGTACACGACCAGACGAGTGCGTTCGCTCCCGGTGGTGCGGATCCAATGCTGCTCCTCGTACAGCAGGCGGCCGGTACGCAGGTCCGTCGCTTGTCCCGTCGTATGTTCGATGGTGGCTCCGCCGGCCACCCCACTTGCGAACAACAACATCGCGAGCGCGCGGGCGCTACGCGCGGTCGCGGCCGACTGCGATATGCGATCCGCGGCCGGTCGCACGCGCGTGCCAGAAATCAGATGTTCGTGCTTACCTGTCGGGCTCATAGAACCAGGTGTTCACGTGTGCCGTGCCAATCGGGATGCCTGCGGTGAAGGCGGACACGCCGAACACCGTATTGAGCGCGGAGGCCGCATCGGCCGTCAGCGTGACAGCGACGTCGCCAACACGGAGCTGACCGACGCGCGCGTTGCGTTTCACGGTGGGCGCGGTAGACAGCCCGAGATCGAACAACGGAAGTCGGCCGACCACGGAGTCGTTCACCTTCACCAGCCCGGTAAGGACCGGCGTGGCGCCGGTGGTGTCGATCACGAAGCTGCCCAGGTTCACCATCAAGGCGCCGGCGGCGAGATCGAGCCCGCCGGTATGCACGATCTCGCCCTTGATCGTGCCCAGGTCGACTTCACCGGCCGGGATCGGGAAGGATGCGGTCCCGCCGCGCAGGCGCGCAGGATGGCTCGCCGTGGCGCGGACGCCCAGGCTGCCCAGTGCGCCGGTGAACGTCGGGCTGAGTTCGACGCGCGTGTCGCCGCCGATTGTCGAAACAGTGGGCGCGGCATGCGCCGGAGTAGCGAGAGCGAGCGACGAGACCAGCAGGACGCCGCCGATGAGAGCTGGAGTGCGCATGGAATCTTCCTCATCCGTAGGGGAACCGCGCAAGGCACGCGCGGTGATCCTAGCTTCTCCCCGCATTCGCTGGGCCTCCAGCGGACAAGCACGCAATCGGGCTCGGTAGTTGTACGCAGGGATCAGCGTTCGGTGTCACCGGTGCCGCGCGATTCCGGCCAGCGTTGCGGCACCTTGCGCAGTTGGTCCATGGGGTAGCCCATGTCGCGCAGTCGCTGCACGGCATCGGCGTACATCGCGTCGGAAATCGTGGGCGTGCGCGCCATGATCCAAGCGTAGTCGCGCTTGCTGCGGGCGACGATGGTGAGCGTGTAATCCGGGTCGAGATGGGAGATGACATATTCAGCCTGGATCGGCCAGATGAACTGCATTCCCCACACCGCATTACCCGTGCCCGGCCGCACGGTGCCAATGGGCTCCATCATGCGCACCGGCGCGTCGAAGCTTCCACGCCGGTAGCGGAAATGCGTCTGTATGCGGCCGTCGTCGCGCATCGAGTACGACTCGATGGCGTTGTAGGCCTCTCGCTCGGGGAACGACGGGATGTGGGCGATCACGTACCAGTCGCCCATGAAGCGCGGGATGTCCACCGTCGCGACCCTGGGCACAGTGGGCGCGGTATGGGCGCAACCGCACAGTGCGAGCACACCGGCGATGAGTGCGGATGGAAGTCTCATGTCAGTCCTCCCGCACGAAGCGGTAGTGGGCCACCTGCCATTCCTCGCCGTCGCGATACCCGAACAACTCCGCGCAGGCCATCCAGAACATGCGCCAGCGCTGGTTCCACAAGCCCGCGGCATCGCCGTAGGCCTGGCGCAGATGGCGCATCACTTCATCGCGTCGTGCGTCGTGGTTGGCCAGCCAGTGGTTGGCGGTGCGCGCATAGTGCTCCCCGTCCATTATCCAGCGTTCGTCCAGCTGCAACGACTGCTGGAAATGCAGCAGCGTGTCGGCGGCGGGCATAAGGCCGCCGGTGAAGAAGTGGCGTCCCATCCAGTCGTCCTTGCCGTCGTCATCGAACGGATAGAGCAGGGTGCGGTGGCAGAAGATGTGCACGAAGAGGCTGCCGTCGGGGCGCAGCCATCGGGCGATGCGCCGCATCAGCACGTCGTAGTTGCGCATGTGCTCGAACATCTCCACGGACACACAGCGATCGAACGAGGTGCGGTCGAGTTCGAGGCGGTTGACGTCGCAGGTGATGACGCGAACGTTGTTGAGGCCCAGCTCGTGGCATCGGGCCAGGATATGCTCGCGCTGCCCATGCGAGTTCGACACGGCCGTGATGCGCGAATGACGGTATCGTTGCGCCATCCATAACGTGAGGGACCCCCAGCCGCAGCCAAGCTCGAGGATGTCGAGTCCATCGGCCAGGCGCGCGCGCTCGGCGTAAAGCTCGAGCATGGCGTCCTCGGCTTCGTCGAGCGTTTCGCGGCCGGTGGGGTAGTAGCAACACGAGTACTTTAGCCGCGCGCCGAGACAGGCCTGGAAGAACGCAGCCGGCAGTTCGTAATGCTGGCGGTTGGCAGCATCGGTATGAAGGGCGAGCGGGCTGTGGCGCAACATCGACAATCGTTGCGTCATGCGTTGCGACTGCCCCTGGGTGCCGCCGGCATGCTCCTCGCGCAAGCGTTGCGCGCACAGGCGACGGATGCCGAATCGGACCACGGCATCGGGCAGGAGCGCGCGTTCGGCCATCCCCAGCAGGCCAGGGGCGGGCAGGTCGGGAATCGCATGCAGCACGGTGCTCATCGGTCTTCCTTCGGAAACCAGGGGAACAGCATCGGGGTGGAGCGTTGGTAACGGCGGTAGTCGTCGCCGCGCGTGCGCAACGCCTGGCGCTCGGTGTGCGGCACGCCACTGAGCCAGCGCAGGAAGGCATACATCGTCAGCGGGCCTGACCAGGCCAGCCACGCGATCGGCGATCCCACGGCGAGTAGCACGTAGGCGAACCAGTGCAGCCACTCGAAGAAGTAGTTGGGGTGCCGGCTGTAGCGCCACAGGCCGGTGCGCATCGTGCGGCCGCGGTTTTCGGGGCGCGAGCGAAAGCGGGCGAGCTGCGCATCGGCAACCGTTTCGCCAACGAGTGAGACCACCCATACGAGCACGGCCGCCCATAGGAACCCGGTGGATTCCAGCGGATTGCGCGCCACTGCCGCAAAGGGCAGCGCGAACAGCACCACCAGCAGCGCCTGCGCCTGGAACAGCACGAGCCATCGCAGCGGTGCATCGCCCCAGCCATCACGCAACGCGCCGTAGCGGCCGTCCTCGTGTTCGCCGTGCACGCGCCGCCAGAGGTGCCACGCCAGGCGAAGGCCCCAGAGTCCGCCGAGCAGTGCGAGCAGCAGGCGCGGCGCCGTAGCGCCATCCCCCAGTGCCGCCAGCAGCACGGCCGCCGCTGCGACGCCGCCCGCCCACACGACGTCGACCAGTCCCGCGTTGCGGTGGCGCTGCTGCCACCACCAGGCGAGCGTCTGCGCGAGCGCCGCGAGCGCCCACACGAGCAGCAGCGAAGCGCCGGTGCTCATCGCGAGCTGCCCACGGCGAACGGTCTGGAGACGGCGCCGCCGCGCGCGTGTCGCGCGACCAGCGTGAGCGCCCAGGTTGCGATCGCCCAGCCGATCGCCAGCGCGATCGTGGCTTGCACCGTGGCGATCAATTCGATGGCGCCCAGCCGCTCCGCACCCAGATACGCCATTGGTCCGCCCACGGCGCCGAGTACGATCGCCATTCCGGGACGCAGCCATGCCAGCGAGTGGTTAATCGTCATCGCGAACGCGGCCCACAACGCGACGATCCACGCGGGCGCGGGGAGAGCGATGCTGCCGCGGTAGTCGATCCAGCCCAGCTGCGCGAGAGACCCGTCAAACGCCACAGCCGTCAAGACGGCGCAGGCAACCAGCCAAGCGTCCGCGCGGCGGCACGACGACGCGAGCCACTGCAGTGCGACGAAGGCGACGCACGCGACGACACCCAGCCACGGCGCGCCATGGACCGCGCCGAGCACGCAGGCCCACCATGCAATCTGGAAGCCGGCGAAGTTCGCCAGGGAACGCATCATTCCTCCGTAAGGGCCGCGTCCTGCGCGTGCGGCCGATACCCTGGACGCGCGAAGAGCATCTGCGCGACACCGATCGATCGCTCGCGAAAGCCGCCTTCGCAGTAGGCCAGGTAGAACTCCCACATGCGGATGAAACGTTCGTCGAAACCAAGTGCGCGCACTTGTGGCAATCGGTCCAGGAAGCGACCCCGCCAGGCCTTCAACGTCCGTGCGTATGAAAGTCCCATGTCCTCCAGGTGCAGCAGTGAAAGATCGCTGGCCGCCGCCTTCGCTGACATCATCGCGGCGATGGACGGGATGAACGAGCCAGGGAACACGTAACGCTTGATGAAGTCGACCGACCGAACTGCCTGCTCGTAACGGTGGTCTTCGATGGTGATGGCCTGAACCAGTGCGAGCCCCTTTTCCGAGAGCCGCTCACCGATGCACGCGAAATAGCGGCGCAGGTTCTCCGGTCCGATGGCCTCCACCATTTCGACAGACGCGAGCTTGTCATAGGTTCCGTCCAGCTCGCGGAAATCGCGCAGCAGGACGGCCACGCGATCCTGCAGTCCGGCCTCGGCGACGCGCTGGCCCGCCAGTTCGTACTGCTCGCGCGAAAGCGTCGTGGTGGTCACGTGGCATCCGTACTCGCGCGCGGCGTGCACTGCGAACCCGCCCCAGCCGGTGCCGATTTCCAGCACGCGATCGCCTTGGCGCAGTTGCAGCTTGCTGCAGATCGTATCGAGCTTGCGTTTGGAGGCCGCCTCCAGCGTTTCGTCTTCGCGTTCGAACAATGCCGACGAGTACATCAGGTCGTCGGACAGGAACAGCCGGAAGAAGGTATTGCCCAGGTCGTAGTGGGCCGCGATGTTGCGGCGTGCGCCCGACGCGGTATTCCTTCGCAGCGCGTGGGCCAGGCGGAGCGCCCACCCGGCAGCGCGCGCGGGGCCGCGCTCCACGTTGTCCAGCAGATCGCGATTACGTACAAGCAGTCGCACCAGGCCGACCAGGTCGTCGCACGTCCACGCGCCGTCCATGTACGCCTCGGCGGCGCCGACGCTGCCGCCAAGCGCCACAGCGCGATAGAAGCGTGTGTCGCTCACGTGCAGCGTCGGCCACCGCGCATGGCCGGCGTTCTCGCCGAGCGTGATCGACCCCCACGGGTCGTGCAGCACGACGGCGCCGGAACGCAATGCGTTGAGCTGCGACACGACGCGACCGCGCAGGAGCCGATCGATGGCGCCGACGCCGGGCAGGGGAAGGGTTTGCTGCGCGGTGTCGCTCATGGTGCCGTGCCTTCGCCGGGATGAGGGTGGAAAGGAATGCGCTTGAGCCAGAGCTTCAGCGCCTGCCAGTGGATGGCACCGACGATCTGCAGCGTCATCGCGGGATATCGCCACAGTACGCGCGACAGCGCGGCCGCATCGAGCGGGCGGCGCTCCAGCGACAGCGTGGCGTCGAACTCGCGCCGCTGGTCGTCGTACACGTTCATGTGCACATGCAGGGTGTCGCCGGGCGGCGTGAACGTCCAAGCGTAGCGGCGTCGCATCGGCATGAACGGCGAGACGTGGAAGGTCTTGTCGAACTGCCAGTGGAATGCGCGTCCGCGTGGCTCCGCGGCCACGACCGGCAGCACGTAGGCGTGCCGTTCGCCCCATGGTGTATTCGTGATCTCGGCCACGACATGTTCCAGCGTCCTGTGGTCGGCTCCGTAGCAGTAGTAGAAGCTCACCGGGTTGAACACGTGACCGCAATAGCGGGCGTGGGTAAGCAAGCGGATCGGCCCGATGGACGATGAACCGGTGACTGTCGCGATGCGTTGGCGCACCGCCTGTGCGAGCGGCACCTCGACGGGGCCGAGGTAATCGCTGCGGCGGAATTCGCCGAGGTTGCGGCCGCGCGTGGACCAGAGCGGATGCGCATCCAGGATCGCTTCCACTTCGTCCAGATCGAGGAATAGCTGCGCCATCCGGTACTGGAAAGCATGCCGACGCGGCGCGAAACGGCGGTGCCGCACCGTACCTTCGTACAGTGCGCTGCTGCGCGGCCGCATGCGTTCGCCGCCGTCGCTCATGCGCGGCCCCACGCGAGATTGCCGGGCGTCGCGTTGTCGATCGAGCGCGGTTCCGGCGCGATCTCCGGCCACGCGACCCCGAGCGAGCGGGCGACCTCGACGGCGCTGCGAAGCCCGTCCTCGTGGAATCCCCATCCCCAGTACGCGCCTGCAAACCAGGTGCCGCGACGGCCCTGTATCTCGTGTCGGCGCGCCTGCGCGGCGACCGCTTCGGTCGTGAAGACCGGATGGTGGTAACGCACGCGCTTGAGGATGCGACGCGGATCGATGGCATCGCTGCGATTGAGCGTCACCACCACTGGCGTCGTTAACGGCAAACCTTGCAGCAGGTTCATGCAGTAGCTCACAGTGCACGCCTGCGCCACGTCGGCGCCGACGTGAGCGTTCCACGCTGCCCATGCCTTTCGGTTGCGAGGGAGCAGTCGTTCGTCGGTGTGGAGGACGACGTCGTTGGTCTGGTAGGCGATTGCGCCGAGCACCTCGCGCTCACGTTCGTCCGCGTCGGACAGGAGCGAAAGCGCCTGGTCGCTGTGGCACGCCAGCACCACCTGGTCGAAGGTCTCCTCTCCCTCGGCGGTCGTCAGCGCGATGCCATTCTGCAGCCTTCGGACGGCCTGCACCGGAGCGGCGAGTCGCACGGACGCCGACCACCGTTTGGCAAGCGCGTCCACGTAGCGCCGCGAGCCTCCGCGCACGACCTTCCACTGCGACCGCCCGACGGCCTGCAGCATCTGGTGGTTCGCCATGAACTGCACCAGGTGCCGAGCGGGAAAGTGCAGGATCTGATCGGCGGGCGCCGACCACAGCGCGGAAGCCATGGGAACCAGGTGATCGTCGCGGAACGCCTCGCCGAAGCCCTGAGCGAGCAGGTAATCGCCCAGCGTGGGGCCGGGATCGGTGCCGGCGAGCAGTCGCGGCGCGATTCGGTAGAAGCGCCACAGGTCGGCCAGCATGCGAAGGAACCGCGGCGACATCAGGTTCCGCCGCTGGCAGAACAGTGCGTCGAGCGAGTTGGCGTTGTATTCCAGGCCGGTGCGTTCGTTGTGCACCGAGAAGCTCATGGTGGTGTCCTGCGTGGGCACGTCCAGTTCGCGGAACAGCCGTGTGAGCAGGGGATAGTGGACGGGGTTGTGCACGATGAAGCCGGTATCCACCGCCAGCGCTACGCCGTCCACGTCCACCTCGTGCGTGTGCGTGTGTCCGCCGAGATAGTCGTTCGCTTCGAACAGCACGACTTCGTGCTCGCGCGACAGCAGCCACGCCGCGCCGAGTCCCGAGATGCCCGAGCCGATGATCGCGATCCGCATCTCAGTGCCTCGCCCGCGCCCAGACCCAGGCCGGCACGGGCTTGAGGTCGCGCACGAGACCGACCCAGGCCAGCAACTTCAGGCCGTACCAGGTCAGGTCGATCTCCCACCAGCGGAAGCCCTGTCGCGCCGTCCCCGGGAAGAAGTGGTGGTTGTTGTGCCAACCCTCGCCGAAGGTGAGCAGCGCCAGCCACGCGTTGTTGCGGCTGTCGTCGCGCGTCTCGAAGCGTCGGCTGCCGAAGCGGTGCGCCAGCGAATTGATCGTCACCGCCACATGGAACAGCACTATGGTGGAAACGAAGAATCCCCAGACGACCAGTTGCATGCCGCTGGTTTCGAGAGACGGCGCGGCGTGCTGCAGGAACGCGCCCAGGCCGTAGAGCGCCGACGCAAGCGCTACGGGAATGACGATGTCGTAACGGTCCAGCCACCGAAGTTCCGCGTAGCGAGCGAGATCCGGCACGCGCGAGAGGTCCGTGGCGAACGCGCGTCGGGTGAGGAACCAGCCGACGTGGCTGCGCCAGAACCCGTGGACGCGGGGGGAATGAAGGTCCTGCGGCGAATCGGCATGCGCGTGGTGGTGGCGATGATGAGCCGCCCACCAGAGCGGGCCGCGCTGCACGCAGGAGGCGCCTATCAACGCGAAGGCGAACTGCACCGGGCGCGACGCGTGAAAAGTGCGATGCGAGAAATAGCGGTGGTAGAACGCGGTGATTGCGAACATCCGCACCGCGTACAGCACCGCCGCGACGACGACCGCCGTGGCCGACACGCCGACCCAGAACACGCCGAGGCAGGCCAGGTGCATCGCGACGAAAGGTACGACGCGCACGAGGTCGAGCCTGTCGAAATCGTCGATCTCGTCGGGCACGTGCGTCGCGCCGGCGTCGAACCATCGGCGAACCGAGGCGAGCACGTGGAAGCGCCAGGGCAGGGGAGACGGAGCAGGCATCGGGTCGCCACGAAGGATCCGGGACGCTTTATGGCACGCAGGGCCCGTCGGCCACATCCGTATATTTGCGTAGACCGGCGGTCCTTTTCAGGAAGTACCGGCGCTGACCGCGCGAAGTTGCGTAGTTGTACCGAAGGCATGCGGCGGCGCCGGCGCTAACGTCGAGCTGACGCGGCAACGCATGCATGGTGGCCGCATCGTGTCCACGACGATCCTTCTACGGAGATGCTCATGAAAACGATGACGATTGCGGCGATCGCATTTCTGGCCTGTACATCGGCGCATGCCGCCGGTCCCCAACCCGGCCGGTTCTCGCTCACACTGCTCGGCGGCGGCGATGTCCCTGTCAGCGGCGACGTGCACGACGGTGCGACGGTCGACGTTCCCGATCTCGGGCCGCTCAACCCGGCGCTGGCAGGCGTCGACGCGCAGTTGCGCATCGGCTCGCGCACGCACGAACGCGTCTACGACATGGCCTCCACGTACGGGCTGCGCATGGCATGGGGCATGAGCGACCGCATGGAAGTATTCGGCGAACTGCGGGAGACGCACGCGTCGGCGGGGAACGTGCAGGTCGGCGAGGCCTACGTGCCCGCCCTCGATGTCGCACTACCGGTGTATGGCCGGTTCTCGTCCTACCAGGCGTGGAGCGCGGAAGTGGGTGTGCGCTGGTTCTTCATGGATCCCGGTTTTGCCCGTCCGTACGTGGCCGCGCGCCTGGGCGGCACGGAGACGGACGACATTGATGCGACCTTCCAGATCCCCGCAGCCGATATTCTGATCCCCAACGCGCCGCTCTACGAGAAGAAATGGGCCCTCAGTGCGGGGCTGGATGTCGGCGTAAACGTTCCGCTTTCCGAACACGCCAGTTTCATCGCCGAAACCGGCGTGCGCTACGTCGACGACCTGGAAGGAGACGACAGCGCGATCGGACCGCTGGGCCTGTCCCGCATCAACGACACGGGCCGGCGCATTTCCGTTCCGGTGACGCTGGCGGTGCGGTGGGACTTCTAGGGGATGGGGCGCGTCGTGCGAAGCCCAGGCGTGAGGCCGTATTCATCGGCCTTGCGCACCAGCTCCAGCGTACTGTGCACGTCGAGCGCCTGCATGATCGCGTACTTGTGCGACTCGACCGTTCGCACGGACACGCCGAGTTCGGCGGCGATCTGCTTGGACCGCAGGCCGGCCGACACCAGTTGCAGCACCTGCATCTGCTTGTCGGTGAGCTCCTGTTTCTGGCCTCGACCGGGTGCGGCGATCACGTGCGCACCCAGCGTCGGGGTGATGTAGGTGCGGCCCCCACGCACCGCGTGGATCGCCCGGAGCAGTTCCTCGCCGGCGGAACTCTTCAACACGTAGGCCGATGCACCGGCGCGCAGGGCCTGCTCCGCGAGCGTGGGCTCGGCGTGCATGGTCAAGAATACGAACGGCACCTCCACGCCGGTCGCGCGCAGTTCGCGCATGACGCTGAGGCCGTTGCGATCGGGCATGCTGAGGTCGGTTACCACCAGGTCAGGCGCGTACAGATGAACGGCGTCCAGGAGTGCGGTGCCGCTGGACACGCACGCCACCAGTTCGCACTCGTCTTCCAGCAGGCGCTGGAGCCCTTCGGCCACCAGGCGGTGGTCGTCGGCAAG
The DNA here is from genome assembly GCF_038446665.1 of Lysobacter sp. FW306-1B-D06B. Lineage (NCBI taxonomy): Bacteria > Pseudomonadati > Pseudomonadota > Gammaproteobacteria > Lysobacterales > Lysobacteraceae > Lysobacter > Lysobacter sp. FW306-1B-D06B. The sequence goes on along the minus strand of NZ_CP151802.1, from coordinate 2,858,408 downwards.
CACGACGCGTGGTCGATCAGCGGGCATCTCGGGCATCATCGTGACCTGCGGCGGAGGAGGGTGCCTCCGTGGCGAGGGTACTCCACTGACGGGCTGGAAAGTTGCAGGAGGTCATCATGAGCATGCACCGCGCGACCGGCCATCCTTTCGCCGTCGCCGGCATCGTGGCGGTGTCGGTGGCGTGCTCGCAGTGGGCGTCGATGCTGCTCTGGATGCCGAACCCGCGCAGTCATATGGTGTGGTTCCCGGGCGCGGTCCTTCTGGGCGCGCTGTTGCTGCAGCCACGCCGGCGCTGGTGGGCCTGCCTGCTCGGCACGGCTGTCGGCGAGGCAGCGGCATTCGGCGTCCTGGGCGTTCCGCCGCTGGCGGTCACGGTCGCGATGCTGGGCTCGCTGGTACTCACTCCGGCGGTCGCGATGGCGCTGGAATCGCTGCGCAGCCGCCTGCAATCTCCGCTGGAGGACTTCCGCCTGCTTACCGCCTTCGTGGTGCTCGGCGGACTCGCGCTCCCGATGCTCAGCGCTGCGTGGATCGCCATCGCGATCCGCGGCAACGTACTGGAACCGTACCTGTCGGATTGGCCCAACGTCACGCTCGCGCAGAGTCTTGGCAACCTGATGCTCGTACCAGCCGTCGTGTGGACCGCGATGCGTCGGCGCAACGCGGTGCCGCTGGAAGCCAATGGCACCAGCCTCGCTGTCGGCGCGGGGCTGCTGGTGGTCTTGTGCCTGCTGTGGACGTGGCACTTGCCCATGCAACGTCTCCAGCCGGCGCTGGTGGTCGCACCGGTGCCATTCCTGATCTGGGCCATGGTGAGCTTCCGCGCCGTCGGCGCCTCGCTGGCGATGCTCGCCGTGGGCCTGCTGGCCATGCACTTCAGCGTCGCCGGTGTAGGGCCTTTCATCCGCGACGACCTGGCCACGACCACGATCGCCGTTCAGCTGTGGACCGCCTCGCTCACCGTAGCGCTGCTCTACATGACCGTAGTCGTCGAGCAGCGCGCTACGCGCACGCAGGCGCTGCAGCACGCGCACCAGCGGCTGCAGTCGATGACGGTGCAGCTGATGCGCGCCCAGGAGGACGAGCGAAGCCGCATCGCGCGCGACCTGCACGACGGCATCAACCAGTCCATCGCCTCCATCGCGATTCGACTGAGCATCGCCCGCCAGAACACGCAGGGGGCGGCCGAACGCGAGTTGCTCGGCGAACTGCAGGCGGCCGTGACCGACGTGTCCGAAGACGTACGCCGCCTTTCGCACGAGCTGCACCCCAGCCTGCTGCGGTACACGGGCCTGACGATGGCGCTGCGTTCGCTCTGCGAAGCGCAACCGGCCGAGCTGCGCGTGCATGCAGAACTGGACGAGTTGCCCGACCTCCCGCTCGAAGTCTCCACCGCGCTGTACCGCATCGCGCAGGAGTCGCTGCGCAACGTCGAGAAGCATGCCCACGCCAGTCAGGTCACCGTGCGTCTCCAACGTGTGGGGTCCGACATCCAGCTTGAGATCGGCGACGACGGCGTCGGGCTTGAAGATCATCGGCACGATGCGCCGCGCGGACTGGGTCTGCTCAGCATGCGCGAGCGTGCTCGCGAAATCGGCGGCGAGCTTCGGCTGGTGAGTGGCTTGCACGGTGGAACGCGAGTCATCGCGCGAGTGGCGGGCGTCGCTTCGCAGGCGAACCAGCGCGACGACACCTGGGGTTAGCGGGTCACGCAAGCGCATCGTCATGCCGCCTCGCCGATCTCCGGCGCGTCGCGATTCCAGTGGAGCCACGCGCTTTGCACGGCCAGCGCCAACGCGAGGATGAGTGCCGCGATCCCCGTGGTGCTAGCGCCATCCATTGACGCGCCGGACTGCTTCACGTACAGCGCGACCAGGCCCCACACCGCGGCCGCCACGTAGGGGATATTTCCGCGCATTGCCAGATTGGCGAGCAGCAGCAGGGTCGCCGCGCCGCCCAGCAGCGCGATGCTCCACGGGAGCTGCACGGCGGTGGACAACCATTGGTGCGCGACGATCAGCTGCGCTGTGTTGAGAAACACCGCCAGCGAAAGCCAGCCCGCATGAAGCGAGAGGGGCAGCCACGCGAAGACCGTCTCTCCCGGCCATGTGCGGGCCGGTTGCGAGAGCGTTGTCGCGCAGTACAGCAGGCACACCAGCGCGGCGATGATGATGGCCCATGCCGCGACGAACCAGCCCATCGAGAACACTGGCATCCACGCCGCCGTGAGCACGAACCCGGCCGTCGCCATTGGCACCACACGGTCGCGCTGCGGATGCGAGCGGCGGAAGAACTGCCAGCCGGCGTATGCGATGTCGAGCAGGAAGATCAGCCCCCAGATCCCGAAGGCGTAGCCAGCGGCGGACAAGAGGGTGGGGTAGCGGTCCGAAACGGCGCCGGTATCGGGCCCGAACGCGTCGCGCATCGTGAGGAACGCGATTGCCGGCATCGACAGCGCGCTCAGCAGGGCGAGGTATCGCATGGGCGTGCTCCATTCGAGAACGCAACGATGGAACCGCATCGCCCGCGTCTCGCGCATGCGTCGCAGCACTGGTCGGACGTCAGTAGAACTACGCAGGCCGGCCTGTTGGTCCTTCGCTGGACGCCGCCATTCGTCGCGGTCGATCGTATTGTCGGCGCCATCCAGTTGGTGTCCGGCCCGCACCCTGCGAGGGCCGGCTGCCGTGCCGGGCGGACTCCCTCGACCGGCGCGGCGGCATTCACTCCGTCGTCTCATCGGGCACCAATCGCGCCAGGATTAGGGGCGCTAACGCGTGAGATCGCTATCTACCTCGCGCCGGCGCCGTCGCAGCGGGTTGGGAGCGACGAGGAAGCTGACGCTGACGCGATACCTGCAGACCTTCTGCGATACTCGCCGCCTTCCCTCGAGCCGTGCCCGATCATGCCAGCGAGCGCCAACCTTGAGTTCCTTGATGCGCCGGGCAAGGTGGCTTCGATGATGCGCAGCCACGACTGGAGCGGCTCGCCTCTCGGCCCGCCGGCGCAGTGGCCGCAATCGCTGCGCAGCGTTGTCAGCCTCCTGCTGTGGTCCAAGTTCCCCATGTTCGTCGCCTGGGGACCGCAGCTGGGCTTCGTGTACAACGATCCTTACGCGGAGATCCTCGGCGCGAAGCATCCGTCCTCACTGGGGCGGCCGTTCGAGGAGATCTGGTCGGAGATCTGGAGCGAGGTGGGGCCGTTGGCGCACCGTGCGCTGCAGGGCGAGGCCAGCTACGTCGAGAACATGCCGTTGCTGATGAGCCGAAAGGGCTACGACGAGCAGACCTGGTTCACGTTCTCCTACTCGCCGGTCACCGGCGACGACGGCCGAATCGCCGGCATGTATTGCGTGTGTACCGAGACCACGCACGGTGTGCTGCTGGAAGCCGCGCGCGAAGCGCAGACGCAGCGGCTCGCGTCCCTGGCCGAGCAGCGCCAGCTAGCGCTCGACGCCGCCCAGCTGGGATGGTGGCAGTACGACACCGCGACCGGCGCCGTCACGCACGACGAGCGTTATGGGCAGATCTATGGACTGGACGCATCGTCGCCGCGTCACGTCGATGAGATCCGTCATCTCGTGTATGAGGAAGACGCCCCTCGACTGCGGGCCGCAGCCGAGGCCGCGATCAGGTCGTCCGAGCCGGAACCTTACGCGATCGAGTACCGCATCCGTCGTCCGGATGGTGCCACCCGCTGGCTGGAGGCACGCGGCATTCCCAGCTTCGAGGGGAGCGGCGCGTCCCGCGTGTTGACGAGCTATGCAGGTACCGTCGCCGACATTACCGAGCGACGCATGGCCGAGGAAGTTCTGCGCGAGGATGAAGCGCGCTTCCGCCTGATGGCGAACGCATCGCCGGCCGCGCTCTGGCTGACCGATCCAAACGGCCATTGCACCTTCCTGTCCAGCCAGTGGTACGAGCTGACCGGCCAGACGGAAGCCCAGGCGCTGGGCTTGGGGTGGACCACAGCGACGCATCCGGACGACCAGGAGCATGCGCGCAACGCGTTCCTCGAGGCAAACCAAAAGCGCCAGCAGTTCCAGACCGAATACCGCCTTCGCACCGCCGACGGCTCCTACCGATGGGCGGTGGACCTGGGCCGACCGTGGTACTCGGAAACCGGTGAGTACGCGGGCATGGTGGGCGTGGTGTTCGACATCGATGCGCGCCGTCGCGCGGAAGAGGCTGTCGAGGAAGCCAGCCGTCGCAAGGACCAATTCCTCGCGACGCTCGCGCATGAACTGCGCAATCCGCTGACGCCGATCTCCAACGCACTGCAGGTCTGGCCGCACGTCGAGGGCAAGGCCGAGGAAGCCGGCCGGCTACGCGGGATGATGGAGCGACAGGTCCGACAGATGGCGCGGCTCATCGACGACCTGCTTGATGTATCGCGAATCACGCGCGGCCGCATCGACTTGCGGCGGGAGCGGCTTGACTTGTCGCTTGCGGTCCAGGAGGCCGTCGAGGCACTCAAGCCGTTCATCGATTCCAACGCACACCGACTCGTTGTCGACCTGCCCGTGGAGCCGGTGTACGTTGAGGCGGACATTGGCCGGCTCGTACAGGTCTTCGGAAACCTGCTGCACAACGCGGCCAAGTACACCGCGCCGGGCGGCGAGATCCACATTGTCGCAAGGCAGGAACGCGATGCGGCGATCGTGACGATTCGCGACAGCGGGTTGGGCATTCCGACGGACATGCTCACGGAAGTATTCGAGATGTTCGCGCAGGTGGATCAGTCGCTTGGGCGTGCGCATGGTGGGCTGGGCATCGGCCTGACGCTGGTCAAGAGCCTCGTCGAACTGCACGGCGGCAGCATAAAGGCGCGCAGCGAAGGCCTGGGCTTCGGCAGCGAGTTCGAGGTGCGCCTGCCCGCGATTTCCGACGCGACCTCGCATGCCGAAGTGGCGCAGCCGCTCGCAGGAGCACTCCCGCTCCCGTCGCATCGCGTCTTGGTCGTCGACGATTTGACATCGTCGGCCGACACTCTGGCGATGATGCTCGAATCGCTTGGACAGCACCTGCATATCGCGTATGACGGCGCGGCAGCGTTGGAGGCGTACGATGCCTTCGGGCCAGAGATCGCTTTCATCGACATCGCGATGCCCGGCATGGATGGTTACGAAGTCGCGCGTCGTCTCCGCACCGGCGCAAGTCGCAGGCCACTGCTTGTCGCCTTGACTGGATTCGGCCAGGAAGAGGATCGCAATCGCGCACTGGAGGCAGGGTTCGACCATCACCTGGTCAAACCTGCAACGATTCAAGCGTTGCGGGAGATCCTCGCCGCCGTGCCGTTGCGCATCATGGGATGAACGCCCAGCAAGTTTCCAGGCCGTAAGAGCGAGGTGACTAGTTTCCCTGTGCCCATTTTCAACCTCCGTCGAAGGATCTATTCGTCGCGTTACAGCGCGATACAGCAACGTGGACGCGGTGTCGAAGCTGCCGCGCCCATGGCCGCGGGCGCCCCTGAGCGCGCGTGCGGCGCCCCCAGATTCTTACCATGGACAAGACGGCCGCCGGCGCGAGGAGAGTTGCAGAGATGACCCATACGGGACAGGACATTCTTGCCGGCGGCGGTCAGATGGGCGAGCGCCTCCGCGACATGGACTGGAGCAACACGGCGCTCGGGCCCGTCGGAGCCGATCCACCGGGTTCTGTAACGGCCAGTAGAGCAAGTTACGAGCGGAGATATCGATGGAGGAGTTGGAGAAACATCAGGCAATTGTCGAAGGGCTGGAAGACGTCGCCAGCGGACGAACGATTCCTCACGAGGCCGTGTTGAACTGGGCCAGGAACCTTCTAGTCCAGCCGCGCGAGCCATCGTCATCTGAAGGTCAGGATGGCTAACGGGATCTAGGTTCGCGATCAGGTGCCTCTTGAATCTGCGGGCACACCGAGCTGCCAAGGTGGTCAGATGCCATTTGGAGGCCGGTTCGACGTACACAACGGAAGCCATCTGCTGACGTCGGGCCCAATAGTTCTGCGTAGTGCGTACCTAACGCACCGAATTACTGCCTCGGTTCTCGGAAGCTCAAATTTTCTGCCTCAAGAACGCTGAGCTTCTACCTAGGCATGACGCAATATTCTACGCAGGACACGCGCTTTGCGCGCTTACGCGAGCGAGAGAGGCGGGAAAGAGCCGTGTGCAGCAGGCAGGCCGCAGCGCAAACGGCGGCGACCCCAACGGTCACATCACTTCGCATAATGCATATCGCTACAGATATTCAGCTTCGCCGGTTCCGGCACTGAAGCAGGGGCGATAGGGGCGTAAAACATCGCTACGCACGCGATAGCCGCTGCCGCCCCGAGTTGGCGCGCCAACGCGGCCCACGTCTTCGCTGCTACACCATGCGAGCGCTCAGCAGCAGCAGCCACCAGGTACGGCGCCGGATCGACTTCGGCGAGCCGCGCAAGCTCGCAAATCATGTCGTCTTCGGGGTGCTTAGCGCCGCTACGCCACTGGGCTACCGCCTGACGCGAACGGCCGACACGAGCCGCCAAAGCCATATCTGTCGGGATGGAGCGACGTTCCTTCGCTTTGTCAAGTAGCTGAGCGGCGACGGTCATGGTAACCCTCCGGTTGACAGGATGTTCACCGCTGAGGTTACATCGCCCGTGTTCCCCCGTGGGGGAGCATGGGGCACCCAGCCGGGACCGCCCCCGGCGGAGGGGGACGCCCCCTAGCAACCCGCCGCCGCAGTCCCGGCAAACGCCGAGCCAAAGGGGGCAGGGCATGGAAGGGCAGGGAATTCAACTCGCGGTTTCGGCCGCACTGATGATCGCAGTGGGCACGCTGTTCGTGCTGCCGGAACTGCAACACCTCATCGAACAGCAGCGCACCCAGCGTGCACGCGAGCGTGAGTTCCTCCGCCGCTGCCGCATGGAGATCGAAGCATGATCTCGCTGCTTACGTTGACGTACCGCCGCGACGCGGCGCCCACGCGCGAAGACATCCATGTGTTCGCCGCACACCTTCACCGTTGGGCGGAAGAGCAGGGCATCGAAGCCAAGGCGCACACGGCCGGAATGGAATTGAGCCGCCACGGTGTGTATTTCTTCCACGTCTACGTGCAGCTCCCTGCGGGCGTGCGTATGCCCCACGCTGACAAGGCGGGCTGGTGGCCACATGGCGTCACCGCGTGTATGCGCTCAAGGCACCCACTGGTAAGCTCGCCCGGTCAAGTGGGTGCGCAAGCACTAGGCTGGTCAGCCGGTCTGCGAGCGACGGCCGTTACGCTCCCCTCCGATTCCCTTACGCTGGCTCGGGATTCGGCACTTGGCACTCCCGAGGTCAGCTGCAATGGCTGACGGCAGCGGTTTTGCTCTTCCGAGCGGCGCAGCCGCTGGGCTTGTCCATATAGGAACAAGTGACACGAGCCTCGCTCGTAGCCAAGCGCTTTCGAATATCGCGAAGCGTGAGCGGAGCGTCGCCCGTGCAGCGGTGAAGCCGTCGAAGGTCATCACTGCCGAGGAACAGAAGCGGAAGCGCTTGGGCAAGATGAAACAGAACGTCATCACGTCTGCGCGCCTGCACGTCGAGGAAGCGCAACGCGGTGGCTTCCGTGGCAAGTGGGCCATGCTCACGCTGACGTACCGCGACGACGAGCGCTGGGTCGCCAAGCAAGTCACCGAGCTGTTGAAGTGCCTTCGCCAGTACGCCACGCGCGCAGGCTTCGCAGCGCGTTACACGTGGGTTCTCGAACTGACGCAGCGCGGCCGCCCGCACTATCACGTGCTCGTGTGGCTGCCAAAAGGTCGCACGCTCCCGAAGCCAGACAAGCAGGGTTGGTGGAAGTACGGCATGACGCGCATCGAGTGGGCACGTAAAGCCGTCGGCTATCTCGCGAAGTATGCGAGCAAGGGCGACGACTACGACCTGCGCACGCTGCCGCGTGGTGCACGCCTGTCCGGGTTCGGCGGCCTGTCTGACGGCGCGCGCATCGAACTGCGCTGGTGGAAATTGCCCGGCTGGCTGCGCCAGCAATGGGACCAAATCTGCGACGTGGGCCGCATCAAAGGCGGCTACGTCAACCGCGAGACGGGCGAATTCCTCGCCAGCCCGTTTCTCGTCATCTTCCTTGGCGGGGCACTGATCCTTTGCGAGGTCATCCCATGAGCATGCACGTCCGCGTTGTCATCCAGTCCACCACCACCACCCGCCCGAGCGAGTTCAAGGGCAAGCGCTACGGCTGGCAGAACGCCGCCATTTTCAACGGCGGTGACTTCCCGCTGCCCTTCGGCGTGCACGTCGAACTCGGTCATGAGTACGCGCCCGGTGAATACACCATCGATCCGCAGAGCTACCAGCTCGACGAACGCGGCAACCTGCGTCTCAAGGGCGTGAAGTTGCTGCCCGTTGGTGGCGCTGCCAAGCCGGCCCGCGCCGCGTAATCAATCGCCCAGGTACATCGCGTGACGTTCGTCGCTTGCGGCGGGCGTCTCGCGGGAGAGAACACCGTGGAAGAAGCGCAACTGCTGACCCTGTACTGCAAAGCATCGGACTTCGACGCCGCAACAGGCCAGTGCGTTGCGCCCTTCTACGGCCCTCATTCGACATTGCTGCCGCCAATGTCGATGGCCGACGCCTCAGTCATCGCCGCGTGTATCGGGATGCTCTGGGCCATCGGTTTCAAGATCCGCGCGGCTCGTCGCGTCACCTCAACCTAAACCCATAGTCAGGAGATCCACCATGTTCAAGAAGATCCGTTCCAAGGTCGCCAAGGCCACCGCCGCCACCTCCGCCATGCTGGTCGCTGGTGCCGCTTCGGCGGGCGAGCTGGCCACGTCGTTCACGGGCGAAGTCACCGACGCCAAGGCTGAGCTGATGCTCATCGGTGCCGCGCTGCTCGTGGTGTCGGGCGTCATCGTGCTGATCCGCCGCGCCAAGTCGGCCGCGAACTGATCGGCGCAGGGGAGGGCGGGGATTCCCGCCCTTCGCTGTTTCAAGGGGGGAATGCATGGAATACATCGGCTATTACTTCTTGATCGGCGTCCTTGGCGCGCTCTGGCTCGCGCTGGACAGCTGACCATGAAGCGCATCGCCATCATGTTTTTCCTGCTGCTCGCGACCTTCGGCGCGAACGCGCAGCAGATGTGCGGCCTCACAAGGTGGAATGATGCGATCAACGCCTCTGGCGTCACCACGACGTTCGCCACGCGCGAGGCCGCTCAGGCGGCATGCAACAGCGTCGCCAGTAAGACCGCCTATCCCGATGTCTCCGGGTGGTTCTACGAGATCACCAAGGAAAGTTGCACGCTCAACGTCGCGGCTAAGAATTTCACCATCAAGGGCAACCGGACAGGAACGAATTACCACCCTACGTGTAATCAGGGTCATCAGTCGTGGAGCCCAGGCACCGCCACCGCCACCGGCTGGTACTTCAACGGACCGATCTGCGCGACCGGTCAGACGTGGAATGCAGCCTCGCAGAGCTGCACCGAAGACTGCTCCGTAAAGCAGCCCATCACCGGCACATTCACGCCACCCAACGGCTCGCTGCGATGCCACGCTGGCTGTCGCGTCTTCTACAGCTCCAACGGTGACGGAACCAGCACGGCGTCGGCCACCGGCCAGACGTGCACGACCGAGAATGAGCCGAACGTGTGCAGCGAGATGAACGGCTATTACTGGCATCCGACGTTGAACGTGTGCGCGCCCACCGAGCCCGACGACTGCAAGCCCGGTCAGGACGGTCAGGAAGGCGTGTGCAACAAGCCGGAAGAGTGCCCGGCCGGCATGAAGACCGACGAGAACGGCCTGTGTAAGCGTGCCGATCCCGAGTGCCCCGCAGGGGCAACGAAGGGCCCGGATGGCTCCTGCGTCGACGACAAGACGACGTGCAAAGCAGGGGAGGCCAAGAAGAACGACGGCACCTGCGGCAAGGACGAGAACAACGACGGAAAGCCCGACGACGAAGACGACGACCCGGACAACGATTCCGAGAAGAACGAGTTTTCCGGTGGTGACGACTGCAAATCACCGCCGCGCTGTGCCGGCGACCCGATCATGTGCGGGCAGGCGCGTATCCAGTGGCGCATCGAGTGCAACACGCGCCAGAACGTGAACCTCACGGGCGGCGGCTGCAACAACCCGCCGCAATGCCAAGGCGAGAAGTGCACCGGTTTCGAAATGGCCCAGCTGGTGCAGCAGTGGCGCACCGCGTGTGCGGTTGAAGGGCTCAAGACCGTGGGCGGTGGTGGCGACGGTCAGCAACCGGAATGGACGAAGCCCAGCGGCATGACGCAAGACGCGGGGCAGGGCAGCAGCGACGGCGATACCGACGTGCACAGCGTCGAGACCATCGACGGCGCGGACCTCGATCAAAGCGGCTTCGTCGGTGGCGGTGGTAGCTGTCCCGGTTTCGGCATTGCGTCCGGTGGTAGCACGCTCGCCGGTTCGTTCCTCGGCGAACTCGCCACGCCGCCGCCGTTCTTCTGCAACTTCATCAGCTGGATTTACGCGATCACCGTGCTGCTGTTCGGCGTGCTGCCGTCGCTGTACATCCTTGCCGGCTATAAGGGGAGCTGACCATGCCCATGATTATCGGCGCGCTCGTTGCCGCGCTCATCAACGCCGCGCGTATGTACCTGCCCGGCATCGTCGGCCGCGTGCTGCTCGCATTCGGTATCGGCTTCGTGACGCACAAGCTCGCGATGCCGGCGCTGCTCGGCATGCTTCAGTCGCAAGTGAACATGCTCCCGGCCGTGTTGCGCGCGTACTTCGGCGCGATCGGTCTGGACGTGTGCGCCACGATGATTTTCTCGGCTCTGGCTGCGCGCATGGCGCAGAAAACTATTCTGAAGAAGTTGGAGACCTGACCCGTGCTCAAGCTCGTCACCGGCCAACCCGGCCACGGAAAGACCGCGTACGCCATCGACTGCGCGTTGAAGCTCAAGGCCGAGGGCCGCGTCGTCTACGCGCACGGCATCAAGGACCTTGACTACGACAAGATCGGTTTCCAGCGCATCGAAGACCCGACGAAGTGGCAGGACCTTCCTGACGGCTCGGTGCTGATTCTCGACGAGTGCTACACGACGTTTCCGAATCGCAACCCGGGCGCGAAGGTGCCGGATCACGTCGAAGCGATGGCGCGCCATCGTCATCGCGGTTTCGATTTCATCCTGATCGCGCAGCAAGGGTTGCAGTTGGACCCGTTCCTGCGCGGCCTGTACGAAGAGCACGTGCACGTGCGCAAAAAGCTGGGCAAGGTCACCAAGCTGCTGCGCTGGTCGCAGTATCAGACGAACGTCAAGGCGCAATGCGCGGACGCGGCGAATTGGGTGCGCCCGGCGCACGTGTTCCAGTACTACACGAGCACGGTGCTCGACACCGCGAAAATGCACATTCCGATGTGGGCCAAGCTGCTGGCGCTCTCGGCGGTCGTACTCGTCGCAGTGCTCTGGTACTTCTCGCACCGCTGGAAATCGAAGATCGACGCGTATACCGCAGCGGAGACACCGATTGCGGAGACTGCGGGGTTCGCGCCTCGGGGCGTGTCGCACCGAGGTGCGGGACCCGCGAATGAAGGGCCGCGATGGGAAACGCGAACCGACTACGCGACCGATCATCTACCTCGATTCGCGACGATGCCGTGGACTGCGCGTGTGTTCGATCAGCGACAGGTCGTCTCCGATCCGCAGCTTATATGCATGTCGTCGATGCCAGGACGAGACGTGGACGGCCGCGAACGCGAAGCCAGCTGCACGTGCTTGACAGAGCAGGGCACGCTATACGAGATGTCGCAGCCGGAGTGCCGCCGAATCGCCCGCTTCGGTCCGGTCTACAACCCGTACAGGACGCAACAGGCTGTCGCACAGCAGCCGCCGAGTGGGGGTGTAGGGGGTTCACCCCCTACGGCTATGGCGGCGATAGACGCCGCTCCTACAGGTGCAATCCTCAGCTCGACACAGGTGACCGGTTACGGCGATATCGGAGCCCGACGCATCGAGTCCGCCCCTCGATAACCGCTTGTCGCGATGCGCACGAAAAAGGCCCGGTTCTCACCGGGCCTTCCTGTTTACCGTGCGAACATCCGTTGGTGTCGCCAGAGCCATCGGTCCAATAGTTCGGCTGAGATCTTCTCGCCGTGTGGCGACACCAGATGTCGCCCTCGAAACTTCCAGCCATTCCAATCTGCGTGTAGATCTTGCTGGTTGTGGACCACGCGCCGGTAATGCTGATCGGCGCAGTTATTGGGGCATGGCTTGCCGTCAGGCCAGCACGGCGGGCGAAGCAAAGTCACGTCCGAGACCTCCTGTCACAGCGGACAGGGCACGGTGCAAGCCGCGAGCCATGCGGGCAAGCCACCTCCGGAACTTCGCATAATGCATACCGGCCGGGCCGGTTCAGGGGAGGGCGGACCGATGTTAATGTCCGCTTTCGACCCGAAGCGGACGTCGGGTTGAACAGGGGGCAGGATGGAAGTCGTTGTGCATAGGTCGGCGGACGGCACTGTAGTGGTCGAGCGTGATGGCCGTTACTTCATTCACTATGACGCGGGCTCGCACCAGATCATTTGGCGCGAGGACGAGGTCTCGGCCGAAGAGCTGGAGATGATCCGATCTGGACCTGAGGGGCTCGATGCCGTCCTGTGGGCCATACAGCGGAAGTTGCTTGCCGCGGGCGATGCGTATTGCGCCAACTGGACGCCAACGACCTGATTCGACTGCACCGTGTTGGCATTCTGGCCGATAGCGGACATTGAGGCCGGGCGGGGCGGTCGGACTGCTGCTAATTTCCGCTTTCGACCCAGAGCGGACGTTGTCTCATGGCCTGCCTCCCTAAACCGCTCGCTTTCGAACCCACCTGACTAGCCAGGTCGGATGGGATTACGATGGTGCGGGGATCCGGCGCAGGACGGCCGGATAGGGCAGCGTTCATGGGGAGTCTTCATGGATAGTCGCAACACAATTCTGTTCGCTGTTTCGCTAATCCCGTTTGCCGCGTTCGCAGCCGACACGAAGTCCGCTACTTCATGCGTCCCGGCGCCACCCATCCGCGCGCCGGCATATCCGCCGGACCTCGCGATCAAGGGGATCAACGGTACCGTGGTGCTGACGTTGATCATTGATGATTGCGGGCGCGTACTCGATGCGAAGGTGAAAACGCCAGACCGTCCTACTTTCAACAAGGCCGCACTCGCTTCGGTGAAAGGTGCCAGTGTCGTACCTAGCCTCACGACAAAGCCCCAGGCGGGGGAAACGGATTACACCGTTTCATTCAACATGAACCCCCAGCGATACGAATACCGGGAAATCGACTGGCCGAAGTCACATGCACGCCCTCGTTACGAGTTGCAGCCGTCGGACGCTGAATTCGCTGATGCGGCCGCAGTAGACGCAGCGTTTCCTTTCGATCCGGCGAACTCTTGGAAACCACCTTATCCGGGGGTACGCAGCCGCTTCATCCAGACCGGCACTCCGGAAGCCAGGGAATTCTGGCTGGTCATCTTCAAGGACCGCGAACCTAATTTGGCCGCGCACTACCGACCCGTGATGAAGGATGGCGAGCCGGTGGTGCAGCTGTCGGTGCTCTGCAGCGATACCGCTGCCAACTGCAACCAAGCTACGACGAAGTTGCTCGAGGGTTTGCCCAATGCCAAGGCGCGGTAGCCGGTCACCAGTCTGGGCAACCAGAGCGTCTGCTTCTGGCCGATAGAGGACATTCGGCCAATGAGCGCGCCGCAGCAATGCGAAGGTCCGCTTCCGACCCAAAGCGGACATCCGGTGCGGCGGGCAGCGAGGACCGCCAATGGCCCGATCAGGGGAGAGGGGAAGATGAGATTCGCCGCATGCGTCGTGGGGATTGTGGCGCTGTTTGCTGTCGGCATTGTCGCAGCCGCTTCGCCAGGCGCCCTCAGCGTCGACGCACAGCGCCACGTCACGCGTTTCAGCGACGCCTTGAATGCCCTTAGCGAGGGCGCGAGTGGGAAACGCGCCAACGTGCAGGCGAATCGTGCTCTGGAGTTGCTGGTGAAAGACATCTCTGCGGCAGGCGACGAGGCGCTGGCTGCTCTGGCTGGACACTATCTTGGCGAATCAACGGAACCAGAGTGCGAGATCCTGGCGCGGGGGGCGAGGATGCTGCCGCTCCTGATGCGGTTCACACGGAACCCACCGACCGTTCATTTGCCTGCTTCGCCGGTGCATAGCCGGTCCGAACTCATCGACCAGATCAACAACGCCGAGCGGTGCGACTAGGCCATGGTGTCCAACGTCCGCTACTGGCCGTTAGCGGACAAGAGCTTCGGTAGCATTGCGAGCGGTACAACGAAGGGGCCGCGGCGCCGAGTGCTCGGGGCAACCTTGGACGTGGAGTTAGACCATGTAGGGGGCGAGAGTGATCACAGGTCGCTGTCTCTGCGGTGCGGTTCGATACGAGTCGCCAGGCCCGGGCTTGTTCTCCATCGTGTGCCACTGCCGGGACTGCCAGCGTGCGTCCGGAAGCGGTGGCGTCCCCGTGCTCGGCGTACCGCGGGTATCGTTTGCGAGTGTCGGGCCGATCAAACAGGTTCGAACCAAAGGCGGCAGCGGCCATGCCGCCGTTCGCAATATCTGCATAGATTGCGGAAGTCTGCTGTTCGGCACTCCAGAGTCGGCTCCCGAGCTGGTCACCATCTACGCGGGCAGCCTCGACGATTCTGCGACATTCCTGCCAGACGCAGCCTTATTCGTCAGCCAGCGTCCGCCGTGGGCTGCTCTGGCACTGCCCCTGGCAGAACATCAGCGGATGCCGGACGACGAGTGAGTGTGTTTCTGGCCAGTGGCGGTCATAGGTCCGTGCGAGGCGACCAAACTGGTGATAGCGTCCGCTTTCGACCCTTAGGGACATTGTCCCCAGGGCCGGTAAACGAAGCGCTACTAGGGGCGAGAATGGACTACGACGACAAGGTCAGGGACGCCAACGGGCTCGTCATCTGCCTTCGCGACATGGGGGACGGTACGAGTCGCCTGTTCTTCGATGACGTGATCGCCGATCGCCATGCGAATCCGATCAACTGGTCATACGGCAGCTTCTACACCTTCACGCCTGACTTCGATAACGCCCTCATTGAAGGCATGGCGTTGAGCTCGGAGGACTTCGAACGTATCGGCGTCTCTGTCGTCGCCCGGCTTTTGGCGTCGACGAAGCGGATACGCTAGCCCTGAAGGGGTGTCCGCTCTTGGCCGATAGCGGACCTTCGGCCGGACGAGCCCGCTGCTGCGATGCTAATGTCCGTTTCGACCCAAAGCGGACATCAGGTGGGGACGTGCCGAAGTCGATATCGCTTCTGTTGCTGGGCATCGCCTTCGCATGCGGGGGCTGCGCGAAAACCCCTGAGCCCGTGTGCATGGCTCCTGGTCATATTGACGATGGCAGCTGCACGACGGCGCTACTGAACATCCTCGCGTCGCCGGAATCGTACGAGGGGAAGACGGTGTCCGTGCTCGGATTCGTCGAGGTCGTCCCAGGAAACAATGGTGAAGCGATTTTCTTTTATCCCTCACGCGACGCCCGGGCGTTGCAAGCGACGACGACCGCAGTTCGAGTACGGGCCGAAGGGCGTCAACTCGAACTGATTCGTGGCCGCCATCGGGTCGAAGCCCCCGCGTACGCCTCGGGTGTATTCACGCGTGCCGCCTCAAGTTCGGGAATGCTCGGTGAAATCCGGGTAAGGAGCGAATGACCGCTTCTGGCCGATAGCGGACGTTAGGCGGCGTCGCTGCCGTTGAGTCTGTACTGCGCCAAATCCACGAGCACGACGCGGACGAGCTGGTTCTTCGGCTGCCGTCGCGCCCGGGCGCGTTCGCGACGTTCGTCCATCGACTGCCGAAAGATCAGCCCGCGCAATCGTTCAGGGCTGATGCGTTGGCCGTCCGGGCTCACCAGGTCACGGCCAGCCAGTCGCCATCCTTGCCATGGCCCGGTGAGTTCCAGTTGATTGAGAACGCGCCGCTGGTAGTCAGCAGCAGCGCATTCGTTGGGACAGGGCTGACCTTCGATCCAGCAAGGCGGCCGGTGCACGGTCAGACCGCCAAAGCGGGTCGGAAAGGGCCTACAGGGCGTGCCCAACGGCGGAGCAGCCCCATAAGCCACTTCGCATAATGCATACCGGCCGGGCCGGTTCAGGGGAGGGCGGACGGATGTTAATGTCCGCTTTCGACCCAAAGCGGTCATTGAGGCCATGCGTCCGCTGTAGTCCCCTCACGGGCTGGGGCGCTTAGGGGAAGTCGGACGTTCCATGCGAACTAGGCCTGCGTCGTACGCCAAGGAGGGGTGATGATTTCGATGGGAAGGATGGGTGCCATTACGGTCACATCGTTTGCGTTGTTCTTTACGGTTTCGCTTTGCTCAATGCTGACACCGTACGCACCATCGAACGTCGCAGTAGTAGTGATGAGATACATGTTGTTCTCGTTCATGGTCATCAGCTACTTCTACTTTTGCTTCATCTATCGGAGACCTGCTTGGAAAGGCACCCGATGGCAGTTGGTCTACGGCGGGCTGAGCGGTGCACCGCGCATATGGGCGGTCGTAAAGCTGATGGCCATGGCTCTGGTGTTCTTTGGTGCCGTGACGTGGTGCATGGAGCGGTGGTTAGCGATTCCAACGAAGTGGTTGGCATCCACCGAACTCGTTGTCGAGGCACGGTGCGTCAGCGCTGACCAATGGGGAAAGTCTTACCGGAGGCGGGTGATGATCGTTACAGATTCGAGCGAACCATTGCGCTTTCCGTGGCCCGAGCATCTCGCGCCCCCGTGTCCAGGCGACGTCGTCGTAACAGGGCGCCGCTGGATCTTCGGAACACTTGTTGAATCCGTTCGAGCGGCGAATGATCCTGCGCTGGCAGAGGCACAGCCCTCGGCGCTTGCCCGGGATAGCCGAGGCGAAATGTCCGCTCCTGGCCGATAGCGGACATTGAGGCAGAGCGGAGGCGAGGAGCGGGTGCTAATGTCCGCCTTCGACCCAAAGCGGACGTTCGCGAAGGCGATGAAACCCGATATTCAGCCTATAGATCCCTTGTCCCAAGTGGTGTTCGTTCACGACTACTTACAGCTCGTGTTCCAGGACTGTGGGTTCACGCTCTACAACCAAGTCACCTATTCCAAGGGCGATGCGGTGCTTTACCAAAATCGGCCGGGTTTCTGTGATGCCGTCGTATCGCTTATCGGCCAACGGGCGAGGGCGGAAGCGGGCTGCACTGATCTTTTGTTGCACTTTGCGAGTGGAGCCGTGGTGTCGATATCAACTTCTGCCGAAGCCGGGTATGGCCCAGAGGCGTGGCAGTTCAGTCGGTCGGATGGCCTATGCGCCGTGGAACAGAATGGCTGACGCCTCGTCACCGAGGCCGCTTCACGGTCCCTGGTTAGTCGGTCCAAGGACCGCTCCTGGCCGATAGCGGACGTTAGGCGGCGTCGCTGCCGTTGAGCCTGTACTGCGCCAAATCCACGAGCACGACGCGGACGAGCTGGTTCTTCGGCTGCCGTCGCGCCCGGGCGCGTTCGCGACGTTCGTCCATCGACTGCCGAAAGATCAGCCCGCGCAATCGTTCAGGGCTGATGCGTTGGCCGTCCGGGCTCACCAGGTCACGGCCAGCCAGTCGCCATCCTTGCCATGGCCCGGTGAGTTCCAGTTGATTGAGAACGCGCCGCTGGTAGTCAGCAGCAGCGCATTCGTTGGGACAGGGCTGACCTTCGATCCAGCAAGGCGGCCGGTGCACGGTCAGACCGCCAAAGCGGGTCGGAAAGGGCCTACAGCGGCCGAGAGCCAGCGCAAGGCAGCCCTGATCCTATTTCGCATAATGCATACCGGCCGGGCCGGTTCAGGGGAGGGCGGACCGATGTTAATGTCCGCTTTCGACCCATAGCGGACGCTGGAACATCTTAGAGGCCAGTTTGTGTGGTGCTCGGAGGCTGGCGTCGATACCGGCAGCCCGCCGTGGACTGCCGGTCCCCACGCACTGTCGAGCCGGGCCGTCAGTTGCTCCCAGCCGCACCCTCCGCAAGCTTCTTCATCACCAGGTCCAAGCTGAAGCTGCCGGCCTCCTGGCTAGGCGGGAACTCCTTGAAGGTCTCGAGGAACTCGCCGACGATGTGCTGGGCAGGAACGCAGATGAAGGCGTGGTCGAACCACCAGTCGAAGTACGTGTTCGAGGTGACATCCGCCCGCTCGAACGGATCGGTCCGCAGGTTGAACAGCTTCGGGAACCGCAGCGTCGTGAACGGCTCACACCAGACCTGCAATGTGCCCCTGGCGCGCTGTTCCGCGAAGACAAACTTCCAGTTGTCGTAGCGCAGACCAACCAGCTCGGAGTCGTCGTTGAAGTAGAAGAACTCCTTGCGCGGGCTCTCCTTGGTCTTGCCGGTCAGCAGCGGGAGCAAGTTGTAGCCGTCCAGGTGCACCTTGAAGGTTTCATCGCCGACCTTCATGCCCTTGAGCAACTGCTCCTTCATGTCCGGAACGCCAGCCGCCGCCAGCAGCGTCGGCGACCAGTCCAGGTGCGCCACGATCTCGTTGCAGATCGTTCCGGGCTTGATGTGGCCAGGCCACCGGACCATGCAGGGGACGCGGAAAGCGCCTTCCCAGTTTGAGTTCTTCTCGTTGCGGAACGGCGTCATCGCACCGTCCGGCCAGGTGTTCATGTGCGGGCCGTTGTCGGTGGAATACATGACGATGGTGTCGTCCGCCATGCCCAAGTCGTCCAGCGCCTTAAGCACGGTGCCGACGTTCTTGTCGTGGTCGATCATCGCGTCGTGGTACGGGCTCTGCCAACGGCCGGACTGCCCGATGCTCTCGGGCTTGGTGTGCGTGCGCAGGTGCATATGGGTGAAGTTCACCCACAGGAAGACCGGCTTGCCGGCCTTGTGCTGGCGTTTCAGAAAGTCCACGGCACGCTCCGCGAACTCGTCGTCGCAGGTTTCCATCCGCTTCTTTGTCAGCGGGCCGGCGTCCTTGATCGTCTGCTTGCCGACTTTGCCGAAGCGCGGATCCACCGTCAGGTCGTCCTTGTCCGTGGCCTTGCAATCCAGCACGTTGCGCGGCCCGTAGTTCTCCAAAAACTTCGGGAAATCCTTTGCCGGCGGATAGTCCGGCAGTTCGGGTTCCTCGGAGGCGTTCAGGTGATAGAGCGCGCCGTAGAACTCGTCGAAGCCATGCACGGTCGGCAGGTGCTCGTTGCGGTCGCCCAGGTGGTTCTTGCCGAACTGACCGGTGGCGTAGCCTTGGGCCTTGAGCAACGTGGCGATGGTTACGTCGCGGTGCTGCAGGCCCTGCGCAGCCCCTGGCATGCCGACCTTGGTGTTACCGGTGCGGAAGCCGCACTGCCCGGTGATGAACGAGGAGCGCCCGGCCGTGCAGCTCTGCTCGGCGTAATAGTCGGTGAACCGGATACCTTCGCTGGCGACCCTGTCGATGTTGGGCGTGCTGTAGCCCATCAGGCCATCGGAGTAGGCACTGATATTGGTCTGGCCGATGTCGTCGCCCCAGATGATCACAATGTTCGGCTTCTTGGTTGCCATGATCCTTCCCTTATTGTCGAAGACAGGTGCCAGGTCGCCCTGTGTTTCGGTCACGACACATCCGGATGGGTCGGCCTTAGCCACCGAAGAATGAAGGCGGGGCATTTAAAGCGTGGTGAAGTTGAACAGGTGCCGGCTTCCGGCCGATGAATGGTCATGTGTGGACGCTGCGGAAGCCCGGCTGGCGGTTGATCGCCGGAGCGGCGACGTCCGCTTCTGGCCGATAGCGGACATTCGGCGATCAAGATGCTGCGACGCCTCGATGACGCACGTCCGCAAGCTGGACTACGACAACTTTGACCAGCTGCCGACGTGAGGCTGATTGCCGGGCTTCCTCGGCAGCGCGCCGGCTTGCGTACCCCTTAAGGCGCAGCTCCATCTTGTCGCGCCACATCAAACCGCGCAGGCGTTCGACCGTCATGCGTTGGCCGTCCTCAGAAACGAGATGGCGGCCTCGCAGCCGCCATCCGTACCATTCGTCCTCAAAGTCGAAGTTCATGCGTGCACCCCCTGTGCCTGAAGCCGTTCCTCTGGGTCGAGAGGCAAGGGGCGTGCCGCAACACGAAAAGCTCGCCCCAGCCAGCCCCGGTGGCGAAGTGACATAATATGCATTATGCGAAGTGGCTTATGGGGCTGCTCCGCCGTTGGGCACGCCCTGTAGGCCCTTTCCGACCCGCACTCGCGGCCTAATCTGATCCAGCAACGCACACAGGGGCCGATACGGTCCCTGTGCTGTTTCAGGTGGACCCCATGACTACGGATCTTCGGCCGCCTTGCTGGGCGGCGGGCAAAGAATGCCCAAACCTCTGCGCGGCGCAGATGCATCAACGGATTGCCTACAACTCGACGCCGCTCTATGGGCCATGGGCTGGATGGCGGTTGGCCGGCGCCCGTTTGGTATCACCTCATGGCGACTGGATCGCACCTGGCACACTAGATCGGCTCATGTACCGCGAAGGCCGGTTATTCAGTCGTCCGCCCTTATCGCGTGGATCCCGGGCGGTTCGGTAGCCATGTGGGCTAGATCTGATTCGCTGATTACCTCTCTTGCCATCAGCAGCCCGTGCTGAGGAGGTTTGATTTCAGGCCAGCGCAACTCTTCAGGCAACCACTCACGCACCCGGGCCACCACGGTGAAGGCACCCGTGACTAGTGTCGCGGCCTCTGCTTGACTGATCGCTTTCCCTTTCACCGACGCAACTCCCCTGTGACCAAAGGTATTGCGCGCGTTCTTCAAGTCCATAAACGAGGCCCACGCCTGCGCATCTTCGGAAAGCGAGTGGCCCACAAAGGCCTTCAGCAGCGTGGTGTAGCGATGCTCAACACTCGCCTTTGGCTTAGCCGGTTCCGAGATCCAATCCCACAGTTCCGGATTTACCGCTTGTCTCTTTGCCAGCGCGTTAAGCGTCTCGGTAATGAAAGTTTCAAGGCCGACAGCTGCGAGAACTACAGCTGATCCAATGTGTGGCAATGCCCCAATCGCATCGAGAAGCAAGGTGTGCCAGCTGGGCGGCTGGAAGTCATTTGGCAGGGCAAATGCAACCCTCCAAGCCTCGCCATCGACTACGGCATATCCGAACTCATGTATTTCGACACCTCTTCCCTTGACGAGCCCGGCACTCTCCTCAACGTCGGTGCCATCATCGTTCCGATAGCTGAGATGCCAGTCGCACTCGGGAAACCTTACCGGGCTAATGCTGAAGCTCTTAGTGGCGAAGCGTAGTCGCTCGACGAGTTCCGTGACCACCTCCTTAAGAATCTCTAGGGGCGGATCCCAAACGTCAACTCGTCGATCAAACGAATCGCGATGCACTTCCAATCGCAACCCATCTGCATAAAAGGCCGGCTTGCCGTCAAGCGCAACATGCGGAAACGGCAGCGTTGGGGCGATCTCAGTGCGCACCGGCGGAAAGACGGTGAACGTGTAGCCCCCAGTGCTCATGGTAGGCACCACGAATTGGGCACCGGTTGGAACGACTACAGGCTTTGACAATCTGATAAGCAGTTGTGCCTTCATAGCGGCTCATTCATGTCCCTACGAGGCCGAAAGAATATCAAAGGGCAAAGAGCGTCATCAGGATGCAGGCTCGGCGCGTACGGCTCCGATGTCGCCATAACCGCTCACTTGGGGCGCACTCATCGTTGCACCGGAGAGAGGCGTATCCGTAGGGGGCGGGCCCCCTACACCCCCGTGCGGCGTGTCCAGGCGGGCCCGTTGACTGACCTCGTCCATGCGCTGCAGGTTGCCCCGGTTGGTGTCGATGAAGGGCTCGTACTGGCCGTCGGTGGCGATCAGGCGGCACCGGTTCTGCTCAATGACGTAACGCGTGCCCTGCTCCGTCAGGCAACTACAGCCCGCGTGCCCGTCGTGGCCGGAGGCCATGCAGAACACGCGCGGCGGGTTGTTGCGCGGGATTTCGAGTGCGTCGTACGCGGGCGCAGTCCAAGGCTGCCCGCCGATCCTCGGAGTGAGCCACGCGACGTAATCGGTGTCTCGTAGAGCGCGTGGGGATGCGGCTACGGCGGCGTCGGCCGTCGCTCCCGCTCCGTCCTCCTTCGCCTTCGCCTTCGGTGCTGCTACCACGGCGTGCGATTCACCGCTGAGCTTGTCCTTTACGTCGGACATCGCGTAAACGCCACCGGCCACGACGGCGGCGAGCAGGACGAACGCGGCCGGGTAATACCACGGAATCTTGCGGTCCGTGGTGTCCATCACCGTGGACTCGTATAGGCCCATCGGGCGCTTGGGCAGCTTGACGCGTTTCAGGTGCAGCGGGTGGCCCTTCTCCGGGTTGCGCTCGAAACGGTCGAACACCCGCAGGTGCGCGAACGGCAGGCCGAAGCGGCGGCGCACGTGGATATGGCGCTCAATCAGGTCATGCACGAACTCGTCCACCTGCTTGGCCGGCGACTGCGACACGAAGATGAAATCTAGGCCGCGGTGCCGGTGCTTCGCCAGCTGCTGCACGTGCGCGGGCACCTTCGAGCCGGCCGGGCGCTTCGGGAGCATCTCGTGCTCGTAGGCTTCGTCGACGACGGCTACGGCACCATCAGGCAGGAAGTCCATCCAGTTCCGGAATTGCTCCGGCGACATCGGCAGCATGCGCGCCTTCTCGTGCTCGAAGCCGCGCACGTTGCACACGTAGACCAGCCGGCCTTCGTTGCGGAAGTCGATGGCGTGATCGATCGCGTGCAGCGTCTTGCCGTGTCCAGGCTGTCCCGTGTACCAGTAGATCATTGCCCGCCCCCCGGCAGCTGGTTAGCAACGGAGGTCGGAAGAATGAAGATCTTCGTTGCGAGTCGGATCGTGAGCGCAGAGAGCACGCACGACATGAAAACATCCATCCCGACCGCGCCGAGGAATTCCAGCCCCTTCGGCGGTATCAGGTTCGCGTAGCTCGTCAGGTAGTCCTTCAGGCTGGGCAGGATCGCATTGAGCGACACGAGGCTGAGGCCGAACGCGCCGAGGATGCGCGCGACGATGATGCCCGCGCCGACCTTGAAGACGTTGAAGATCTTGCCGGCTACGCCCGCAATGATTTCGCCAATCGCGCTCACAGCACGTCTCCGGTCAGGATGCGCAGCGCGAGGAACACGCCGACGAGGATGACCACGCCGCGCATCAGCGCGATGAGGTCGCAAAAGTACGGCTGGCTGTCCAGCGAGAACGAACCGAACGGGCCGAATTCCAGTTCGCCCAACTGCGGGCACTGACCGCCGCCGCCCAGAAAGCCGCCCGTATCGAGCATGTCGGTGTTGACCACTCTCGACAGGAAACCCGGCTCGTCGTCATCGCCACCGCCGTCGCCGGCTTCGGTGCCGTCCGGTTTCGTCCAGTCGGGCTGACCGTCGCCATTCGCGTCGCCCTTGCAGATCTGCGCGCGCATGGCGCGAAGTTGCTGGGCGTTCGCGTGCGTGCCTTCCACCGAGAACGGCTCGGCGCAGTTGCCGACGTCACCGGTCACCTTGACGCCATTGCCTGCTTCGACCGCGCAGCGCGTCTGCCATGCCTGATTGGCGACCATGCCAAGGATCTGATCGCCGGTCACGATGGGCGGACTCTTGCAGTCGCCGCCGCCGGTCGCGGTGCCCTCTTCGCCGTCGCCCTCCCCCTCCCCGCTTCCATCGTCGGGCTCGCCGTCATTGGAGGGCTTTCCCCCGCCGTTCGCGTCGGTGCCGTGCTGCGTCTGGAAGTTGGTGGTGGTGGTGGTCGTGGTGGTGTTGTTGTTCGTCACCTGGGTGACGATGGGCGGACCCTTCTGTTGCAGGTTGTCGCCGCTGGGGAGGCTGAGGTTCGGCGCAATGGGCGTCTCGCCTGCGTTGCGCTTCTGCCGGTTCTTGCCGTCGTTCTTGTCGCCCACTTCGCCGGGCTTCCAGCAAAACTGCATCGGGTCACCGATGGGGCCTTTGTAGCACTCCTGTCCGTCCTGCTTGACGCATGCGGTCTGGCCGTTGCCAAGGTCTTTGCACACCTGCGGGTCTTCGGTGTTCGGCGTTGGCGTGCCGGCAGCACACGCGGCTCCGGTAGGCTGCCAGCCCTTCGACATGGTGACGAAGTTGCTGCCGTTGAAGCTGAGTGTGGTGCCGCCATCGGGCGCAGCGAACGCGCAGCCGTCGATGCATGCACTCGTGGCGGTGCCACTGATGAGGCCATTACCGAGCGCGGACTTGTCCAGGCATCGCTGTGAGTTGAAACAGGTCTGTGTGTCCGCGTTCCACGTCTCCCCGGCCGGGCAAATATCGCCGTTGAAGTACCAGCCGGTGGCAGAGTTGGTGTACGGGCTCCACGTCTGGTGCGACTGATTGCACGTCGGATGGTAGTTCGTGCCCGTCCGAGCCGCCTTCAGTGTGAAATTCTTGCTCGCTGCATTAAGCGTGCATGCCTGTTTCGCGATCGGGTAGTGCCAACCCGACACAGCCGGTTCGGCCATCGTACTCGGCACGCTGTTGCATGCCGCTTGTGCCGCCGCGCGGCTCGGAAACGTGTAGTTGGAACTCGGATACGTTGCATTGATCGCGTCTTGCCAGCGCGTCAGGCCGCACATTGCCTGCGCTTGCGCTTTGCCCATGCCGCACCACGCGAGGACAGCGGCGACCAGCACGAACGCGATGCGGCGCGCGATTGCGTTCGCGAGGATGCGACGGAAGTCCATTAGACGGCCTCGTATGCGAGCCAGAACGCGCCAAGCAGCGCGACGATGACGAAATACCCCATGCTGCCTCCCTTGGAAGTAGGGCCGCGCGTGGCGGCCCTCCCTCCCCTGCCCTTGTCGATTACTTCGCGCGCTTAATCATCGACCACAGCAGGAACAGGCCCAGCACGCCGGCCAGCACCAGCAGGATCGCGGTGACGGCGGTCTTGCCGCCTTCGACTTCGGTCTTCACCGCTTCGCCGAGCGTGGTGGACTGGGCCATCGCGAGGCCGGAGTACATCGCACCGGCGACGACGGCGGTGGCCCCGGCGATCTTGGTGCGCAAGCTGCGGGCCTTGTCACGAGCACGCAGGGCGATGGACTGAGCGTTGATCTTGTTCATGGTGAAACTCCTTTTTGAGTGGGTGAGTTTGGTGGATCAAAACCGCTGCTGCGTGCGCGCCATGAGGCGAAACAGCAGTCCGACGGTCCAGCAGCTGACAATCGCGAACGCGATGACAGTGCCTTCGGCAAGCGTGAGCGGCGGCAACACTTGCTCGGGTTTTTCGACCCAGATCGGCACCGTGCACACGCCTTCCGCCGTCAGGTGTTCGACGGCGCAGGCTTGAACGAGCACGGTGGCCATGGGTTAGGCGGCCTTCGTGGTGGACGCGGCGACTTCCGGCTCCAGCGCGACGCGACCGATCACGAGGTTGCCGAACTTGTCGGTGCCGAAGCTGCCGGGGCCGAAGCGGTAGAAGCCCGGCTTCTTCTCGAAGCCCACTTCGCAGTTGACCTTGAAGGGAATCGGGAAGTCGCTGCCCGGCGTGTGCAGTGCGGCCTGCTGCTCGCCGTAGGTCTTGCCGTTGTTGCCCTGGCGATGGTTGGTCGAGGTGCCGCTCTTGATTTCGATGCGCATGGTGGTTCTCCGTCAGTGAAGGGATGCGGCCACCGGCTGACGGTCGATGCGCATGGCATCCAACACGGACAGGTAGCCATCGGGGCTCAGGTACTGCCATGACCAATCCGGGAGCCCCGGCCGGGTCACGTTGATGAGAAACGCACCTAGCGCTTCGTCATCGGGGAAGGTTTGCTTCAGGAAGTTGAGCGTCTTGCCGTACTGGCGGCGCAGGTGTTTCAGCGCGCTGTGGATGTTCGCGGCAGCCTGTTCTTTCGTCAGATCGAGGCGGCGCAGCGTTTCGCTGATGAAGGTGAGCGCCTTGTACGCGCCGCGCATGAAGTCGGCGGGCGCGGTGAGCATGTCGAGGTCGAGCTCTTTGCGACTCGATGCTTTGAACTGCGCTTCCCAGCGCACCCACACCGAGGTTTCGTCGCCCTGCTCTTTGCCTTTCTCGTACACGCGCAGGAACTTTTCGGAGGCGCGCGAGCCGATGTAGATCGTGTCGCCCTTCTGTCCCTTCGCGTGGTTCACGCTTTCGAGGTCGGGCGTTTGCCCGCGTGCGTCGAACTTGCCGGACTGCCACAGCTTCACCGCGTGGGCGAGGTTGTACGTACCGGCGAAATCGTCGAAAGCGATATCGAGGCGGGAGAGTCGTCCGGCTACGCTTGCGAGCTGCGCTCGCAAACGCGACCACCGCTCCGCATGGTCGCCTTCCGCTGCGCCTTCATACAGACGGCAGCCCTTACCCGTAAGTTCAACACGAGCTGTTGGGGTTCCGTCCTGGCGCATGGTGTGCGGGCCACCGAACTCGATTTGCCCGACCTTTTCGCCGCTGGTGCTGATGAGGTGGTGACGCCACTTGTAGAACGTGCCTTTGCGCTGCTCTTTGCAGAGGTGCAAGTCGGAGCCGGCGAGGAGCGACGCGAAGACGCACGCGGCGACTTGCTGGGTTTGGAATCCATAGCCGTTGAGGTCATTGAAGATTTCCCACGTCTTGAGGTGGCCCTGATGGGCGAGCACTTCGGCCAGATCGACGGACGCGGCCATCCAGTCAACAGACACCGTGGTCAGCGGGATGAGGTCGAGGCGATCTGAAGGACTGACTCCCCTGTTAGTAGTGGGGAGTCCAGCCACGGCGAAAGCGACGAGCGGGCGGCTCATGCGATGATCCCCGCACAGCCAAAGGAATGAGCCGCCGTGTCCAAGCCGCCCAAAATCGACGCCGAGCAGTTCGGCGCAGCCATCGATGCGCTTACCACCGTGATGAGCGTGATGTTCAGCATGCTGTCCTCCGAAGAAGAGCGGACAACCATGCTTTCGCTACTTGACCGGATTGCCGCCACAGCTGGGGCGTCGCCACACGACGACATTCGTGCGTTCGTTGCCGAGGCGACGGCGAAGTCCCTGCGGGGCATTGCCGAAATTGGCGAAGCGTCTCGCCTTGCTGCGACCGGAGCCACGAACTGAGATTCACGCTTCGATCTCCACGCGGGTGCGGCGGAGAAATTCGGCTTCACGCTCGTCCTGCTCGCGCATGTGCTGGCCGAGGTCCGAGGCGCGGGACCAAGCGATGGCGGTCAAGCAGCCGACGGCCGCGACCTGGAGAAAAACCAACAGCACACCGTGTGCGACTTCCATGCCCTGCCCCCTTGGCAGCGTGGCCGGGGACTACGGCGGCGGGTCGTAGGGGGCGTCCCCTTCCGCCGGGGCCTGTCCCCGGCGGGTGGCCCTATGCCTAGCCCTTGAGCTAGTGGGGGCGAGTATGCCTATCCCTTGAGTGGTGTCAAGGGGTAGGCTTATCCCAAGTGCTAGGTTGTCCCCATCTGAAAAGGGGGGGCCGGCATGGAGTGGCTGTTGATGCTCGCGCTAGGAGTTGTCGAACCGGGTTCGCCTCTCGAGACGCGAATCGACGCTGGCGTGAAGATTTGTAAGGCCGTGCAACTGCTCGCGATCGCAGAGAACGGAAAAGTCCCTGAGTCGATCACAATCACGACCGACGAAGGCCATAACTTCAGCTGCAAGGTGCCGAAAGAAAATGTCCTACACCAACGAACTGCTGGACCAGTTCAAGGCGAAACACGGCCTTGAAAGCGACTACGCAGCGGCGAAGGATCTCGGCCTGCGTCCCAATCGACTCAGCAATTACCGTACTGGCGTATCGCACGCCGATGACAAGACGGCCGTGATCTTGGCCG
Source organism: Lysobacter sp. FW306-1B-D06B (assembly GCF_038446665.1). Lineage (NCBI taxonomy): Bacteria > Pseudomonadati > Pseudomonadota > Gammaproteobacteria > Lysobacterales > Lysobacteraceae > Lysobacter > Lysobacter sp. FW306-1B-D06B. The sequence continues at coordinate 2,830,684 of NZ_CP151802.1, read as the reverse complement.
ACGCGCTTGGTCTCGACCGCCTGCAAACAATCGCACGCGTGAACATGGACCGCGCGCGTGACTCAAAAGAGCGATCGTTCTGGCGACAAATTGCGGCAGCGGCCGCCGTCGCCTGCGTCGCCGTTATGCCGCTGATTTCGTCGGCGACTTCGGCAGCAATGCATATTATGTAAATGCGTCACAGGGGCTGGCTGGCGAGGCCTTTCAGACTTTTCGCCGTGCGATACCCCGTTGCCTTCCCAGGCTGGGCTTAGGTCTTTTGGCTCAGGGGGCTGCATGACGGACGTCAATCCTGACGGCGAATGGTCCGGGTGGCAGCTGCGGGGCCGCCATCTCGTTTCTGAGGACAGCCAGCGAATGACCGTCGAACGATTACGCGGCCTTATGTGGCGCGACAAGATGGAACTGCGCCTCAAGGGTTACGCGAGCCGGCGTGCTGCTGAAGAGGCCCGACATGCTGCCTCACGGCCCCAACTGGTCAAAGTGGTCATCGTCAATCTGGCTCAGTTCCGACATGGCTGCATGCCGGCTTCGTGATTCATATCAGCCCCGCGTGAACTGCTGCCTGCGCCGCGTGCATCGGTGCGTAACTATCGACCTGCGGGCGGTTTCGCCCGTCTAGCTGATTCAAGTGGAATGCGGATAATGTCGCCCCATGCGGTAGGACAGAATGTAATCATTCTTCAAAGCCTGCCGTTGTAGCGAATTGCATCCTGATCGAGCCCCACGTCTTTACGAATCTCATCGACAAGGGCAATCGCCAATTCGCGCACTTCCGGCCAATGATAATTGCGTGTGCCTTGCGCAATCTCAAGCAGATGGTCAATGACCTCATCGAAAGCATCCATGACCTTCTGGGGCGCAAGCATGGCCATGTATCCATAAGCCTTCATTCTGCCTCTGTTGAACCTGTCAAATCGCTCGCGAGCATCAGGCAAAGTGTTGTCCTGCGATAAGTCGAAGTCGCTGAGGATGTCAGCGACGATGTCCACGACGAGGCGATAGATCGCCATCTTGTCCTGGGCATCCCGCATACGCTTCGCCGACGTAATGCCGAGCTCCGACTTAAGGTGCTCCAGCTCTGTGTTGGCTTGCCCTTCGAGGCGAACCCTAAGCTTCTGGAGATCCTCAGCGTGCGAGGCACGCTCTCTCTCCATCAGCCTGTCCGCCCACACTTTTCCAATCCAGCTTGAACACGCGAGGACGACGACCGCACCGCCTCCAAGCGAGGCGACGACAGCCGCTGCGACCTCCAAACGGCACCGATGTCCATCATCCTTCCCCGGTTATGGTGACTGCGAGTTCACTTGCACGCCTCGCGCACGTTCGCGTCCAGTTGCTGCAAGAGTTCGTAAGTTCTGCGCATTCCTACCGCAGCCAAAGTGCTTTCTCGCGACGCCTTCGCTGCATCACACGCGGCAGCATTACGTGCTCCATCCTGGCGCACATGGTGACCGCCCGCGCCGGAACGAGTACCGGCAAGCTGAGATAAGTAGCGGGAATCGGCCTCGCCTTGCTTTCGCTGGTAGTAGCGCCGCCAGAGTTCTTCATTGGTGGGCGGCTGTTCCGGCGTTGCATCCCAAGTCTTGGCGTGCTGATAGCCAGCCGGACAAGGGCCGCTGTAGTAGTGCACTGCCCCGCCCTTCCCCATGCACTTATTCACCACCTGCGCCGAAGCGCTGTCGCACATCAGTGCGGCGAGCAGCAGCATTCCTTGTCGCATCGCTCCATCCATCCCCCTCAGGACTGAGACGAGCGTAGCAAAAAAGGACCGGCGGTCAACGACGCGCAGACACCACCCGTCCGGCTTCGCTATCGCCGTAATCCGGGGCTCCGCGCCGATCTTCCGACCCGATTCGTTGGAACCATCAACGCCCTTCACGGCAAAATGCCATCAATCCGCCACAGAGTTCAGCACCAGATGCGCATTGGGATTGATTTCGGCACGAGCTATTCGGCTGCCGGCGCCGTCATCGAGGGCAAATTGCAGTTGATCCAGTTCGGTGCCGACCAGCAGTTTCGGACCACCGTGTTCTTTCCGCAGCGGCTTCCGGACCTGTCCGAGTTCGAGCTCACCGACGCCCTGCAGGACGAGATCCAGAAGCTGACCGGCGAGTTCCGGCGAGACCAGTCCAAGCGACATGCGGAGCTCCGCGCACGTCGCGAAGAAGCGATGAGGCGGCCGGAACCGCAGCGGACCCATGAGCTGAGCATGATCCCCTCGCCTCGCGTTCGAACGGATCTGGAACTGGAAAGGGATGCTCGCGCGCTCGTGCGCCGCCGCTGGGCCGCCGAGGAGATGCGCAAGGCGATGCTGGAAGGCGCGGACCTGCAGCAGGCGTTGTACGGCGAGGAAGCGGTCGATGCCTTCATCGAGGGCAGCGCAGGCCAGTTGGTGGTTTCGCCGAAGTCGATGCTGGGCTACAGGCTGGAAGCACGTGCGCGCGACACGTTGCTGGGCATCGCCACGCAGTTGCTCCGGCACATCCGGCTCACCGCCAGCGCCCAGCTCGGTTGCGACGTTAGGGCGGCGATTCTGGGGCGTCCGGTGCGTTTTCGCAGCTCCATGAAGGAGGCTGGCGGAGTGCAGGCACTGGAGATCCTCACGGACGCGTCGTATGCCGCCGGCTTTGACGAAGTCGAATTCCTCGAAGAGCCGGCCGCGGCGGCGTATGGCTATCACCAGGGCAGCGAACGCCCTCGCCGGACGTTGATCCTCGATATCGGTGGCGGAACGACGGACATGGCCGTTGCCGATGTCGGCGGGCCAGGGGCTGCGCCCATCGTGCATGGCTCATGGGGCGAGCCGGTCGGCGGCACCGACGTGGACATCGAGTTGAGCATGCGCAGCGTCATGCCGCTGTTCGGCAAGGGAGTGACGGACACGCCGGTGCATCGGTTCTACGAGGCGTCGGCCGTGCAGGATCTGCAACGCCAGGCGAAGTTTCGCGAGACGTCGTTCGAGCACGTCGTCGCTCCCTATGGCCATCGGCTTGAGACCTTGAAGGAAGCAGGTCACGCCGTGCGCCTGAATCGCGCCGTCGAGCGCGCCAAGATTCGACTGAGCGAAGCCAGCAACGTGACGCTGGGGCTCGACTTCATAGAGGCCGGTCTGCTCGCGCACATCGATGCGCAACGATTGAGCGACGCGGCAACGCCCTTCCTGTTCCAGTTGCGCTCGTTGATGGAGCGTGCCCGTGCCGAACTGAACGCACCGCCGGAGACGGTCTATCTCACAGGCGGCATGTCACGCTCGCCTTACGTGCCGCTGCTCGTCAAAGAGATCTTCCCGGACGCCGAACTGGTGGCCGGCAATGCATCGCTGGGCGTGGTGACGGGACTGGCTCACGCGGCGGCCAGCCACAGAAGCGACCAGAAGTAGCCCCGATACCAAACGTGTCCGCAATTGGTGAATGACGGTACCCCTGCCCCACCAAACGCGGTTCAGACGGGCAAAACAGAGGGCTTTGCGCTGCATAGCGATCAATACTCGCCGCGCAGGATTTCCGCTTAGGGGCGAAAGTGGCGTTGTAGGTAGCGAGCGTTGACGCCGACTTCGCGCTCGATACTGCCTCGATCCGCACCACCAACAGGTGCGCCCGCAGCGGCGTGAACCTGGCCACGGAAGGCGACGCCATGACCTTCGTGAATCCACTCAAGAACGCTAGTCCGGGCCGTATCGGCCCGTCGCGAGATCGCGAACACCGCTTTTTCCGCTTCTGTGCCGACGCGGTTTCAACGAAGGCCGCTGCGGTGAATAGCCAAGCCTGGGTTGTCAGATGAACCTGCTGGTATTCACCCCTGTGCGACTCCTTGGCGATGGCCTGGCGGCTTCGCTCGCCTCCCGCCGCGGCGTTGTCGTTCGCGCCGTTGTCAACGCATTCGCTGATCTGCACGCCGCCATCCAGGCGCACGACGTCGATCTGATGCTGATCGATGTCACGCAGGGCATCGACCTGTCGGAGGTGCGCGCGATCGCGCAGGCGCACCCGGACATCCTGTTGGTGGCACTCGGGCTGGACGAACAGCGTCAGAACGTCATCCGCTGCGGCCGGGCCGGCTTCACCGGTTACGTGCCGCGCGATGCTTCGATCGAAGAGCTGTGCAACGCGCTGTCGGACGTGGTGCACGGCCGCCTCGCCTGCCCTGCCGAGATTTCGTGCGGCCTGTTACGCGCCTTGTTCCGGATGAATGAATCGCCCGACGACCCTGGCGTGACGGGCAAGCAGCTCAGTCGGCGCGAATGCGACGTGATGCACTTGATCGAGCGCGGCCTGTCGAACAAGGAAATCGCGCGAGAACTGTGCCTGAGCGTGTCCACGGTGAAGCACCACGTGCACCACATCCTGGAGAAGCTGGAGTTGTCGCGGCGCACGCAGGCGATGCATCGCGCGCGCGAGGAGCCATGGATTGCGCAGCCGGAAGCGGTGAAGCATCTGGAGGATCGCGGACGGGCTCCGTGAAATGACGTCCGTGGCGACGCGTGCACTCAGAGGCTGTTCCAGGGACGCTTCGCCGGAATGTACGCCTCCTTGTCTTCGATCAGCGAACTGAAAGGTGGGCCTGGCAGGCCTGTGGACATGGTCTTGTCGAACTTGCGGTAGAAGGCCTTGCAGGTAAAGGGATTGACCGTGTGGTCGATGTTGGGGAACACCGGCTTCTTGCCCCGTGGAGGGACCGATACCGCGGAGTGATCGCTTTCGCGCTTCGTGGTCGTGTCGCTGTAGACATGGTCCACCAGATACCCGGACAGCGCTCCGTAGTAGGAGATCGCAGGCTGCCACGGGAACGTGGACGTTTCGAGGAGGAATCGCTCTACCTTGCCGACGCAATCGTCATGGTCCTTGCCCCGAAGATGCGTTCTTTCCGGCGTGAGCCTTCTGACATTGGACAGGAACCTTCCCGTGATCAGCGAGTAAGTGAGCACGAAATCCGACCAGTGCTCCAATTCCTGACCAAGAATCATCGGCTCGACCTCGGGCATCACTCGTTTTATGACCTTCTTGAATGTTCCTCCCGTTTCGTACGGGCAGCCCGAGACACTTTGATCCTGCACGGGGAAACTGCGGTCCGGCTCATCCGAGAAATCGCCGACGGTGATGAAGATCTCGAACCTGGGTTGAGGCAGTTCCCAATCCGCGATGCATTTGAAACACGGCTCCGGCAAAACAGGTTCCGTGCGCACGCTCACCGGCTTCAAGTTATCGAAGCCAGGAATGTTCGCGCCCAACGGCGAATTCTCCGGGATGTGCGCACGAGACACCTGCCGCTTCCTGACCACGTCGAGCAGCTCATTGCCGTTGATCCTGGTGATGCTCGGCAGTGGAATCGGCGGAAGCGGCTCTGCTTCCATGCTGACGGGGCCGTCGATGCAGGTTGGCGCCGGCGGCTGCTTGAGCATTTCCGCATCGAGCGCGGCGATCGTCCGTGATCCCACGACAGGATCGGAAGGTGAGATCCCCGCTTGCGCCTTGTACCTTGAAACCGCGCTTGCGGTTTCATTGCCGAAGCTCCCGTCCGCGCCCCACTTTGGCAGCGGGAACCCGAGGTCCATCAAAGCCTGCTGGACTTTGAGAACCGCATTTCCCGTGGCGCCGGAACGCAGGAAGTGCTCCGCCTTTCCATCGAAGATGCTCTCCAGCCGGGCATCGCCCCTGAAACGATCCGACTGCAGGCCTTGTCGCTCGGCAGGATCACGGGCATCCCCGTCTGCCTGAGCCAGACGCGCCCTGTCCATCACATTCCGAATTCCCTGATTGCCAACACGCTGCTTGAGCGTTGTTGCGCTCGACGACTCCCGCTCGTTCGACGGTCGGGCCGCGATGGAGGGCGAAATCGGGCGCCGCTCGATACGGTCGGTCTTTCGGTCTGCGGCGGACTCATGGATCATCGCGAATCCCGACGGTGCGCACTTCTGGGACAACGAAACAGGACTTCGTTCGAGGACACCAGGAAACGTCCGCGCCAACGTCAGTCGGGCTTCAATCTGTACGCCTTTCCGCCACTGTCCACTTCATACACCCAGGTCCTTCCGGTTTCATTCACCACGATCAACAGTCTCTCCACGCGGTTCTTGCGAACGGAGGAACGTATCCGGCCGGCCATGTCCTCTCCGACAACCTCCTCCAGCCTGTGCTTCATCGTGTTGAAGTTCCTTCCGGTGATCCAGCTGTCACTCAACTGCGGCCCGCTCCTCGACTTGCCCATCTTCACCGTGTGCAGATCTCCATCGAACCCTTGAACGAACTTCGTCTCGGAGATCGTGTAATCGAAGTGGGTTCGATCCTTTGGCATCCATACGTTGTCGATGCCCGGGCCTCGGTCCGGATTCTCGGTGCGCGTGATTCCGCCCAGGTTCGCGTACTGCTTGTCGAGCATGTGGTCGGAGGCCACCTCACCGAAGTTGCCCTTGGTCGTCTGATGCAGGCGGATATCGTCGACCGCAAGGGATGGATACCCGTCGTAATCGAAATCGTCAGGCAGGTGCCGCCTGGTGTAGAAGTCCAGTTCATCGGTGATATCGGGATTGAGGAAGTCGCCGACGCAGTCTTCCGATGCCCTGCACCAGCCCTTTGCACCCCGTTGGCGTTTCCATCGGTGGCCATTGGGCAATTCGATTTCGATGGCGTCTCCGACCACTCTTACGGGAGACCGGATCGCCGTCGCGAACTCCGCTTCCAGGTACTCGGGCTTGAGCTTCTTCGCGTCCTTCTCACGACGCGCTTCTTCAAGAAGGTTGGTTCTTTCCGCATCGCCCATCCTCTCGCCCTTGGGTCTCTTCTCCTTCAGCCTCCTTGCCGTGGATGCGGAGACCTTGGAGAGCACTTTCTGGCCCAGCTTCTGAATCAGCAGTTGGAACGTCGTCTCGTACACCTGGGCCAATTTCGCCGACGCCTGCTGGGTCTGCACCACGCCCTTGGACTGCTTGGCTTCATCCAGCACCTCGACAAACGACTTGATCAACAGCGCAAGCTCAATCTTGTCCCGGACGTCATCGAACAGTTCCAGCAGGTTGTAGATGATCGAGATCGCCCTCCCCCACGGCCCCAGGTATCCGACGCCGGTCATGACGGCCTTCTTGACCGCCTTGTCCTTGACATATTCCTCGAGGATCTCCCAAAGAATCTTGTCGAGATTGCCGAGCAGCGCGACGATGCCCTGCGCGGCGAATCCCTTCGTGATGGACCATTCCACGGCGGTCATCAGTCGGATCGAAGGCTCCAGCGCAATGATCTTGCTGTCGGCGTTCGCCAGTATGTTCGCGAACGTCGTCAACTCGGATGCGTTGAGCTGGTTGATCAGATTCGGGCCGATCGCCTGAGCGTCCGCGCTGACCTTGCTGAGGAACAGGTACGGATTGACGCCGCTGGTTTGAATGCCGGCCTTGACCTTGGCGGCCGAGAGCGTTGCGCCCAGGGCCAGCCCCCTGGGTGCGTAGTTGTAGAAGTCCTCGATCGCGCGCAGTCCGGAAGGATGCGACTTGCGGAAGGCGCTTATGGCCGCAGCGTCGAAGTAGCTCCACCGGAATGCGGACGCCGTCAACCACTTGTCGAGGGCGGCCTGTCCAAGCGATGCGAGTACGTAGGCCGTGAGGCCCGTGGTGTAGGCCTTCATTGCGGCAGTGTGCAGGGGCACTTCTTCATGCATCACGAAATGCCCATACAGCCAGGGAATGTCGGGCATCTTCAGCAGCTTGGAGATCGACCGCTTCTTGACGGTCGAGTACTCCGTGATGCCCAACGAACGGCTGTACGACGCGGGAATGCCGTTGCCGTAAAGATCCCAGCCCAGGTCGTTCCAGCTTTCGTAGTAGGCCGCCTGCGTGCCGCGTTGCCTGGACTTCGTGGACTCGACCAGTTCGGTCGAAGGCGACACCAACGGGTGGATGATGTTCCAGGCGAAGTTCGGGAAGGCGTTTCCGCCATCCCATTGCTGGATGTGTTCGTCGTCGATGAAGCTCGAATCGGTGAGATCGGGCTTGAGCATGTTGGCCTTGAACCTGGCCAGCGTGTCTTCCTCGGTATTGGAGGGTGCGTCGTAGGTTTCGATCAGCCACGCCAGATACTCTTCCTCCGGATACTCCTCGCTGCCGAAGGAGTTCACGACCGAATCGTGGTAGGCGGCCTTCTGAAGCCGGAAGTCCTCGCTTCGAAGCATCAGGATCTTGCGCTCGGCACTCGCGCCGTGTCCGACCCAGGTCGTTGCGTAGTCCAGATCCTCCTGGAAGCGGCTCTCCCTTTCGCTGAGCTCCTCCCCGGATTCTTCTTCGTGCTCCTCCTGTCCCGGCGGGTCTTCCTGCTCCAGCAGATACAACAACTCCAGCACGACTCCTTCGGGGACGAACGTCGGCGCAGCTTCGGTGGCGGGTTCTTCCGGCTGCACGCCGGGCTCGTCGTCGCGCTGCACGGTGCCGGTGCTCGCGCCCTTCTGCTGCAGCACGTGGGTCAGTTCGTGCGCGAGCAATCGCTGCCCTTCTTCGGAATGGGGCGCGTACTGGCCTGGCGCGAAAGCGATGTTCTGGCCGACCGTGAATGCCCTGGCATTGATTGACTGGGCGATGTTTCCCGCCTCGGTGCCGGCGTGAATGCGCACCTGACCGAAGTCGGCGCCGAATCGTGGCTCGAAGAAGTTCCGGGCGAATGAGGGCAGCGCACTGCCCTTGCCTGTCAGCGCGTTGATGCTGGCCGACAGCGAGGCATTGAACGGTGCGGCATTGGCGGACGCTTCCTTTCTCTGGACCTGGGTGTGGTCTTCCTCTTCCTCACACTTGGCGCAACGTCGCTGGATGGTCGCATCGGTGGCTCCGTGCGAAACATGCGGTGCCGACGGTGCTTCCGCCATGCGCATGACCTGGTCGGCCACGTGGTCCGCTTCGCGTTCGAGGATGTCCCCTGGCTGGCTGATCGAGAGCGAGGCGCCTGTTGTCGCATGGCTCGGCGCGGCCATTCCTGCGCTGGATTTGGCGCAGATCTGGCCTGCAATGGCTTGCGTGCCCCGGTTGCCGAGGCGCTGCTGCAAGCCCGTTCCGATCGCGCTCGCGCGGCCCGCCATCACGGGCGCGCGCGCGATCGCCACGGGCCGTCGTTCGACGGTCGAAGCTTTCACCGATTTGCGTTCGCGGTCCATTGCACGCGTTGCGCTGCGTCACACCCCGGACGATGACGTGCCCGGGGCCGGCATCAGCGCGGGCCTCGCTTCGGCGAGCCCGTCGTCGCCCTCGCTGCCGCAACCTGGACGTCCTGCGGTTGCGACTGCGCCGCCTGCTCCTGTTCCACCAGCGGATCGCGCATCAGCACCGGACGGATGAACCGCCGCACGCTGTGATGGGCTCGCCACGGCCGGTCGCGCTCGGCCGTCGCGTCGATGCGCGCCAGAATGATGCAATCGCAATCGCAGCAGTCGCAGCCTTCGTCCTTGCAGCCGCATCTGCCGGCGTAATGGTCCGCGTGGCATGGATCGGACGGGTCCGCGCACTTGCATGCCGAGCCACGAAACGCCTCGCGGCCTGCCGACTCCTGGCATCCGCAGCCCATCGGCGCGTCGAGCACGCGGATCTCGAAGGCGTCGCGCTCGCGCGTGCACAGCGCCGGTGCTTCGTCGTCTTCGTCGGATGCGCACATCGACGTCCTCGGCGCGCAGCATTTGCTGGTCCCGCACAGCACGACCCAGAGCGGACCGGGAACGTTCGCATCGCACTCGCTGTCGAGTTCGAACTGTTGCCGCTTCGGCACATGCACCGGGTCGCCCTGGCAGTCGATGGCCAGGCCGCACTCGACGGTGATGCGGACCTTGCCGCAGTGCTCGCTCGCATCCACGCGCAGCCCGCAGACCACGCCGCATCCGAACAGCGACCGGATCATCATCCGGTTGAGTTCGCGCGTGTAGGCAGGCAGCAGTTCCAGGTCGCCGTGCTCGAGCAGCATGCCGGGACCGAACTTCGGCCGCACCAGCGTCGACATGGCCTTGTGGATCGCCAGGGGCTTGGGAGTGGTGGTCATGGCGCAACTCCTTAGGCGTCGCTCTGCGCGACACGGAAGTTCGAATGGAAAGTGCCGCCCGGCGTACCGTTTCCGGTCGGGGCCGGCAGGAGGCCGACGGCATTGGCATCCACGGCCTGTCCGTTGCAGTCGATGATGAAGTCGCCGAACACGGCGATCTCCACCAACGCTTCGTCCTTGTTGAAGATCTTGTGCCGCTTCACTGTGGCGTCTTCCGCCCAGCCCGCTTCGACCACCAGCACGGCGCGCGTGATGTGTTGCGGGTCCGGGCCGCCGGAAGTGATGACGTCGATGATGGGTACGCGACGCGACTCTCCCCAACCGGCTTCGTCTTCGGCGATGGTGACCGTCATGGAGAAGCAATCGGGCTTCACGGTGTCCACGCGCACGGGGCGCGAGAACTCGACCCAGTAGTCGCGCGTGACGTTGCGGCCGCTCTTGACGGGATTTTCCTGGCCGAACGACGCCTGGAAGTCGCCGTAGTCCACGAGCGCGTCCCGCCGATGCCACGGCGCCCAACCGATCGCGCTGATCCGCGTGAGGTCGCAGCCCCGGATCAGGTCGAACAGCAGATCGTTGCGTTTGACCAGTCGTCGCGGACCGCAGGCTTCCACGTCATCGCCGAAGCCCCAGTTGCCGCAGTCGTCGCGCTGCAACTTCACGCAGGCCAGCGGCACGCCGTGGCGCAGATCGACGCGAACGCGACCGCATCGCTCGTCGATTTCGGTCAGGCAGCCGCAGTCCTCGTCGAGTTGAAGGCCCGTGAGGTGGTCGCACAGGCAGCGGCAGCCGCCGCGCTGCGCCGGTTGCCTTGGCTTGTGCGTCGCGCTGCGCTCAGCCTCCGGCGCGGCTTTGTCGTTCGCATGCTCATCGCAGCACGGGCCGGTGCCGCATTCGCAGGCCAGCCCGCACTCTTCAGTAGCGCAGCACGCGTCGCAGCGGATGGGCCTCAGCGAGAGCCGCACCGTCTCGCACACGTGGTCCCATTCCTTGCGCTCGCAGCTGCACGGGTCGTGGAGGTCGACCGGATCCATCGGCTGTTCGGCGTAGTGCACGCTCAGCAGCCAGCAGTCGTCATCGCATTCGGCGCGATCGTGCGACGATTCCTTCTCGTCGCGTCGATCCGGATCGTCCGGCGATACGCGCCTGCCCTTCGCGTCGAGCACGACCACCGCATCCAGTCCCACCGCGCCCGCGCGCACGCGAACCAGCTCGCGGCCGCAGGCGTCCAGTGCGAGCCCGGATCCGATCCCGAGCGCCCTGCCGTCGCCCTGCTCTGCGCGTGGCGCCTGGATCGCGAAGCCGTATACGACGCCCCACCCGTGGATGGCGCGATTGAGCAGGCGTCGGCGGTCGATGAGGTAATCCTGTTCGACCCGGAAGGCGTCCGCGGTAAGGCGCTTGCCTTCGAAGTAGCGGTTGCGCAGGCCGGAATAGCAGGCCTCGTCGGAACAGCATTCGCGTTGTGAGTCAGCCTGGCGATGCATGGCGATTCCTCCTGTCCTTCAAAGCAGCCGCGTGCCGACGTCGGCGCCTGTCGCACCCAGGCGCGCGCCGCGTACGGGAAGTCGGGCCACGCCGGTGACGGCGTCGTCGCCCAGATGGGGCGTGATCGTTCCTTCCAGGGTCAGGCCCGCGTCCAGTCGCCGACCCTGCAAGGCACGCGCGGTGATCCAGCGCACACGCACGCGGGTGGTGAACGGCGCCAGGCCAGCGAGCGCGGCCGGCAACCATCCGGCCCAGGCGCGGCGTTCTTCCGCTGTCGCTGCGATATCGATCCGCACGGACGCAGTGAGTCGCCACGGAGCGCCGATGTCTGCATCGCAAGGCAGACGCATGCGGCCCAGGCGAGCGCCCGCACCCAGTTCCGCACGCGAGCGCGGCGGGCCGCCGAGCATCGCCGGAAGCGCGCTGCCCTCGCAGCCGGCGCCGCCGACGATGGCGAAGCCGAACTGCGCGATCGCGTCTTCAATGCGGAAACGCCGCGGCCTCTCCGGCATCAGGCAAGAAAGGAAGGTCTCGATGCCGGCACGCGTTCCGCGCTGGCTGGCGAGGTCCTGCGCATGCGTGACGATGCAGCGCTTGTGCGCTTGCGCCAGGGTGTCGTCCCACGGCAGGCCCAGCCAGCGCGCCATCGCATCGAGCCATTCCTCCGGCGCGGTGGCCGGGTGCACATGGCTGCCCAGCGCGGCGATGCGGGCGTCGAGCCCTTGCGTGGTGGTTTCGAGCACGCCGACCAGTGCACGCAGGAAGCTGTCGCGAACGGCTTCCTCGCGCCGGTAGATCGAGGGAAGGTATTGCATCAGCGTGCGGCCGGGGTACAGCACGGCCAGCTCGTTCAGCACCGGCAGAGCGGCTGCGCCGGTACTGGCGATGATGCGCACGCACACCCACACGTACGGATCGCGCGTATCGAACAGCGGCGCGACGCAATGCGTCGTGCTGTCGCCATCCGCGCCCTGGAACGCCATCGGGGCGTGCCAGATGCCGCGCTCGGCGAGGATGCGCTGCGTTCGCTCGCTCGAAGTCAATGCGTCGTCCGCCGCGAGTTTTGCAAGGCGATCGCGCACGGAACGATCGCTGGTGGAGGCATACGACAGGGAAAGCATCGTGCCCGGCGGCAGCGTCGCGTTGGCTTCGATGCGCAGCCAACGGCGGCCGTCCTCGCGATCGGGCGAATGCAGTACGGGCGTGAGGAGCACGCACTCCAGCTCGGCGGCGTCGTCGGGAACGGCCTGCACCGCGCCGAACCGCAACAGCCCGCCCGGGCCCGTCACGTACACCGCATCGCGTGCAGCGGCGACGCCCGTGGCGGGAGCGTCCCTGCGATCCAGCACGATGTCGCCGGACGCGGTGCCGTCGCCGTCGAACCGCATCACCCGGGCTTCGCCGCCCGGGCCGGCGTCGACTCCTGCCAGGAACACCGCATCGCGCGCGTCGCTGCCGAGCGCGGTGGCGCTGAAGCAGTGATGCATCGCGGCGACCGACTTCCTTGCGCGCGCGGTGCCGCCGGTTTCGTCGAACCACATCAGTTGCGCGTCACTACCCGAGCCGAGCACCACGAATCGCTTGCGAGTGCGCAGGAACACGAACGCCGTCGCCGCGCGCACGCCGTCCAGCTGTGCGGTCACGTCGAGCCGTCCTGCGCAGTCCACGCGCAGCACCTGCCAGCGACCTTCGCGTTCGGCGAGCACGAACACGCCATCGCGTCCGTCGGCGGCGATATCGACGGCGCGCCAATGCGACAGGTCGATCACATCCAGGCGAGTGAGCGAGTCGAGTTCGAACCGTTGCAGCGAACCCGTGCGCAAGCTCCACACGCCCCAACGCGTCACCAGCAATCTCGTCGCACGCGCGATCGCCGCCGGAGCGGGCCCGATGTCGGGCGTGTCGTCACCGGGCGACAGGCGGTACAAGCGGTCGGTCGCATCGTCGTGCCACAGCACCTGCGCGCCGGGCGCCACTGCCGGCGCCCGCGCGCCCTGGCTCGGGAATCGCTGCGCAACGGTGGCAAACGGCAGGGAGGGCCGGATCGTATGGGTGGAAACCGCGCCCGGGTCGATGCCGATCGACAGGCACGCGCGCCAGTGGGCCTGCTGCGTGAATCGATAAGCGCGCTGCGGATCGGCGCTCATGGCGCGCTCCCCTGCCCCGCCCGGCGCACGTCCACCGTGCTGTGCACGGCGTCGAATCGCGGCAGTCCCTCACGCGGCATGGTGATGATGTGCACTTCATCGCCGGAGCCGCGCCGCAGGCGCAACGACACGATCCGCGCCACGCCAGCCACAGCGCGGAGCCATCCGGCCACGTCGCCATGCGAGACGGGAACACCGGGCCGTCGCGCTGACGGGCCGGTGGTCGCCAGTCGCGCACGCACGGCGTCCAGCGCGTTGCGTTGAACGCGGTCGACATCGCGTCCGGGCGATGCCTCCAGTGTCGCTTCGACCACCACGGCGCGATAGCGCGGGCCGATCACGGCCAGTCGGGTGCCCAGCGGCATGCGCGGTTCCAATCGTCGCTGCACGGCCCTACGCCACCGCCGTGTTTCCGGCGTGCGCGGGTCATCGCCGGCTTGCAGGCCACGCATGGCCACCAGCGTTACCGCGCCGGTGTTCGGCCGTGCTTCGTTCGCCGGCACGATCCAGGCCCGCGCGACCTCCAGCAGCGGCAACGCCAGCGCGGCGCGCACGATGTCGTCGGCGCTCACCAGTGCGTGATCCTCACGCACGCGCCGACGTGCTTCGCGGCGTTGCGCGCGCCAGTCCTGCGGGCCTGCGCCGCCGGCCACCGCGTCCGGATTGACGCCGAAGGCCTCGCCAAATCCCTGCACGTGCCAGCGCCGGTTGCGCGCGACGCTGCCCTGCGCGCCGTCGCTCACCGCATACGACACCCGCACCTGCGCACCATCGCGGGGCACGCGGCCGTTGATTCCGTTTCCGAACGTGATCCGGTCGGACGCGATGTCCAGCTCGTACACCGCATCGTCGGGCCCCTGCGCGGCCAGTCGGTCGCAACGTCGCCACGTGCTGCCGACGGCGGCTTCGACGACCTCGACCCGCACCGGCGCTTCCGACGCCGCAAAGCGCAGCCCGGGCACGTCGAGCTGGAAGCTCCAGTCAGGCAGTGCGCCGTTGGCGATATGCACCTCGCCTTCGACCGCGCGACCTTGCACGATGGGGATCACGTTGGGCGCGATCTGCAGCACGCGCGGCGGGCGTGCGAGACCGTCCGGCGCGCGCAATTCCAGCGTGAAGCGCCGCGGCGACGAGCGGACGGCGGAAAGATCCAGAACCAGCGCGCCGCTGCGCAGCAGGCCCTGGGTGGTGTCGGACACGATGGCCAGCGGATACCGCTCGGTGTCGGTGACGAGTTCGACCCGCAGCGGCGATGACGACGCGGCAACATCCGGCTGCATGCCCGCGACAGGCGACGCGGCGCGCACGCCGAGCGTCCAGCATGCGCCATCGGCCTGCGCGCGTTCCGGCGGGAACAGGCCGTCGTCGCTGCGGCACTCGAAGTCGATCGCCGATACATCGGGAGGGCGTGCATGCGCGCCGAAGGGCTGGAACGCGTGACCGGGTCGCCGGTTCACGGCGGTGTGGTCAAGCGCGCGCCCGTTCGCCAACCGCGTCGTCAGTGCGCGTATCTCGCCCGGAACCCATAAGAGCCTGTGTTCCGGATGGAACATCGGCCCGTCCGACTTGACCGGCCGGATGACGGCGTCCACCGGAATCACCACGCTCTGCGCAAAGGTCACGACAGGCGCGCGCGGGTCCTGCAGGTCGGGCCAGATCAGGCCGCGTGCCGGCTGCGTGCCGCTGGGCAGGAGCGCAAGCAGCGCCGCGTACGCCGCGCGCTCGTCGCGCCGCGTGTGTCCCACCGCATAGAGTTGCGCTTCGGCCACCCACGCCAGCAGCTCCATCAGCGTGATGCCCGGATCGTGCGCGTTGTGGTCGGTCCATTGCGGTGCCAGCGCGGGCAGTTGCGCGCGCCCGATGGCCAGCAGGTCCTGGAACCGGCGGTCGAAGCGAACCTTCACCAGACGGCTCATGCCCCCTCCTCGCCCGGATCGAAGACCAGCTGCCATGCGTCGTCGCGCAGGACGACCAGGTCGGATCGACGGATCGACGCAGGCCACGCGCGCTCCACCGCTTCGTCGACCCGCTCGTGCAGCACTACGTCGAGCACGCCGGCCAGCCGCGGTGTATCGACGAGGGCGAGCGCGATGTCGCTGGCGTCCGGACTGCGTCCCAGCGGCCAGCCGTCGCCGTCGGCGCCGCCCGTGACCGGGTCGAACCACGCTTTGATGCGCCCGCGCACCGCGCCGCTGACGGCACCGGCATCGTCGAGGCGGACCACTCGCAATCGCAGCTGCGCTCCGAGCCAGCGCAGGGTCGGGCCGGCGATGCGAAGCGCGCCCAGCGCGACCGGCGAAACGCCGAGCAGCAGTCGCTCCAGTTCCCGTCGTTGCGCCGCGTTCGGCACGGGGTTGCCGCCGCGCATGACGACGACAAGCCGCACGCCGCCGCGCGTGACGAAGCAACGCGCCTGCGCGATGTCGGGCGAACTTTGCAACGCCAGGTCTTCCAGGTCGGATGCGCTGATCGCACGGTTGCGATGGCGCAGGCGCGCGGTGCCGAAGCGCAGGATGCGCGGTGCGTCCTCCGGCGGCGCACCACCGGCGGCCTGATCGGCGGCGGATACCGCCTCCACACTGCTCACCGGCGAAGCGAGATTGAGCTTCGCGCGGGCGGCGACGGCGTTGGCCGGCACGCGGTCGCTGCCGTCGGCGGCGCGTTCGGTGCGCTGGTAACGGAAGGCAACGATGGAGTCGCGGCCCACCGGGGGAATCATGCCGTGCGTGCCATCGCCGAAGACGACCTCACCCGTCGCTTCGTCCAATGCGTACACACGTCGGGAGGCATCCTCGTCGGCGGGATCGAACACCTGCTCCCAGCGCACCCAATCCCCGGGCAGATTGGGCACGTCGCTGAGGACGCGCGCGGGGTCATCGGTCGTGAGGTCAGCGCGCTCTTCTTCGCCCAGCGGTTCGCGCACGCGCAGTTCGAGCGTGCCTCGCAACACGGGCGGTCGCGCGAGCACCAGGGTCAGGTCCGGCGCGCCTTCGGACGAACCGAGGCGTTCGTACGCCATCGTTTCCGCGGCGGTCGCCCACGCGGCATTCAGATGCGCGCCCAGCAAGGTCGGCGACCAGGCGTCGGCGTCGCCCGAGGGCGTGATCCGCAGCCAGCGCAGCGTCGTGCCGAACAACTCGCGCGGCGTGGGTTGTGCGTCGAAGACCAGCGTGAGCATCCCGCTCTCGCCCAGCCCGCGCGTGTCGTCCTCCACGACCAGCGGGACGAAGCGGTCGGCCACCAGTGCGTCCACGCGCACGGCGGCGTGCGAGACCTGAGAGGCATCCTCCGCGACGCGCAAGTACAGACGAACAGGACCGCCGGAGAGCGGTCCCTTGAAACCCAGGAAGAAGGCGCGCCCCGCAGACGGCACGACGTTAGTGGACGTCGCTGCGCCAGCAAGCAGGTCACCGGGCGACTGCGTACCGCTGCAGGCGCACTCGGGCGCGCATGCGGCGTCGTCTTCGGGCACCGCGGCACCGGACAGACGGCCCAGGAGAACGGGCAATGGCACGAACGCTTCGACGATCGCATTCGGCGTGCGATTGGCATCGCTCTGGTCGAGGATGGAACCGCTGTCCTGTGCGAGCACGAAGGTCGGCAGCACCGCATCCTCCGTCGCGTAGGACACGTGCAGCCGGGCCACGTAAGGCGCGCGGATCCCGTCGGTGTTGCGCTCGATCGTCTGCCGGGTTTCGCCCGGCGTATTGGTGGGCGTGGTGACGACCGTGACTTCTTCACGTCCGTAATCGCCACCGATCAGGCGCGCGCGGATCCAGTGGCTCGTCTTGCCGGACCAGTCCGTCGGCCGCAGGTCGGCGGGAACCTTGAACGTGATCGCGCCGCTGCGCTTGAGGTGCTGCGTGCCGGCGTCGTTCGCGCCGAGGTTCCACCAGCCCGTGCCGTTCCAGTACTCCCACGACAACGCCGGGTTCGAGGTGGTGTCGGAAAGCTCGGCCGACCACGTCCGCACCGCCTCATCGACGTAGAACTCCACCCTTCCCAGGTTGATCGGCGGTTGCACCACCCAGGGCGTCGCCAGGTCCACCAGCAGCGGATGCCCGTTGCCGTCGACGTGGAACGCATGGCCGCGCTGCCAGACGGGATCGCCGCCCGGCAAGGCCAGGAGCGTGCGCTGCAGCAGCGCCGCGTCCCAGTGGCCGCTGTTGGCGGGATCCAGCTCCAGCAACGGCACGACGCGCCTTTCATCGGGCATCGGCGATGGCGCGGGCAACCGATAGCTGACCTGCTCTCCCGCCGGCAACGGATTGGGCACGTCCAGTTCGCGGTCGAGCGTCGCGATCCGCGTGGTGTTGTCGAAGTCGTCGACCTGATAGACGTCCATCGACAGCGAGGTCGTGATGAGCAGGCGCGTCTGGTCCGGGGTGATCGGCTCGTTGCCTGCGATCAACACCGTGTCCAGCGCAGCCGGATCGACGGCGGACTGACCCGCCGGATCGGCGGCCGGATACACCACGATGTCGCCGTCGATCGCCTGCACATCGAACGCGAACAGCACCTGCCCGCTCTGCTGCGCGGTCGATGCGGCCGTCGCGACCTCGAAACCGCCCAGCACGGGAAACGCGACCTGGTCGAGCGCCTGCAGCGGATCTCCGGGACGGGTGATGATCGCGGTCATCAGCGGCGCCGTGCGCTTGGCGCAATCGGCCGGATTGAATCGCGCCACCAGCACCTGGCTCGACAGCACCGGCACGATCAGATGCGCGGGCAGCACCGTCGGCACGCCGGCGGCGGGACCGAGCTCGGCCGGGATGTGCGTGCTGAACGGCAGATCCGACAGCGCGGGCTCGAACGGCGACCAGCGCACCAATCGTGTCGTGCCATCGGATGCCGCCAGGCATGCGGCGAACACGCCGTGCACGTTGGCCACCGCCGCATCGACCGCACCGCCAAGCACGCGCGCAGTCCCCAGCGCCGCATCGGCGACGGCCTGCTGCAGCAGGGATGCCGGGTCCGACAGGAAGGCAAGCAGGCTCGGCCCCGACATGCCGGTACCCACGGCCACGGCGAGCAGCGTGTCGTCAGCGCGCAGGATCGCCGCGGGCGTCATCGTCGGATCCACGCCCGTGCGCAGCGTCGTGCAATCGGCCTGGAGCGGCGCGCCGCCGACCCTCACTGCGTACATCGACAGATCCCTGGCGACGCCCACGATCCGCTCCGGCACCGTGGCCGCGGCGGTCGCGACGAAGATCGATGCGATTCGCGTGAGTTCGACATCGGCCGGGCCGTCCTTCGCAGCGACCTCCGTCCATTCCGGGGCGGCTGCGTCGGGATCGCAGGCATAGAGTTTGGCGTCGCGCACCGCGAGCAGTACGGCCGATGCAGGCAGGTACACCAGGCTGTCGATGAGCGGCGTCGCCTGCCCCGTCGGCGGCGGTGCGACCGGCACCGCCGGCAGCGAGGTCCAGCCGCTCAGGCGGCCTTCTTCCAACTTCACTTCGCGCCAGCACCACACGCCATCGTCGGCCGCCACGGCCACGACGAAGTCGTCGCCCTTGTCCCAGATCGCCAAAGCGCCCGCGCGCAGCGGCATGGGCGCGGCATCCACGGTGGCGCCGCCGGCGGCGGGCGACGGCGGACGCAGCGGCGGGCGATCGCGAAAGCGCGAGAGGCTCGCCGTGCCCGCATCGAAACCGAGCAATTGCAGACCGCCATCGCGCGTCACGCCGGCAAGCACGGTGTTCGCAAACGGGCCCGTGCGCAGGCATGCGAACCCCTGGAAGCTCAGGTCCGCCATCTCGAAGCACAGTTGCACGCGCGCGTCCTTCTTCGAGAAGGCTTCGGCGCTGCCGATGTAGAACGCGTCGAACTGGCGCGGCTCTCGGCCGAGCGGATAGAAGGCGCCATCCACGACGAGCGGCGTCGTGTTCGACATCGCTTCGAAGCCGACGGAAGGTTTGTCTGCCACGCTCTGGCAGCTCGCGCGGCTGGGCGTGTAGTTGATCCGGACACTGAGCCGGTCGGCGGCGAGCAGCACGCGGTCGACCTGGCGCGCGACGGCGCGGATCCACCGTGCGCGCTTGCCGGGCACGACCTCGCGCGGCTCGATGGCGCCTTCGGGTTTGCGCAGGGTCAACGCGTTGGCGTACTTCTGCTCGTCCGCGCGCACCAGTTCCTGCCATCCCGCCGCCTCGGGATCTTCGGATTCGACCTTCTTTCCCCAGTACTCCCACTGCACTCCCGCCAGGTCCTGCGCGCCGACGATGTCGAACGTCGCCTCGGCGGTGATGTCGAACAACTCCATGCCGCCCAGGTAAAGCGCATGCAGCTGTTCGTCGTTCCACAGTCCGTCGAAGGGAGAGAACTGCGCGAGCTTGCGCACCGTTGCGCCTTGCGCCAGGCCGCTGCGCAACGGCGGTTCGATGGTGACCAGGCCCTTGTCTTCTTGCGTGATGCGCACGCGCTGTCCGTCGGATTGCAGCACCATGTCCGGTGACAATCCCTCCGCCGGATCCAGTTGGAGCCTGGCGGCCCCGGGTGCGGCGAAGCTCTTCAACAGCCACTGCTCGGGCAATGGCAGCAGCGGTTCCAGCGACGCCAGTCCCGGCGGCGGGAGATGGAAACGGTCGGCTTCCACGCCGACGATGTGCGTCAGCTTCGACGGCACCAGTTGCACGTCGGTTTCCGTTTCGAACACCACGGACGCGCCGTCGACGTCGGCCTGCAATCGCGTCTGCGCGGGTGCCAGAACGGCATCGACCGCCTTGTCGCCCAGTTTGAACGCCACCGGCGCGCGCGCCGGTCGTGCCGCTTCGCCATGCACGCCGAGCCAGTCGAACAGCCCGTCGCGCAGCTTCTCGCCAGCGCCGTCCAGGCGTTCGGCGACTTCCGCGCTGAACCGCGCCGCGACCTGCAACAGGGCCCGTCCGAAATCCGGTTCGTCGTCGGCGATGGCCCAGTCGGGAATCCACGCGCGTGCGCGCGCCTGAAGTTCGGCCATGAACTCGCGCGTGCGTCGCCGGTCCATGCGCGGTGGGAGGTGCGGCTTCATGGCGGCCCTCCTTCGCGGAAGTAGAACGGAAAGACGAGGTTGCCGGTCTGGTTGGTCTTGCGGACGCGATACTCGATGGCGACCAGGAGCGTGCCTTCGCGTGCCTGCGTTTCATCGACCTCCACCGCGAGCACGTCGATGCGCGCTTCGCATCGGCGCAGCGCTTCTTCCACGGTCGAGCGGATGCGCTGGAGCGTCATGCTGTCGATGGCTTCGAACACCAGTTCGTGGATGCCGCAGCCAAAGTTGGGCCGCATCACGCGTTCGCCCGGCGCGGTTTGCAGGATGATCCGCATCGACTGGCGGATGTCTTCCTCATACGCAACGCTGGCGACCCGTCCGGTGCGCGGATCCAGTGCGACCGGCCACGCCCAGCCGCGCCCCAGGAATGCCTTCTGCTCGTCCATGGCGCGGTCGTCGCTCATCCGATCATGACCGTCATGGCGCCCAGCACGATGGGGTTCGGCGCGCCCGCCTCCACCACCATGTCGCCCTGGCGCGCGGCGGGGAGCCCGCTGATGAACACCGTGAAGCTGCCCATCACCACGACGCCGCCGACATGCGGCTTGGGTCCGTCCGACAACGGACACGCGTGCGTATCGGCCAGTGCGCGCCATGCCGGCATGCCGCCGATCAGCACCGTCGCGCTGCCCGGTCCGGGGCCGAGCGGCGTGCCGTGGCTGGTGGTGTCTCCGAGGCGGGCAGCGGGTTGACCCATCGGTGCGCTCCTAGTTGATGTTCACCAGGCCGCCGCGAATCGTCATCGTGGCGTTGGCCTTGAGTTCGAGCGTGCCGGTGGCTTCGATCGAGATCGTGGTGGCCTTGATCTGCAGCGATCCGATCGCCTCCAGCGCGATGGCGCCGCGGGTGTTGTCTATCGAGACCGTGTTGCCCTTCCCGTCGTCGATCAGGATGCCGTCGTCGCTCAGTCGCACGAGGCCGCCGTTCTCGTGCCTGAGTTCGACCACGCCCTGCGTCCCGTCGTCGAACAGCAGCCAGTGGCCCTTGCGCGACTTGAGGATCCGCTTGTCGTTGTTGCCGTCGTCGTTGGCGATGGGCGGTGTGTCCACGCCGTTCCACAGACCGCCCAGGATGAAGGGGAAGCGCAGGTCTTCGCGTTCGAACGCAACCAGCACCTCGTCGCCGACTTCGGGGATGAGCACCAGGCCGCGGTCCTTTCCGGCCATGGGCGTGGCCAGGCGTGCCCAATGGCTCTCGCGATCGTCGAGCCACGGGAAGGCCACCCGCACGCGGCCCAGGCCTTCGGGGTCCTGGTTCTGCGTCACGATGCCGACGGCCAGGCCTTTGGCGAAGCCGCCGGTCTCCAGACCGGTTTCCGATTGCGGAGGCGAGAGGAGGTTCACAGCGCGGTCTCCCGGACACGGAAGCGCGTGCGATAGCCGCTGCCGTCGATGCGATGCGTGGCTTGCTGGATGTAGTAGGTCTTCGAGAACGGCGTGCCGATGCCGTCGATCTTCACGGTGCGGTCGGGTCGCAACTCGGGCAGGCCGATCGATTCGACTTCGCCGGTGAGAAACTCACGCGTGCGTTCGCCCAGCGCGGCTTTCGCTCGCTGGTCGGCCTCGGCTTGCGAGAACACCGGCTGGCGCAGCCGCAGCACCGGCTGCCGGCCCGGTGCGCGGACCAGTGCGCCCAGGTGCTCGGCGATCGTCTTCGCGCGCGCTCCGGCCAGGTCGGCACTGGCGCGACCGATGAAGGTCGTCTTTCGCGCCGTGTCGCTGCCGATGACTTCGACCTTCGCCACCTGCCCGGCCAGGTTCGCCTGCGGCCTGAAGCTCAACAGTCCCCGGCCCCACTCCAGGTGCACGACCGGATCGGATTTCACGCGCGGCCCGCCGAAGTGCAGCGTGGAACGGTTGCGTCCTTCGACATCGACGTAGAGTTCGAAGTGATCCTGTTCGACGTGGTTGCGCTGGGCGAGCTTCTTCAGGAAATCCCAGTCGCTCTCCTGGTTCTGTTCGATCTGCGGACGTCGCTCTTCGGTCTTGTCGACGACCACGTCGAGGTTATGGAAGCGCGCGATCTGCCGCACGACATCACCGTCGGTCTGGTTGCGCCAGCTGTCGGAGTTCTTGCCCAGGGTGAGCAGGAAGCCCGGGTCGTAGCCGGACACGATGAGCTCCGGCGCGCCGCCGTCGGGGAAACTCGTCGACACCTCGGTGATCACGCCGTTGATGACGGTGGGCATCGACTTCGCATCGCGGTAGCCCATGCACACTTCGATGCTGGCGCCGAAGGCGAACTGGCCGAGCAGATCGTGACCGCCCTGCCCCGTGCGGAAGGCGCCGGCGGCCGGGTCGAATGCATCCACCACGGTGAACGTGAAGTGCCATGCCGAGCCGAGCACCATGTCGACTTCGACCTGGCTCACGGCGACCTGCAGATCGCGCACCAGCTCCTGGCCCGCCAGGCGGACCACGAAGCACGGCGCGTAAAACTCGCCGTAGTCATGGGACAGTGCGACGAGTTCCATCCGGATTCTCCATCGGCGGCAGTTCCAGCCAGTCGCCCGGTGCGATCTCGCGCGGGTCGTCGAGGTCGTTGGCCAGCGCGATGCGGACCCATTCGTTGGGATCGTCGTACTCGCGGGCGGCGATCCACCACAGACGCTCGTCCCCGACGACGACGCGGCGCTTGGTCTTGTCGGCCGACTCGCGACGCGGGTCTTCCAGTTGCTGACGCAGGGTTCGGTATTCCTTGAAGCTCACCGACAGCGTCACGCGCGCGGGGTTGCCGTCGGGATGGAACATCGTGACCTTGCGGCCCAGGCGTTCGATCACCGCCGAGAACTCCAGCGTGCCCCAGCTGAAGCGCACGGGCGGCGGCGCGTGCAGCGATGCATCGATCACCAGCAGCGATGTCAGCGCCTTCAGGCGCGTGCCCAGCGGGTTGTTCTCCTTCTGCAACAGCGAGGTCGGCCCCTGCCGGTCGGTGGCATCGTCGAGGAACAGGTCCATGCTCAGGCGGTCGGACTCGCCGTTGACGAATTGCAGCAACGGCGCGCCGATGCCCGGTACGGGCGTCGCCTTGTAGGTGTTGGAACGTTCGAAGGTGTATTCGGTGGGGTTGAACATCACCGTGATCACTTCGTTCTGGCGCGAGCCCGCCAGCACGGTGATGGTGGCCTTCTTGAGCTGCGATTCGGCCATGGTGTCCTCACAGTCCCCGGCGTTCGCGTTCGATGCGCGCGCGCCGGTCGATGCGGCGGATCACGTCGTCGGCCAGGCGGTCGACGATCGCGGGATCGAGCACCTGCGCGCGCATCGCGGCGCGCACCTGCGGGGCGAGGTCGGCGGGTTCGATGGGTTCGAAGGCGGTTGGACGCGTCGTCTCATCGGTCGTCGGATACGGCGATTGCGCGAGCGTCTGCACGCTTGCCGGCACGGCGGCGGGCGGCGGCGCGCGCCAGATCAGATCCGGTGAGCCGCCCATCGACTGCGACGGCGACATCGCGTGGCGTGCGCCTTGCGTATTCGGGGAACTAGCGCGCGATGCCCTGGCCCGCATTGCAACGGCGGACAGGCGCTGATCCTGGGCCTCGATTCCGCCACCGCCGTGCACCGGCAGCGGCGTCCGCGCGGCCTGTACGCGCAGGGCCGCAACGACCCGTGCACCGACGGTCGGCGCCTGTGCGCGCTGTCGCGCGTCGGGCAGCGCCATCGGGTTTGCCGCGCGGTGTGGGCGCAGTGGATGGTCCATCCGCGCGCGCCGCGCGCCGGCTCTGCCCACAGGCGCAAGCGTGTTTTCCACTGGCGAGCTGTAAAGCGCACGAGCCGGCGTCATCTGCGAAGACCGCAGCGTCATCGAGGACGAACGCCCATTCACCGCAGCGCTCGACAATGCGGGCGACGTCATCTGGCCACCCATCTGCCGCGCGTGATGAGCGAACCCAAGGTGCACGTGAATTTGCATCCCCATCACGCGACTTCGCATGCCGATACGCGCAGCCGTTGACGCATGCACACGCCGGTACCGCAACAACAGCGGCAGCCATGCCCGTCCCGGTGTCCGCGCCGGGCGCCTGCGCACGAACCTGCGTGCCGCCAGGCACGCGAGCAGCGCCAGCTGCGGCCGCGCCTTCATGTCGCCTTCCTCAAACCGTGATGCGCCAGCTCCAGCGTTTCCATGACCACCTGCGACGATGCCGCATCGAGGTCGGACGCCGACCACTTCACCGGAAGCGCATCGGTGATCTGCCATGCCCAGGCCTTGTCGTTGGCCTCGTCCTGCAAGCGGATCCACAAGGTGCGACGTTGCGCGTCGCCGTCCGCCGCCGCCTGCGCCCACTTCCACAGGTCGTCCATCGCCAGGCCGCGCTCGAGCACCAGCGATGGATACGTCACCTGGCCCAGCAGCTTGTGTTCGTACTCGTTGACGCCGCCTTCCCTGTACGACTCCACGCGCACTTCGCGCGACAACCCCTTCACGCGCAGGAAACCGCCGCTCACCAGGCCCTCCATCTCGACCAGGTAGCGGAAACCGCGGAAGGGATCGCGACGCGTCATCGTGCCCTCACAGTTCGAACGGATTGGCCGGCGCGCCGTCCAGCGCACGGTTCATGCGCGAGATCTCCCGGCACCAACGCCGCCGCTCGCGATGCTCCAGCTCCATCAGGTCGCGATGGGACCAGTGGAAATGGTGGGCGATGAAGGCCATTTCCTCGTAGAGGACGGGCACGGGATAGGCCTTCATGCTTCCCCCAGGACGGCCAGCCTCGGCGGCGCCTGCCTGGCGTCGACGTCGTCGACGGCGTTGAGCTCCTCGTAGAGCCGCTGCAGGTACGCGAGGTCGGACGCGTACAACCCTTCGATGACACCGGTGTGGATGTCCGGCAACGTGCCCAGCCGCACGATGACCCGGGCCAGCACGATCACCGCCAGGTAGGCCTCGTTCTGCTGCACGCGCGGGTCGCGCAGCGGCAGGATCTCGTCGGCCGCCGTCGCCAGGCGCATGACGCCGTGGCGATGCAGCGTGCCGGTGTCGTCGAGGTAGCCCTTGGGCAACTCGAAGTCGATTTCGGTCCGGAAGCCCGGATGCGGATTCGCGTTCATCCTGCCCTCCTCGTCAGCGGACGCGCTCGATGCCTTCGTTGACCAGCTCGAGCAGTTCGATCACCACCTCGTTGCCCTTGGCATTGAGGTCCGACGGGTCGTACTTGACCGGCCATGCGTCGCTGACCACGAAGCGCGCGGCGTCGGCGCCGGCTTCGTCCTGTACGACGATCACGACCTTCTTGCGCCGCTCCCGGACCTGTCCGGACGACACGTCCATGTGCCACTTGTAGAGATCCAGCGCGGTCGCGCCGATGGTCATGCCCCACTTGAGCGTGATGTTTCCGTACTTGGTCAGGCCGGAAAGCTTGCGCACATGCGGAGGATCGGTGCCTTCGCGGTAGTCGACCGCGTCGATCGTGGTGTCGCCGATGGCGACTTCGCTGAAGGCCGCCTGGGTGATCGAGTCGATCTCCAGGCGGTAGCGGAAATTGCGCAGGGGGTCGATGCGTGCCATGGCTCACTCTCCTAGCGCTGGGGCTCGGCGGTGTTCTGGAAGATCCGGAACACGACGAATTCCGCCGGACGCACCGGCGCGATTCCGATTTCGCAGATCAGCCGTCCGTTGAGGATGTCGTCCTGCGTCATCGTGGTGCGGTCGCAGGTGATGAAGAACGCCTCTTCCTCGGTGCGTCCGAACAGCGCCCCCAGCCGCCACTGCGTGCGCAGGAACAGGCGGATCGTGTCGATCACGCGCGCCCACAGCTTGTCGTCGTTCGGCTCGAACACGACCCATTGCGTGCCCTCGTAGATCGAGCGCTCCAGGAAGATGAAGAGCCGGCGCACGCTGACGTACTTCCACAGCGCGTCGGAACTGAGCGTGCGTGCGCCCCAGACACGGATGCCGCGTCCGGGGAACTGGCGGATCGCGTTGATGCCGCGCGGGTTCATCTGGTCCTGCGTGCTGTCGTCGGTTTCGGCGGACAGTTGCAGCGCACCGCGCAGGATCTCGTTCGCCGGTGCCTTGAACACGCCGCGCTCGCTGTCGGTGCGCGCGTACACGCCCAGCGTGTGGCCGCCGGGCGGCACCAGCGTGCGCGCGCCGGACTGCGGATCGGAGATGTAGATCCACGGGTAGTACAACGCCGCGTACTTGGAATCGGCCACCGCGTTGCGAGGCTCGAACGTGGTGGGCGTGGTGGTCTTCTGGCAGTCCACCACGGCGAAGCGGTACTTGAGGTTCTCGCAGTGCGTGATCAGCTTCTTGGCGATGTCGAAATCCACGCCTGGTGCGTAGACCAGCGAGACGTCGCGGTAAGGGTCCAGTTCCAGTGCCGCCAGGCCCTGGGGGTCCGGGCGCTGCGGCAGCGCGACCTTGCCTTCGTAATCGGCCGGATCCGGCACGCCTCCGTCGGCGCCGTTGGCCGACAGCGCCAACGCGGTAGCGGTCTTCTGCGGAATCGCGCCGACGGGTGCGTTGGTCGGCGGTATCAGTGTTGCCAGCGCGGAACTGTCGAGCAGGCGCTTCTCGTAGTAGTCCGGCGAGGCGCGGTTGCCGACGAGGTCGTCGAAGTTCTCCGAATACGAGGGGAACGGCGGCTTCGTCGGGTCCTTGAACCACTCGGTCGGGTCCTGCGTGGGCGCCGTGGCGTAGTACGCCAGCTGCAGGCGGAAGCCGACGGGAACGAGTGTGTTGCCCGGTCCGGGCCGCTTCGTCGAGCTGTCGCTCACGTAGGCGTACACGCGTTTGCCCCACGCCCCCGCCCCCACCGCACGGACGAGGAAATTCTGCGGCAGCGCGACTTGCGCGGGCGTCGCGGTGTCGTCGGCGATGCGGCATACGAATAGGCGTTTTCCGCCGTTCTCGAAGAAGCCGTTCACCGCATACGGCAGGAACTTGTCGGTGGAGGTCACCCCGCCGAACCAGCGCTGGTAGTCCTTGTAGCTGGTCACCATGCGCGGCATGGTCGGGCCGCGCTCTGCTTCGCCGAGGAACGCCGCGGTGCTGGTCGGCACGCCCTCGATCGGTTTGGGACCGCGTTCGATTTCTTCGATGTAGACGCCGGGATGCAGGTACTCAGGCATGGCCGTTCTCCGGTGTTCGGGGCATCACGCGCCGGACTGTTTGGGGGTGTCGGATTCGCAGGGCGGTTGCGCCGGAGGGCAAGGCTTGGGCTCCTCCGGCTCTTCGGTGGGCGGTGTGCACGGGTCGTCCTTCCCGTTCTTCTTGCGGTACGGGCCGCAGTCGATGGGGCCGGAGAGTTCGGCCATGAAGGACGCTTCCAGGGCTTCGGTTTTCGACTTGATCTGGGCGGCCGTGCGTTCCAGGTCCTGCTTGGCGTTCTCCAGCAACGCATGCGCCTCGGCGAGCAGTTCTTTCGCCGGCAGGTAGCGTTCGGTCACCAGGCAGCACAGCAGGTCGGCGAGCCCGTTGGGATCGATGAGATACGGCAGCGGCGCGCGAAGTCGCTCGATCACGGTTCCGGCGCTGGTGTCGGGACCGCAGCACTCGTCCGGATCTTCGTTCCCGCAGGTGCAGATGTGGGCGTAAGGCTCGACCTTGGGTTTGGCCATGCCCTCCCCGCGCGGCCGTATCGCCCAGTGCGCCGGAATCAGCTTCACGAACAGCGTATAGATCGCCGCCGCCGGATCGGTGCTGAGCTGCGCGCGCGCACTGTCGAGCAGGGCCTGGTTGGCGGTGAGCACCTCGTCCAGCGTGGTGGCCGGATCCTCCCAGGCCGCCAGCACGGCCTTGATGCGGTCGTACACGGCCTGGCGATCGTCGCGGTTGCGCTCGTGCCAGCTGGCAAGTTCGCGCAGCGTGTCGACGCTGGTGGGGTAATTGCCGTAGCCGTTCAACCTGCGCTCGAGCGTGCGGATCTCGTACAGCAGCGGACACAGGCGGCATTCGAGCAGGCATTCCCAGCAACTCACGCTGCACGCGACATCGCTGGCGAGCTTGCCGATGGCCGCATCCTGTTCATTCCAACGCTTGCTCAGGCCGGTGAACTTCTCGCGCGTGTAGCCCGCGCGCGCGGCGACCATCTTGTCCTGCAAGGCGCGCAGTTCGTCGGCGAAGTCCTTGGCCATCGCCGCCTTGTCGGCCAGCTGCGATTGCGCGGCGATCACACTGTCCAGGCAGGAACCGCCGTTGCCACCGGGCCCGGGTGGGCAACAGCACGGCACCGGGCAATCGATGGGATCGGGCAGCTTGGGCGGCTCACGCGTCGGGAATGGCGTGCACCTGGGCTCCGTCGGCTCGGCGGGCGGACACGGCTTGGTCGATTCGCTCATGGCGACGAACTCCTTGGCATCAGGACAGCTGGTCCCAGGCATGGATCGCGTTGCGCACCCGCCCCTGGGGGTGTGCGAATTCGACGAACTTCTCCACGACCGGCAGCACCGCCGGCGTGCGATTCGCGAACAGCCTGAGCTTGACGTGGCCGCCGGCGTCCAACTGCGGGAGGTCGGCGGGGAGGAAAGGAACGAAGGCGGCGAACTCGCCGCGACTGTCGGTGAAGAAACGTTGCGCGGGCGGGTGCCACGTGGTGCCGTCGTCGTCCAGCCATTCCAGGCGGATCGATGCGCCGGGGACCGCGATGGGGGCCGTGCCCGGCAACGGAACGGTTTCGACGAGCGCGCCCAGGATCGCCGTCGTGCCCGGCGCGAACGCGTAGTTCGAGCGCGGCTGCAACGCAACGGTGTGCAGCGGCAACGACACGTCGGCCGGCGCGAGTTCCACTCCCGCGAACGGCAACACGCCCGGGTCGATGGCGATGCCGTCGAAACCGGTCAGGTTCGCGCCGCGCCAGACGAACAATCCGCCGTGGTTGAGCACCGGCCTGCTGCCCACGCCTTTCGCGGTGACCGTGATGCCCTGCGATATGCGCCGCAACGTCACGGCATCGAGCACTTCGACGGCCAACATGCCTTTGCGCGACCAGCCGTCCTCCTGCGTCCAGGGGCGCTCCAGCGGTTCGTACACGTCGAAGGGACGGGCCATGGCTAATTCACCGGAACCGTGGCGCGCATGCCGACATCGAGGCTGTCTTCGAGCACCACCTGCGCCTGTTCTGGCGGCTGCGCCGGATCGATCCACACCGGCGAAGCCAGATAGGCGACGGACGTCCGGTAGTTCGCCGTGGGGAACAACGCCCAGATGCGGCTGGTTTCCTCGGTGGTGAGTGGTTCGAGGGTTACCCGCACGACCTCCTGGTTTACCGGCGAACCGGTGATTTCAGGCACCGCTTGCAGCGCCTGCATCGCGAAGCCCAGCACGCGCAGCAGCGGTTCCTCGCTCATGCCGGGGCGCGTTCCGACGGTGAGCAGGTAATACAGATCCAGCGGCAGCGCGTTCTCGTGGACGATCACGGCGGGCGGCGGCGTCTGCGCCGCCACGCGGTGTTCGCGGTTGCGAAGGCTGGCATTGGGCGCGATCCGGTAGAGGAACAGGATCAGCGATGCGCCGACGGCATCCTGATCGTCCAGCGGCCCGATGAAGACGGTGCCGGGATCGCCGGAGGCGACGACGGCCTGTTGCAGGCGCGCTCCCAGTGCCTGCGTGACGCGCAGGATGGCATCGGCGTTCATGCCACCCTCCGCACGTCCGGGTCTAGCTGCACGGGCGGCATGCCCAGCTTTGCGAACTCGGCGTTGGCCGCACGCGCGATGTGCGGCAGGCCGATCTTCGTGCCGGCAGCGGCGGCGATGAACGCCGCGCGCAGCGTGATCTGGCGGATGTGGCCGCCGGTGAGGTCGATGCGCCGCCCCAGGTGCCGGAATGCCGCCTCATCCAGCGCATGCGATTGCGGAGGCAGGCAGCGCTGCCAGATGCGTTCGCGGGCCTCTGCATCGGGCCGCGGAAAGTCGATGATGAAACGCAGGCGCCGCAGGAACGCGGCGTCGAGGTTCTGGCGCAGGTTCGTCGTCAGGATCGCCAAACCCTCGTAGGCCTCCATGCGCTGAAGCAGGTAGGCGACTTCGATGTTCGCGTAGCGGTCGTGCGCGTCCTTCACCTCGCTGCGCTTGCCCAGCAGCGCATCGGCTTCGTCGATCAGCAGCGCGGAACCCGAGCGCTGCGCATCCTCGAAGACGCGGTCGATGTTCTTCTCCGTGTCGCCGATGTATTTGCTGACCACGCGCGAGAGATCGATGCGCAGGATCTGGATGCCGAGTTTGCGCGCCACCGCCAGCGCCGCCATCGTCTTGCCCGTGCCGCTGGGGCCGTGGAAAAGCGCGGTGACGCCACGGCCATACGGCAACTGCTCGCCGAACGCCCAGTCGCCCAGCACGCGCTCGGACAGCAGCACGTTGTCGACGATCTCCAGCAACTGCTCCTTGCGATCCTGCGGCAGCACCACGTCGTCGAGCGCGAAGATGGGATCGATGCGCTCGGTCATGCGCGACAGGCCTTCGGATGCGACCTGCTTGCAGGCGGCGAGAAACGCGTCCCGGCGCTGGGTCGGCGAAGAGCCGCCTGTCGAACGTGTCGCGGCCAGGCGCATCGCTTCGTCGATCCCGGAAATGGACAGTCCGAACTGGCGCATGGCGTGAGCGGCCTGTTCGTCGTCGATCTGCGCGCCGGTGCGCTGCGCCGCTACACGCAACGCGGCGGCGCTGTCGGCGCCCGACAAGGGCGCTTCGATCATGCTGTTGAACGCCGCCGCGCCGAGCAGCCGGGCCAGTCGCGCGGCGTCGTTGCAGATCAGACCGGTGCGGCAACCGGTAGCGGCGATCGCGGCGAAGAGACGGCGCTGGGCGTCGTCCGCGTCGGCAAGCCCGTCGGCACTGCCGTGGTCGAGCACGAGCGGGTGATCGCCCAGCAGCGCGGCGCGACCGATCCGAATGCCGAGGTCCTCGATGTCACCGCTTTCCGGCGATGCGGCATAGGCGACATCCACGCGCATCAGCTGCGCGTGTTGCGCGCGCGCACCGAGCTCCAGCAGCGCCTTCCACCCGGCGGCATCGTCGCTCGGCAGCAGCAGCCATTGCGTTTGCGGCGCCGTCGCCAGTCGCCGCAGCAGGACGTCCGCGCGCGTGCGCAGCGACGGCGTGTCGATCAACTCCGCGCCCGGCCACGCCGCCAGGCGCAGCACGCGACGCAGGCGCGCATCGCGCGACAGGGCGTCGTCGTCGCCGAGGATCCAGGCCACGATTGCGGGATCGAGCCGCAGTGGCTCGTCGGCGGGCGGAAGCCATCCGCTCGTTGCGTCGAACACGCGCCAACGGGCGAGATTGCCGGCCGCGTCCAGTTGCAGGCGGACCTCGACCGGATCGCCAAGCAGTTCCGCGCACAAACCCAGCGTGGCCACGCGGCGACTGAGATCATCCAGCAGCACGCCGATGCAGCGCTGGTAACGCGGATCCAGCTCGGGCGCCAGCGCGAGCAGTACCGTGCGGAGTTCCAGGCCCGTCAGTGACATCGTGGACGCGAGTGCGGCCAACGGCTCGTCGCGTTCGCCGGCGGCAGAAAGCGCGCGTTGCAACTGGGCATCGGCTTCGCGCAAGGCTTCGCTGGACTCCGACGCTTCGCGCTCGCCGCGCACGTCCAGTTGCTCGACGATGCGCGTGGGTGAAACGGTCAGACCCGGCAGGTCGCCAGGCGTCGTCGCAGTGGACGCAGCGGCGTGTCGGAGTAACGCGTGCAACCACGCCAGGCCCGCGCGGAACAGTGGCCCGGCGGCCGGCATCACCGCATCGTCGTCCATCCGCGCCATGTTGCGTGCCGGCGCACGCGGTTCGGCCAGCACGCGGATCTGATCGAGCAGGTTCTGCAACCCGATATCGTTGAAGGCCGTGCGCACGCGGTTGCCGAACGGCGCATTGACGCGGATGACCACCAGCCCCGCGCGATCGTCCAGTGCGCGCTCCGCGATTTCGGTGTCGGCGTCCGGCCCGACCAGCACCAGCACGGCCGGCGGATCGCGCGGGATCGCGGCCAGCAATGCCTCGATCTCCGCCTCGCCTACCGCCCGCCCCCCGACCAGCGACATGTCGACGCAACCGGCGACCGCGGCCGCAATGCCTTCGGCCTCGATATCCGGCGACGTTTCGGCAACCACGACATGAATTCGCGCCACTGGGCCGACTCGCTGGGGAATCCGGCCTTCGTTCTCCCATGCACCCCATCCACGGGCAATGCGCCATCTGGGACCACCGATGGTCTATCGGGACAGCAGTCCCCCGATGGCTCCCGGGGGCCATCGCGTGAGGATCCCGCGATGGATCCTCGCTGGATCGGAGGATCGGGCGCCGTTGGATGCGTGGTGGTTCCCGCCAGGTCGATATGACCGTGATGATTCAGGAACGCGTCGGCGGCCCCCGCGAGAGCGGCCCGGGATGCTCGGATCATGAACACGGTGCGATGCTCGAGGCATTGGAGCCGAGCATCGAAGGTTCGGATGCAGGCGCAGTCAAGTATGAGTAGCGCAAATACTGTAGGATGCCTGACAAGGCATAAGCTCCTCAGCGCGACCGCCTGTTCACGCGCTTCGCTCGGACCTCAAAGCGTCCGCCCGCATCGCTCCCTCTCACGCGTGACCCTCTCCTGCATTCTGCGGAGAGGCGCCTCAAGGGAGCCCCGATGCCAGGCCATTCCACCCGCAAACCAAGCCGCGATACACACGCGCGCTTCGGGAACCGATGAACTCACAAAGCCGCCACGCGCGAGATGCGGCCCGATGCAGCCAATGCGATGCCGTCTGCTGTCGCCTCACGGTCGTGCTGCAGCCCGAGGATCGCATTCCATCCCATCTGACCACGCGCACCACCGGGGACCTGCTCGTCATGGCACATGACGAGGATGGCTGGTGCGTGGCCCTGGATGGCGCCCGCATGAACTGCGGCATCTACGAGACGCGCCCTTCGGTGTGCCGTCGATTCGTCATGGGCGGCCCTTACTGCATTGCGGTCCGCAGCGAGTACGCGGCGGAACGCTCGCGTGCCATCGATCTACACCTGCAATGAGAGGAACTGTTCCCATGTCCACCA
Organism: Lysobacter sp. FW306-1B-D06B; assembly: GCF_038446665.1. Lineage (NCBI taxonomy): Bacteria > Pseudomonadati > Pseudomonadota > Gammaproteobacteria > Lysobacterales > Lysobacteraceae > Lysobacter > Lysobacter sp. FW306-1B-D06B. Next base: position 2,797,038 of record NZ_CP151802.1, on the reverse strand, counting down.
CTCGCCAGCGCGGTTATGGCCCGCTGTACACCTCGGGCTTCCAGACGTCGTACGACAAGGGAGGCACCCGGGAACGCTTGGCGGCCGACATGGAAGAGTTCGACAAGGCGGGCGGCCTGATCGAAGTACTCGGCGTCACGCCATTGCGACGCAAGCCCGCCAAGCCGGACGGAGCGAGCAAGGACGCGCCTCCCGTGCCGCCCACGATCGCCGCCGCGAAACTTCCCAAATCCTGAGACCACGCGTTCGCCCGACTCGCGACGCGTGACGACCTTTCACCCCATGGAGACATCCCGACTTGGCAAAGCCCAACTATGCATTCGAGAAGCGCCAGCGCGAGATCGCGAAGAAGAAGGAAAAGGACGCCAAGCAGTCCAAGAAGCGAGCGACGCGTGAGGACACACGGCCCGGCCCTGCCTCCGCAGCGGAACCCGAGAAAGGCCGTTGACGATTCCACCCAGGCTGCGCGCGCCCACGGGCGCGCCTGCCACGAAAGCCAAGCGCGATTAGCCATGCAACCCCAGGAATGCTGATGAAGCCCATGATCGCGATTTTCCGATTCACCATCAGCAACGGGCAGAGCATCGGCCCGGAGCGCCTGCAGCAGGTCTGGGCGCAGGCCTGCCGCACGCCGGACGTCAGCGTGGGACGCAAAGTCGGCCTGCGCAGCGGGGACCGACCGACCTATTCGCTCTACGGACGACAGAACCTGGCGAACCTGGTGGAGATCGAGCAACGTCTTCGCGCGTTGTTCGAGGAACTGCACATCCGCGTCGCGCTGGTCAGCGTGGATCGCCTCTAGGCGACACGCCGCGCCGCCAGCGCCACGGCATCCGCGCCGGCCGGATAGTGCAGCCTGCCCGTGGTGTCGTTCGCCGCGCGCCATGCCGCTTCGGCCACGTCCTGCTCGCGCGTCACCGCCTGCACCGTCGAAAGCGCGTCGAAGAATCGCTGCGCGAACGGTGCATAGGCCTCGGTAATCAATCCACGCATGCGCGCTTCGCCGTTCGCCGCGAAGTGCGTCGTGGGCGCGTAGCCCGGTTCGACCAGCTTCACGGCGATGTCGAACGTCGCCAGTTCATGCGCGAGTGATGCGGTGAAGCCTTCGATCGCGGTCTTGCTCGCGGTGTAGGCCGCGACCAGCGGCATCGGTGCCAGCGTCGCGCTGGAGGTCACGTTGACGATCACGCCTGCGCCGCGCGCGCGGAGCTGCGGGATCACCGCCTGCGTCATCGCCATGGTGCCGAAGGTGTTGGTGTCGAAGATCTCCCGCACCGTCGCCATCGGCGTGGCTTCGAACGCACCGAACAAGCCCAGGCCGGCGTTGTTGATCAGCACGTCGATCGGGCCGCTTCGCTCCAGCGCCGCCGCGATGCTGTCGGGCCGCGTCACGTCGAGCGGCAGCACGAGCATGCGTGAATCATCGGGCAACAGGTCGGCGTGCGGCGTGCGCATCGTCGCCACGACACGCCAGCCCTGCGCATGGAAGTGGCGCGCGGTCTCCAGGCCATAGCCGGAGGAACAGCCGGTGATGAGGACGGTTTTCATGGGACTCCAGGACGGGGTGGGTGCGGACACGTTAGGCCGGCCTTCCCGTACGATCCATGCTGGATAGTCTGGATTTGTTTTGAGATAGTCCGGCCATGCACGATCCCCTGTCCGACGTCGTCCGACTGCTCCGCCCGCGCGCGGTGTTCGCCAAGGGCATCAGCGGCGCCGGGCGCTGGTCGGTCCGCTATTCGCAGTTCGGCGACCCCAGCTTCTGCGTGGTGCTGGAGGGCCGCTGCACGCTGGCGGTCGACGGCGAGGCGGTAATCGCACTGGAAGCCGGCGACTTCGTGCTGCTGCCGGCGACGCCGGGCTTCACCCTCTCCGCGCAAGAAGGCGTGCTGCTGCCCACGCTCCTCGACCCCAGGCAGCCCCCCTCCTCCACCGACGACGTACGCCACGGCCGCCAGGACGGACCCGCGGATGTGCGCCTGTTCGGCGGCTGGTTCCAGTTCGACGCGGATGCCCCGGCGATGCTCGAATCCCTGCTGCCCGGCGTCGTGCACGTGCGCGGCGTGCCGCGTCTTTCGCTGCTGGTGGGACTGGTGGGCGAAGAAGTGCGAAACGATCAACCCGGACGCGAGGTCGTGCTGTCGCACCTGGTGGGAATGCTGCTGGTGGAGGCGCTGCGCGAGACCGCGCGCGGCTCCCGTTCGAGCGGATTGCTGCGTGGCCTCGCCGATGCGCGGCTCACGGCGGCCCTGCGCTCCATCCACGAACGTCCCGCGCATTCGTGGACCATCGCGAAGCTCGCCGATACCGCGGCCTTGTCGCGCTCGGCGTTCTTCGACCGCTTCAGCCGCACGCTCGGTGTGGCGCCCATGGAGTACGTCCTGGCGTGGCGAATGGCGCTGGCGCGGGATCTGCTGCGTCATCACGACGCAAGCGTCGCCGACGTCGCCGAACGCGTGGGCTACAACAGCACGAGCACCTTCAGCACGGCATTCCGCCGCCATGTGGGGGCCTCGCCGATGCAGTACGCGCGTGCAGCGCGGTCGGATTGACCGCAATCGGCACGACGACGCGGCTTCCCTCATCCGGCTGCCTGCGCATCCCAATCCATCCACTCGCCCGGCGCGATGGGATGGATCGCCACGGATTTCGCGCGCGCCGCCTGGTGCAGGCGGCCGAGCGGATCATCGACCTCCACATACTCCTGCATCCCCGATATGCCGTAGTGGATGGGCACCAGTCGGCGCGCGCCCAGGATCTCCGCGGCCGCCACCGCCTGCTCCGGCGTGAGCACCCCCGGCTGACCGCTGACCGGCTTGCGCCAGCCGAAGCGCGCTCCGTTGATCGGCAGGAAGGCCGCATCGAACGGCCCGAACTGGCGGCCGATCCGCCACCAATGCCCGTGCCATAACGTGTCGCCGCCGTGGAAGATCCTGCGACCGCCGGCCGACACCACCCAGGACACCTGCGGATCACCGTAACCGTCCGAGGCAGGCACGGCGGTGGCGGTGAAATCGCCGATCAACTGCGGCTCCCACAGCGCGCTCGGTCGCGCGCGCGCACCTTGCGGGATCGGCAAGGGCAGCGTTGCGTTCGGGTACGCCAGCGTGCCGCCGTTTCGAAGAGCGTCGGCCGCGGCTTTCGCGTCGAAGTGGTCGGGGTGCGCGTGCGTGATCAGCACGCTGGTATCGCCGATCGCATCGCCAACGGGCACGAGCGGATCCTTGAGCGCGCTTCCCCACGCGTCCGGATTGACCAGCGGGTCGATGAACATCGTCGCCTGCGGCAATTGCAGGCGGATGCCGGCCCAGGCCAGTCGCCTGATGCGCAAGCCGCTCGCGGTGTCCGCCGGCGCGAAGGCGCGTCCCGGAAGTGCGACGGCGGCCGTCAGCGCGGCGCACACCGACAGGAATCTCCTGCGCCGCAGGTTCATGCGCGATCTCCCACGGCCGCAAGCGCCGTGTCCAGCGCGAAGGTCGACTGGGCGAGCATCACCTCCAGATTGCGCTGATGCCATTCCCGTTCGAACGCGACGGGTTCGACGCCCGCCGCCACGCAGTCTTCGATGCGGATCGCGCCGATGCGCGCCTCCAGTTCCTGCACGGGAGCCTGCGAGCGGATGCGCACCACCGTCTCGCGCAGGCGGTCGAGGTAGTGGATCGCATGGTCGAGCACCACTGCCGGAAACCGCCCGATGTGCCCGCCGATGACCGTGCTTCTGCCGAACTGCCGCATCCGGCCGATGGCAGCGCGCATCAACGCGGGATCGGCCCGGGAGAGATAGACGATGTTGCCGACGATGTTGTCGCCTGCGCACACGAGGTCGGCGGTGGGGACGTCGACGCTGATGTGGTCCATCGTCTTGCCGGGGTTGTACAGCAGGCGCAGTTCGTTGCGCCCCCAGCGAATGGCCATCGCGTCGCCGAAGATCACCTTCGGCTCGCGATAGAGCGCATCGGCCGGCCGGTTCTGCGAAAGGAAGGCGTGGCGGTGATGCCGGTGCGCCAGCGTCATCGCATCGGGAAACTGCGTCAGGCCCGCCATGTGGTCGCTCATGTAATGCGTCGCGACGATCACGCGCACGGTCTTGCCCATCTGCAGGCACAGCACGTCGTGCAGCCAACGGGCGTCGGTCTGGCTGCCGAGCGAGTCGACCAGCAGCACGTCGTCGCCATCGATGAAGGCGGTGGCGACGGACTCGTGTTCGTCGCCGACGAACATGAGGACTTGGGAACCCAGATCTTCCACTCTCACGATGCACGCCCTTGGCTTCGACGGCGTCATCGTGGTTCACGCTCCAAAGCCCGACAAACGAGATGTTTTGCGCCTCGCATTAGAAAAGCTAAGCTGGCATGACGACCACGCCCGCCCCTGCGACACCCCCGTGAAGCCCCGCCGCCCTGCCCCGCTCAACGCCTTGCGCGCCTTCGAGGCCGCCGCACGCAGCCTCAGTTTCCAGGCCGCTGCCGCGCAGTTGTTCGTGACGCCGGCGGCGGTCAGCCATCAGGTGAAACACCTGGAGGACTACCTGGGCGTGAAGCTCTTCCAGCGCGGCCATCGCGCCGTGCAGCTGACACCCGACGGCGAAGCGCTGTCCGCGTCGCTGGGCGAGGTGTTCGGACTGCTCGACCTCGCGCTGGACCGCGCGACCGCACCGGCCGTGGCCAGCCTGCGCGTCAGCACGATGGAATCCTTCGCCGCGAAATGGCTGGCACCGCGCCTGCATCGATTTCATCGGCTATGCCCCGACGTCAGGCTGCGCATCGAGACCGGCAATGCACTTGTCGACGTGGCCCACGGTGGCGCGGACGTCGCCATCCGCTACGGTTCCGGCGGGTATGCGGGCGTGGACGCGCAGCGGCTGATGGAAGCGCCCGTGTTCCCCATCTGCGCGCCTTCGCTGACGAAGCTTGCGACGCCCGACGACCTGCGGCACCACACGTTGCTTCACGACGAAAGCGCGGCCGGCCGTCCGGGCGTGCCCGACTGGTCGGCGTGGCTGGCAGCGGCGGGCGCGAAGCACGTGGACGCCGGCCGTGGTCCGGTGTTTCCCAGCATCTACCTGGCGCAGGAAGCCGCCGCCGCAGGGCACGGCGTCGCATTGGGCATCGCGCCGCTGGTGGAAGAAGACCTGCACAACGGCCGGCTCGTGAAGCCGTTCGAGCTGGTCCTGGACAACGCTTATGCGTTCTGGATCGTGCGTCGCCAGGGCGCGCATTCGCTGCCGGCGGTGGACGCGTTCTGCCAGTGGTTGTGCGCGGAAGCCGCGCAGGATGCGATGCGCGTGCCTTCGCCCGCGGGTGCGTGAACATCGCCTCTCCAGTCATGCCGCTTGCATATATCTGGAATCCAGTAAATAAATTGGATCAATGCCAGCGCGGCGCTCATGCTTCGGTCACCCCACCAAGGAACCGACTGCAATGTCCGCCGAGCTTCTCTTCTCCCCGACCCGCATTGGCGCGATCGAAGTCAGCAACCGCATCGCGATGGCCCCGCTCACGCGGTCCCGCGCAGGCATGGACGGCGTGCACACACCGCTCGCCGTGGAGTACTACCGCCAGCGCGCCTCGGCGGGCCTGATCATCACCGAGGCGACCAACATCTCCCGCCAGGGTCGCGGCTATGCCTACACCCCGGGCATCTACACCGATGCGCAGCGTGATGCATGGGCCCGCGTCACCGACGCCGTCCATGCCGAAGGCGGCAAGATCGTCATGCAGCTGTGGCACGTGGGCCGCATGTCGCACGTGAGCATGCAGGAGAACGGCATCGCGCCGGTCGCGCCCTCCGCGATCCAGGCGGGCGGCAATGTGTTCACGGAGAATGGATTCGAAGTCCCGTCGATGCCGCGTGCGCTCACGCTGGACGAGATCGCGGCCGTCATCGAGGACTATCGCACCGCCGCGTTGCGGGCCCGCGAGGCGGGATTCGATGGCGTGGAAGTCCACGCCGCCAATGGTTACCTGCTCGAACAGTTCCTGCGCGACAGCACCAACGTGCGCGAGGACCGTTATGGCGGTTCCATCGAGAACCGCGCGCGGCTGCCCATCGAAGTGGTGGAAGCGGTCGCGGGCGTCTGGGGCGCCGACCGCGTGGGGCTGCGACTGTCCCCGCTCTCCACGGCCGTGGGCAACACGCCGCTGGACAGCACGCCGGTGGAAACGCACGGTTATCTCGCCCGCCAACTCGGTCATCTGGGCCTGGCCTACCTGCACGGTGTCGAGGGCCAGCTGCATGATGGAAACGGCGCGGACGCATTCGACTTCCAGGCACTGCGCGCGGCCTTCGGCGGCACCTACATCGCCAACAACGGTTACGACCGGCAGTCGGCCATCGATGCGATGAGCGCCGGACGCGCCGACATGATCGCCTTCGGCAAGCCGTTCATCGGCAACCCGGACCTGGTCGCCAAGCTGCGCGCGAATGCGCCGCTGTTCGAAGCCCCCGCTTCGGCGTTCTTCGGTGGCGGCGCGGAAGGCTATACGGTCTTCAGCGGTACACCTGACCTTGCCAGCGCGGCCTGACGCACGGTCCGTCCCTCTCCCGCACGGGAGAGGGACACGGCGACTCAGCGCCTGCGCTGCAGCTCGCGCACCACGTCGCCAACGAGCGAACGCAACCACTGATGCGCGGGGTCGTGCCGGTATCGCACGTGCCACGCCATCTCCACCGGAAACGTCCCCAGGTCCACGGGCGCCGGCAACACCTTCAGGCGCGGATCGCCCGCGAGGCGACGGCAGATCAGGTTCGGCAGCGTCGCGCAGTAATCCGTCACCGCGATCAGCTCCGGGATCGCGAGGAAGTGCGTGACCGAGACGGCCACTTCGCGCCGCACGCCCTGCCGCTCGAGCATCTGGAACAGGCCCGCGCGCAACCGTCCCGGAGGCAGCACGTTCACGTGCTTGAGCTGCTCGTACTGTTGCTTCGACAGACGCTTGTTGACCACCGGATGATCGGCGCGCACGACGCAGGCGAGGCCTTCGTCCATGAGGTGCTGCACCACCAGATTGTCGGGCGGATCGATCACGCGCCCCAGGACCAGCGCGGTTTCGCCGGAGATCACGCCGGTTTCCGCCAGGTCCGTGCCGTACGGCGTAAGACGCAGGCGAATGCCCGGCGCCTGTTCGCGCAGCCGCTCGACGAGCGCGGGCATTAGCACGAACTCGACGTAGCTGTTGGGCGCCAGCGTGATCAGGCGCTCGGCCTTGGCCGGATCGAACTGCTGCTGCCCCAGGATGAGTTCGTCCAGGCTCGCCAGCGCGGCGGCGATCGCCGGAGCGAGCTCCACCGCCTTCTGCGTGGGCGCCATGCCATATCGCTCGCGGATGAAGAGCGGGTCCTGGAGCATGTCGCGCAGGCGCGACAGCGCATTGGACAGCGCAGGCTGCGTGATGCCCAACCGCTGCGCGGCACGCGTGACGCTGCGCTCGTCCATCAGCGCGAGGAAGACCGGCAGCAGGTTCAGGTCGTAGCGCATGCGGTCATGGTGTCAGCAAATGACTGCAAGTCCACTCATGGATTCCATGAATGGCGGTACGCGCCGACCGACGGAGCGGCAGGCTACTTCCCCGCCCCGCCCACCAGGCGACGCATCGTCGCCACCAGGGCCTCCGGGTCCGGCGATCCGTCGTAACGCTGGCCGTTGATGAAGAGCGTCGGCGTTCCGTTCACGCCACTGCGCACGCCGCCCATGAAATCGGCCTGGATCCTGCCGTCGAATCGCCCTTCGAACGCTTCGCGCAGGTCCACCGCGCGCAGGCCCAGGCCGTCGCCGTACTCCATCAGGTCCGAAGGCCGCAGCGCGTCCTGGCGTTCGTACAGCAGATCGTGCGCTTCCCAGAACTTTCCGTCGGCCGCCGCCGCTTCGGCGAACTGCGCCGCACCCAGCGCATACGGATGCGATTGCGTGATCGGAAAGTTGCGGAACACGAAGCGCAGGCCATCGCCCATGGCACGCTGCACGGCCTGGATGACGGGGTACGCCTGGCCACAGTACGGGCACTGGTAATCGCCGTATTCCACCAGCGTCACCGGCGCGTCCGCGCGGCCTTGTGCATGATCGGAAGCGCCGACCGGAATCGTGAGACGGCTCATTGCACTGCCTCCCCGCCCTTGCCGGCGAGCTTGTCGAGCGCGTCGAGAATGCCGTCCGCGCCCGGATTGATGCCCAGCGCGGAGACATGACTCCAGCGCACCACGCCTTGCGCGTCGATCACGAACAGCGCCCGCTCCGACGTGCCGTCGGCTTCGCGATACACACCGTAACTGCGTGCGACCGCACCCTTTGGCTCGAAATCGGCCAGCAGCGGAAAGTGCAACTTGCGCTCCTGCGCGAACGCCGCGTGGCACCACACGCCATCCACCGAGATGCCCAGCAGCTGCGCACCGTAGCGCCGGAACTCCGGCAGAATCTCGTTGTACAGCGCCATCTGATCGCCGCAGACCGGACTCCAGTCCGCGGGATAGAACGCCAGGATCACCGGGCTGCCACGCAATTCCTCCAGCGAGACCTTCTGGTCCGGCGTCGAAGACAGCGTGAACGGCGTCGCGGGCGTGCCGGCTGGCAATGCCGTGGAAGCAGAGGTGGATTGCATGTGGATCTCCTCGCGGGGGAGCTCAGCGCGACGCGCGCGTGCTTTCGAACAGGAACCAGCTGCGACGCTCCGTCTCGTCGATCCAGGTTTCGATCAGGCTGGTCGAGGCGACGTCGTTGTAGCGATCGCACACGCCGTGCGCCGCGCGCAGGAAGCCGGCCAGGCGCCGGTTGTCGTCGGCCAGTTCGGCCAGCATGTCCTGCGGCGTGACGTAGTCGGCGTCGTTGTCGAGCAGGCGCTGCAGGCGCTGCACGTGGCCGATCGAGCGCAGCGTGCTCCCGCCGACCTTGCGCGCGCGTTCGGCGATCGGATCGGTCATGGCGAAGATCTGGTCGGACTGCTCGTCCAGCAGCAGGTGGTAATCGCGGAAATGCGGGCCCGACATGTGCCAGTGGAAATTCTTCGTCTTCAGGTACAGCGCGAACGTGTCCGCGAGCAGGCCGGTAAGCGCGGCGGCGATGTCGCGCGAGGCCGCCGCACCGATGTCGGTGCGCGTGCGCAACGGCGCGTCCTGGCGGGACTGGAGGGGCAGATTCATGGACGGTCTCCTTGGGCTGCATCCGCGTGGGGGAGCGGGATGGCCGGGTGATTCCCGGCGATGGCCAGACTATCCACCGCGTCGCGGCGCCTGTATTGGATGATCGTTTCGTCCTCTCATACCTTGGTTTACCTGCGCGCGCGCCGGTGGCTGCGCGGTGTCGCCGGGTGCTAGTGTTCGGCCACGGCAGCGCATGGCCGCCGCCGCCCGGCGCAGCCGGGCCTGCTCGCGGAAGCCCCTTGATGTCCTCGACCCTGCGCCCCCACCGCCCTTCCGCGCTCTCGCGCGCCGGCCATCCGGTTCCGGCCGAACGCAGGCTGCGTCTGGTGCTGCGCCTGTCCGCGGCGGTGCTGATGCTGGCGATCTTCGCCCTGGATACGTTCACCACGCTCGAAGGCGCCGTCGCGGTGCTCTATGTCGTGGCGGTGCTGCTGGTCGCACGAACGTACCGGCGCGGCGACATCGTGATCGCGGCGGTCGGCGCCGCGGCACTCACGCTGGTGGCCTACGTGGACATGCACGGCACCGCCCCGTTCGGCGCACAGACCGTGCGCGCGTTCGTCAGCCTGGCCGCGATCGGCATCGCCGCCGTGCTCGCACTGCAGAACCAGAGCGCGATGCGCACGCTGTCGGACCAAGCCATGCTGCTGGACCTTTCGCACGACATGATCTTCGTGCGCGATGTCTCCGGCCGCATCACGTCCTGGAACCGCACCGCGCAGGAGGTGTACGGCTGGCCTCCGGAGGATGCGGTGGGCCGTCGCGCCGACGAACTGTTGAAGACGCGCTATCCGGGTCCGCGCGAAGCGGTGGAGAGCGAACTTCTGGGCACCGGTCGCTGGGAAGGCACCCTGGAGCAGACGACGCGTTCGGGCAGCACGCTCGTGCTCGACAGCCGCTGGGTGTTGCAGCGCGACCGCGCGGGCCGCCCTGTCGCGGTGATGGAAACCCACACCGACGTCACCGAACGCAAGGCCGCGTACGCCGCGCTCGTGCGCAGCGAGCGGCGCTATCGCCGCATGTTCGACGCCAGCCGCATCGGCGTGGTGGAACAGGACTGGAGCGCGGTGCGTGCGGAACTGGACGCGCTGGATCTACAGGACGCCGCCGCGATCGAAGCGCATGCGGCGGCGCACCCGCAGTTCATCCGCCAGGCGCGCCGCCTCGCGCGCATCCGGGACGTCAATCCCGCATTCGCCGCGATGCTCGGCGCCGTGGGCACGGCCTACCCGGCTTCCGTCGATGATCTGCTGGGCGAAAGCGACCGCACCTTTGGCGAAGCACTGGCCGCCTTCGCGCGCGGCGATGCCTTCCACGAAGGCGAATCCGAGATCATCGGTGCGGACGGGCGCCGCGTGCCGGTGCTCTTCGCGATCACCTTCCCTTCGCCCGAAGACGGCGACGCGAATGTGCTGGTCTTCGTCATCGACAACACGGAACGGCGGCAGGCGCAGGACGCCCTGTTCACCGCGCAGACCGAACTGGCCCACGCCGCGCGTGTATCAACCCTGGGCGAGCTGACGGCTTCCATCGCGCACGAAGTCAATCAGCCGCTGATGGCGGTGGTGACCAACGGCGAGGCCGGCATGCGCTGGCTGCGGCGGGAAATACCGGATCTTCCCGAAGTCGAAAGCGCGATCGCACGCATCATTTCCGAAGGTCGCCGCGCGGCGGAGATCGTCCATCGCATCCGCGCGTTCCTGGCGAAAGTCCCCGTGCAGCGGCAGCGCATGGAGGTCGCCTCCGTTGTCGAGGAGGCCGCGCGCCTGGTGCAGCACGAACTCGCCCGCGAGCGGGTGAAGCTGCGCGTGGACATCGCTGCGCACCTGCCCGCCGTCGACGGCGATCGCGTCCAGTTGCAGCAGGTCCTGGTGAACCTGATGGTGAACGCGGGACAGGCCATGGCATCGCAGCCGGCACCGCGAATGGTCACGCTCACGGCCGCGCCTGCGTCGGATGGTCAGGTCGCCATCCGCGTGCACGACACCGGGCCCGGCATCGCGGCGGAACATCTCGCACGCCTGTTCGATCCGTTCTTCACGACGCGGCCGCAGGGCATGGGCATGGGGCTTGCGATCAGCCGAACCATCGCCGAAGCTCACGGCGGCCGCCTCCATGTGGAAAGCGAACCCGGCCACGGCGCCGCGTTCACGCTGCTGCTGCCGACGGCACGGCCGGATGCAACGACATGACCAAGCAAACTCCGCCGCCGCCCGCCGTGCCGCTGGTTGTCGTCGTCGACGACGAGACCGCGGTGCGCGAGTCGCTGGACAGCCTGTTCCGGTCGATCGGCTATCGCACGCTGCTGTTCGCCTCGCCGGCGGAGCTGCTGCAGAGCACGCTGCCGGACGGCCCGGGCTGCATCATCCTCGACGTGCGCCTGCCCGGCATCAGCGGGCTGGACGTGCAGGACGAACTCGCGCGGCACGGCATCGCCCTGCCCATCGTCTTCATGACCGGGCACGGCGATATTCCCATGTCGGTGCGCGCGATGAAGGCCGGCGCGGTGGACTTCCTGCCCAAGCCCTTCCGCGATCAGGACATGCTCGACGCCGTGGCCGCGGCGATCGACCGCGATGCGCGACGACGGGCACACAGCGCGGCGCTGGACGGCGTGCGCGCGCGTTACGAAACGCTGACGCCGCGCGAGCGCGAGATCATGGCGCACGTCGCCACGGGACTGATGAACAAGCAGGTCGCCGGTCTGCTCGGGCTGAGCGAGATCACGGTGAAGATCCACCGCGGCAACGTAATGCGCAAGATGGGCGTGCGCACGCTGGCCGACCTGGTGCGCAATGCCGAGGCGCTGGGGATCTGCCAGCGCTGACCGGGCGCGGATGCAAACCTCCGTATGATTCCCGCGCCGCCCGCGGGGAGGCATAAAGGAGGCTGGCCGTCGAGCACGCATGTGCGCGCTTCTCGGACCGAAGGACTTCCGATGACCCGCGTCCCCACCATCGTGATCGTCGACGACGACGATGGCGTCCGAGTATCCCTGTCGAGCCTGGCGCGGTCGCTGGGGTACCAGGTGCGCGCGTATCCCTCGGCGCAGGCATTCCTGCGCGACACCGAAGCCGGCGATCCCGACTGCCTGGTCACCGACATACAGATGCCCGGCATGACGGGCGAGCAGCTGCGCGATGCCCTGCTCGCCGCCGGTCGGCGCTTTCCCGTGATCTTCATGACGGCCTTCCCCAACGAGTCCTCGCGTGAACGTGCGATGGCGAGCGGTGCGTGCGCCTACCTCGTCAAACCGGTGGACGGCGCGATGATCGCCCGCTGCCTCGCACGCGCGCTCGCCGCGCCGCGCGTATGACCCACACCATCGTATGAGGCATCGAACCGCACGTACGATGTTCCGCCCGCCTCCATCGGCCTAGTGTTTCTCCTGCACCACCCCACCCCACGGAGAACCAGGCAATGAGCACCATCACCACCAAAGACGGCGTCGAGATCTTCTACAAGGATTGGGGCCCGAAGACGGCCCAGCCCATCGTCTTCCACCACGGCTGGCCGCTGTCGAGCGACGACTGGGACACGCAGATGCTGTTCTTCCTCGCCCAGGGCTACCGCGTCATCGCGCACGACCGTCGCGGCCATGGCCGCTCCAGTCAGGTCAGCGAAGGTCACGACATGGACACCTACGTGGCCGATGCGGCGGCCGTGTTCGAAGCACTGGACCTTCGCGGTGCCGTGCACATCGGCCATTCCACCGGCGGCGGCGAAGTCGCGCGCTACGTCGCGCGTGCGCCGAAGGGACGCGTCGCCAAGGCGGTGTTGATCAGTGCCGTTCCGCCGCTGATGCTCAAGACGCCCGCCAATCCCGGCGGCTTGCCGATCGACCTCTTCGACAGCCTGCGCGCGGGGCTTGCGGCCAACCGCTCGCAGTTCTTCCGCGACTTCGCCTCCGGCCCGTTCTACGGCTTCAATCGACCGGGCGTGAAGGCGATCGAAGGCGTGATCGACAACTGGTGGCGCCAGGGCATGATCGGCAGCGCGAAGGCGCACTACGAGGGCATCAAGGCGTTCTCGGAAACCGACTTCACGCAGGACCTGAAGGCGATCGACGTGCCCACGCTGGTGCTGCACGGCGATGACGACCAGGTGGTTCCGGTGGACGATGCCGGCCCGCTGTCGGCCAAGCTGCTCAAGAACGCCACGCTGAAGCTATACCCGGGCTATCCGCACGGCATGTGCACCACGCACGCGGACGTCATCAACGCCGACCTGCTCGCCTTCATCCGCAGCTGAACACACGCGATCCCCCGCGTCGTCCGGTGCAAGGATGCACCGGTGGCGCCCTCCATCGAGGCAAGACCATGAACACGTTGAACTCCACCCGACGTTGGACGTTCGCAGCGTTGATCGCGCTGGCGGCGTCGTTCGCACTCTTCCCGGCGGTCGCGCAGCAAGCGCCCGTCACACCGGCCCGCAACGTCGTCCTCGTCCACGGCGCCTGGGCCGACGGCTCGAGCTGGGCCGAGGTCATTCCACGTTTGCAGGCGGCCGGCTTGAACGTGACCGCGGTGCAGAACCCGTTGAGTTCGCTGAAGGATTCGGTCGACGCGACGCGGCGTGCGCTCGCGCAACAGGACGGCCCGACGGTGCTGGTCGCGCATTCATGGGGCGGCACCGTGATCAGCGAGGTCGGCAACGATCCCAAGGTCACCGCCGTGGTGTATGTCGCCGCGCGTGCGCCGGATGCGGGCGAGGATTTCGTCGCGCTCTCCGGCAAGTTCCCCACCGGCCCGGTGCGCGCGGGCATCCAGACACACGACGGCTATACCACGCTGTCGAAGGACGCGTTCCTGTCCTACTTCGCCAATGGTGTCGCACCGCAGAAGGCCAATGTGCTCTATGCCGTGCAGGGCGCCACCGCCGCGACGCTGTTCGGCGAACGCACCACGCAGGCCGCATGGCGCGACAAGCCCGCGTTCTACGCCGTGTCGCGCCAGGACGGAACGATCAATCCGGATCTTGAGCGCTTTCTCGCAAAGCGCATGAAGGCAACCACGATCGAAGTGGATGCGGGCCATCTTTCGCTCGTGTCGCATCCGAAGGAGATCGCCGATCTGATCCTGAAGGCGGCGGGCCAGGGAAAGCGGTGAGCTTGCGCTCCCTCCCCTTGCACGCAGGGGGAGGCGTCATTCACACGGCGCAATCTTCGCGCGCTCGGCCAGCCGGACCAGTTCGGCCACCGAGCGCACGCCGAGCTTCTGCATCACACGAGCGCGATGCACCTTGATCGTCTTCTCCACGATGCCAAGCTCGGACGCGATCTGCTTGTTGAGCCGGCCCGACAGGACGTACCGCAACACTTCGCGCTCACGCGGGGTCAGGGTCATGATCAGCGCGCTGACCTCGCATCTCTCATCGCGCACGCGTCGTGCTTCCAGGTCGAGGTCGATGCCGCGTCGCACCGCGTCGAGCAATGCGTCCACTTCCACCGGCTTGGTCAGGAAGTCCAGCGCACCGGCCTTCATCGCACGCACGGTAGAGGGAATGTCGCCGCAACCGGTGAGGAAGATCACCGGATGGGTCACGCCCTGCCCCTCCAGCAAGGCCTGCAACTCCAGCCCGCCCATTTCCGGCATCGCCAGGTCGAGCACGATGCAGCCGGGCACTTCGGGATCGTAACGGGCCAGGAATTCGCGCGTGGACTGACTGAGCGACACCTCCAGCCCTTCGGTTGCCAGCAGTCGCGCCAATGCCTTGAGGACGCCAGCGTCGTCGTCGACCAGATGAACAAGTGCGGTGGTGGTGGACATGGCCGCTACTCCACGCCTGGCAGATCGAAACAGACCCGCGTGCCGCCGGCTTCCCGGTTCTCCGCCCAGATGTGCCCGCCGTGGGCCCGCACGATGGTACGGCAGACGGCCAGCCCCATGCCCATTCCGTTGGGCTTGGTGGATTCGAACGGGCGAAAGATCGTCTCCAGCATCGCTTCCGGAATGCCCTGCCCGCTGTCCACCACTTCGGTGCACACCCCCAGTTCCGATCGCACGGTGCGCACGGTGACGATGCGCTCGCAATTCTCTTCGGGAAGTGCGTCGCAGGCGTTGAAGATCAGGTTCAGCAGCACCTGTTGCAGCTGAATGCGGTCGCCCACCACGCGCGGGATGCCCGGCGTGAGATCCATGCGCCACGCCACGCGACGGTTGAGCAGGTCGTTGCGCATCAGGCGGATCGACTCCAGCACCACTTCATTCATCAGCAACGGGTACTGCTCGCGGTGCTCCTTCTTCAGCAGCCCGCGCAATCGGTTGATAACCTGGCCGGCGCGACGGTCGTTGTCGACGATGTCGCCGAGGATGGCCTGCACTTCGCCGATGTCGGACGGATCGCGGCGCAGGATGCGCTGGGCGGCCTGAGCATTGCTGAGGATCGCGGCCAGCGGCTGGTTCAGCTCGTGCGCGAGCGAGCCCGACAACTCACCCAGCATGGTCACACGCGAGAGATGCGCGATGCCTTCACGCTCCATCGCCATCTCCATTTCCAGTTCGCGGCGTTCGGTCAGATCCGTCACCGAGGCCACGACGTGCGGCTGGTTCGCCAACGTGAGCGGGCTCAATCCGACCTCGATGGGAAACTCCGTGCCATCGCGGCGCACGCCCACCGGGTCGATCTCATGCCCCATTTCGCGTGCAATCGGATGCACCGCGTCATGTCGATGGTGCTCGCACTTGCGCAGGTCCGGGCACGTTGGCAACAGCGCATCGACATGCATGCCCACCATGTTCGCGTCTTCATAGCCGAACACGCGCGACGCCTGCAGGTTGGCGTAGCGAATGATGCCCTGCGCATCGGCGAGCAGCAGCGCGCTCGGTGCGGCTTCCAGCAGGATGCGCAGCACTTCCTGCTCGTTCTTCAGCCGCGTCACGTCGCGGGTGACGCCGCGCACCAGCGTCGGCTGGCCGTCCGCGGTGGCTTCGACACTGCCGGTTAGGCTGACCCAGCGCCGTTCGCCGTCGTCGCGCACGATGGGATACTCCAGCTCCCAGGAAGGCCGGCGCATCGCCTCGGCGAAGCGGCGCTCCAATGCCTCGCGCCCCGGCGAGCCGGTGCGGCCGAACAGCGCCCTGCGTACGTCGAGATCGCCCGGCGCACCGCCGAGAATCTCGCGATTGCTTGCGTTCTCCACGTAGCCGTCGACCGCCACGTCCCACGACCACAGCCCAAGCCCGGGCGCGGACGCCGCCAGTTCCAGGTCCTTCTGCACGCGCTGACGGCGGACTTCGCTCTCCTGCAGCAGATGGGTGAGGCGCTCGGACTTGAACAGATCACGCCCGAGCTGCCAGCTCATCGCCAGCACGACGATGACGAAGCTCGGCGTGGCGGTCAGCGGAATGCGCGGCACGCCCAGCGCCATCAGCAGGGCCGACGTCATCATCACCACGATCAGCAGCAACCAGCCGCCGCAGATCACCAGCACCGAGCTGCGGGTCTCCTCGGCGGCCCGGATGCCGCGGAAGATCGTCTGGAGCAGATAGACCAGGAGCAACGCGTTGCTCGCCTGGCTCAGCAGCACCCACGGGTTGAGCTCACCGATCGGATAGTGCACGGACGCCTGCCACCACTCGGTGCGCGCCACGGCGGTGATGGAGCGGAAGTTGAGGTTGACCGGGCTGGCGAAGTTGACGGCCAGCGCGGCGACGCGCAGCGACACCGCGCCCAGCGCCAGCCAGCGCGAGCCCAGCCCGAACGACACATGCACCACGTACACCATCGCCACGACCATCACGGCCACCGGCAGGTGCATCCATCGGATGAGTTCGCCCATGCGCTGGGGCGAGGTGGCGTACAGCGCCGCCATTTCGAGCAGGATCAGCGCGGCGACCGCCACAGCGGCGATGGCGAAGGCCAGATGCACGCCCAGACGCTTCTGGGTCAGCCATACCAGCCCGTGCACGAGTCCCAGCACCAGACTCGCGGCCGCGAGCATCGGCCATGTCAGGGCGACCCAGTTCATCGTCATCCTTGCCTGGAGGGGACGTCGCCGTTTCCTGCGTATCCGCACAACGCGGACGCGACGCGAAAACGGCCACGCAACGCGAGGGCGCGGGTCGGCACGCTTCTTGCCGCGCGGACACTTGATCCGTTTGGGGCAGATGCGCCGAACAATGTACTCCTGTGCGCAATGAAGGGTGTGTTGGGCCAAGGGCCAATTGCGGGGGAAGGACGGCTCGCGCGAGGTTTGCGGCGATGCTCGGACGATCGCTCACCATTGCCGTGGTGGATGACGAAGAAGACGTGCGCCGTGCGCTGCACCGCCTGCTTCGGTCCGCCGGATTCGAGGTCCTGGTCTATGCATCAGGCAACGAATTCCTGCGCCACGCGCAAGACAGCGCGCCCGACTGCGTGGTCCTGGATCTTCACATGCCGGGGCTGAGCGGCTTCGACGTGCAGGACGCGCTCCAGCAACGCAAGCTCAGCGTGCCCGTGGTGGTGCTGACCGGAAACGACACGACCGAGGGCCGCCAGCGTGCGCTCAACGGAGGCGCCGAGGCCTACCTGTGCAAGCCGGTGGACGACGAGTCGCTGATCGGCGCGATCCTGGGAGCGGTGGAACATCGCGGCGGCGTGGCGCCCCGCGACGCGGGGAAAGAGCCATGAATCCGGATAACCGCCATGTCCGCGGGCGCGCTTGCGCGCCGCATGTCGTCCTGCTTGCGCTTGCGACGGCGCCGTCCCTGGCGCACGCCTCGCTGTTGAGCGGCGACGCCCTCGACGCCGCCGCCAATGTCGTCGCCTGGCTGGCGCTGATCATCGTGCCGGTGGTGCTGATCGCGGTGTTCTGGATCGTGCACATCCTGCCGGAGAAGATCGCCGAGAAACGCCGCCATCCGCAGTTGGACGCAATCAAGACGCTGTGCCTGCTGTCGCTGTTCTTCGGCGGCCTGCTGTGGCCCCTGGCCTGGCTGTGGGCCTACACCAAGCCGGTGCTGCACCGCATGGCCTACGGAACCGACGTCGACGACCGCCACGGCCACGGCGGCGATGCGCTCACGCCGCTGCAGGATGCTGAACGCGCCGCGCCACCGGAACCGCAGGCGCCCGTCGTGGATGCTCGCGCCACCGAATCGCAGGCCGAAGTGGATGAATTGCGCCGCCGCATCCGATCGCTGGAGATGGCGATGGCGATGGGCAATGCCAACGCGAAGCCGCAACGGCCCGCTGTGGCCGGCGACGAGGAGTGAATCATGGAGATCATCCTGCTGCTGATCTACTCGTTCTTCGTCTGGCTGATCTTCTTCAAGTTCAAGTGGCTGCCGTGGAATTTCGTCTCGCAGATCATCGTGGTCTCGCTGCCGATCTTCGCGCTGACGGCGATGATCCTGATCCTCAACGTGGTCGCGCCCTCCTCCTCCGACGTGCGCGTGATCAACTACGTGGTGCAGGTGGTGCCGCGCGTGAGCGGGCGCGTGATCGCCGTTCCGCTGGAGCCCAATCGCCCGGTGAAGAAGGGCGAGGTGCTGTTCCGCATCGACCCGGTGCCCTTCCAGCAGGAGCTGGCGGCGCTGGAGGCCAAGCTGCCGGAGATGGAGGCCAAGCTCGACACCGCGCAGGCGTACCAGCGTGAACTGAACGAGCAACTGCGCCAGGCCAGCTCCACGCGCGATGCGCTCAATTCGCGTCTCGCCCTGGCGATCAAGCGCGAACGCCAGACCGCCGAACTCGCCTCCACCGGCGCCGGCTCCAAGTTCGATCACGAGCAGGCGCAGACCGAAGCGGCCAGCCTGCGTTCGGAACTGACCTCCACCACCGCGCAGATGGCGCAGGTGCAGCAGAAGATCTCGGCGAAGACGCCCGGTGGTCAGCTGTCGGAAGTGGCGCAGGCGCGCGCGGCGGTGGAACAGCTCAAGGCGCAGATCATCCAGGCGCGCTGGCAGCTGGAGCAGACCACGGTCTACGCGCCGGCCGACGGCACCGTCATCAACCTGCAACTGCGTGAAGGTTCCTTCGCCGCCAGCCTGCCGCTCACGCCGGTGATGAGCTTCGTGGAGAAGGAGCAGATCGTGCTGGCCATGTTCTCGCAGAACGAACTGGCCAACGTCGCCCCCGGCAACGAGGCGGAGATCGCGCTCAAGACGCACCCCAACCGCATCATCAAATGCGCGGTGGATTCGATCGTCTGGGCTTCGGCCACGGGCCAGCTGCCGATCAGCGGCATGATTCCGCAGAGCGGAACGACGCCGCTTCCGCTGGGCCGCATCGCCGTGCGCCTGCGTCCGACCGGGCGCGACGCCGACACCTTCATCGCGATGGGCGCGCAGGGCCAGGGCGCGATCTACACCGAACGCGGCAAGCTGCTGCACATCATCCGCAAGGTGATCCTGCGGGTGGGCAGCAAGCTCGACTGGCTCGTGCTGAAACTGCACTGAGGCGACGATGAGCCCGCGCCCGGCGAGCCACTGCGCGACCAAGGCGATTCCGCTGGGGCTCGCCTGCGTGCTCACGCTCGCCGCCGGCTGCGCGGTATTGCCCGAGCCCACCGGCGATGAGGTGCGAGAACAGGCGCTGGGCCAGGTCGCCATTCCGCCGAACTGGTCCGCGCAGGTCAGCGCCGCGCGCATCGACGAGGACTGGCTGGCGAGCTTCAACGATCCCACGCTCACCCAGCTCGTGCACGAGGCGCTGGCGAAGAACCCGGACCTGATCATGGCGGCCGCGCGCGTGGAGCAGGCGAACGCGCAGGTCGACATGGCCGAGGCCAACCTCAAGCCGGCGATCGGGCTGATCGGGCGCGGCGGCTCCAAGCCGATCTCCGACCTGGTGCCCCTGCTCAGCGGCGTGATGCTGCGCCTGAGCTGGGAGATCGACCTGTGGGGCCGCATGCGCTACGCGCGCAACGCCGCCCGCGCGGCGCGCGATGCCAGCAGCGCCGATTACCGCTATGCGCAACAGTCGCTGGCCGCGAGCGTGGCACGCGCGTGGTTCGTGGTGAACGAAACGCGCATGCAGGTCGCGCTCGCCGGCGAGATGGCCGATGCCGGCCAGCGGCTGGTCGATCTGTCGGGCGATCGGGTGCGCGTCGGTGCGGGCACGCAGAGCGAGGTCATGATCTCCCAGGCCAACCTCGCCACGTACCAGGACGCGCAGCAGCAGATGGAGCTCGCGCATCGCCAGGCCTTGCGTGCGCTGGAGCTGCTGCTGGGCCGGTATCCGGGCGCGACGCTGGCCGCGCGCGGCACGTTGACGCCCTTCCCTGCGCCGGTGCCGGTGGGGATTCCGATGGACGTGCTGGACCGTCGTCCCGACATGATCGCCGCGCAGCGCCGTGTCGCGGCCGCGTTCGACCGCGTCGGCGAAGCGAAGGCGGCGATGCTGCCCACGCTTTCGCTTTCCGCCGGGTACGGGCGCATCAGCAACAAGGTGGTCGAGACGCGCCAGGATCTGGAAAAGACCATCAGCAGCACCTCCGCCACCGTGATCGCGCCGATCTACACCGGTGGTGCGCTGACGGGCCAGGTGCACCTTCGCACCGCCGAACAGAAGGAAGCCGTGGCCGACTACGCGCGCCGTGCGCTCATCGCGCTGGACGAAGTCGAAGACGCGCTCAACGCCGAACGCGTGCTGGCCGAGCGCGAACGCATCCTGAGTGAGGCCACGCAGGCCAACCGAGACATCACGCGCATGGAGGAATCGGCCTATCGCATCGGCCGCTCCGATCTGCGCGCGGTGAGCCAGCGCCAGCTCGCGGCCTGGTCGGCCGAGATCGCCCTGCTGAGCGTGCAACGCGAACGCCTGAGCCGGCGCGTCGACCTGCACCTCGCCCTGGGCGGCAGCTTCGGTCAGATGCAGGACGTGGCCGCGAACGAAGCGCTACCGAACGAGTCCGCCACACCCGCCACCACCCAGTGAGGAGTCGGTCGAGATGAAATGGCTGCTCATCCTCATGCCGATCGCGATCGCATTGGAGCACTTCGCTCCGGAGCGCTCGCTGCTGATCTTCCTCGTCGCCGGTGCCGGCATCATCCCGCTGGCCTCGCTGATGGCGCAGGCCACCGGCTCGCTTGCCGTGCGTCTCGGGCCGGGCATCGGCGGGCTGCTCAACGCGACCTTCGGCAACGCGGCCGAGCTGATCATCGCGCTGGCGGCGCTGCGCGGCGGCCTGCACGACATGGTCAAGGCGTCCATCGCCGGCACGATCATCGGCAACATCCTGTTCGTGCTCGGCGTGGCGATGGTGGTGGGCGGTGTGCGCCATGGTGAACAGCGTTACGACGCCCGCTCCGCGCGCACGCAGGCGACGATGCTGACGCTGGCGGTGATCGCGCTGATCATGCCCGCCGGCTACGGCGCCATCGTGCCCGACGCCGGGGAAGCGCTGAACTCCATCAGCGCCTGGATCGCAGTGGCGCTGCTGCTGGTCTACGTCGCCAACGTGGGCTATACGCTGGCCGCCGGTCGCGCCGCCAACGCGCGCAAGGCGGCGCAGGCCGCCGATACGGCGTCGTCATCGCACGCAGACGCGGCCCACGCCCATCACGGCCCGTTGTGGAGCCCGAAGAAGGCGGTCATCGTCTTGGCGGCGGTGAGCCTGGGCATCATCTGGCTGAGCGAGATCCTGGTCGGCGCGGTGGAACCGGCGAGCGAGGAACTGGGGCTGTCGGACGCCTTCACCGGCGTGTTCGTGCTGGCGGTGATCGGCGGCGCGGCCGAACAGGCCACGGCGATCGTCTCCGCGCGCCAGAACCGCATGGACCTGGCGATGTCCATCGTGATGGGCGCCAGCGTGCAGCTCGCGCTGCTGGTGGCGCCGCTGCTGGTGCTGCTGAGCTACGTGATGGGGCCGCATCCGATGGGGCTGGTGTTCGGGCCGGGGCTGGTGCTGACGATCGTGTTCTCGGTGCTCATCACCGGGCAGATCACCAGCGACGGACGCACCGACTGGCTGCGCGGCGTGCAGCTGCTGGCGGTGTACCTGATCCTGGCGGCGGTGTTCTTCTATGTGCCGGATGCGTCGGGCTGAGGATGGACACGCCGATCTCCCGCAGCCCGTCCTCATTGCGCCAGCACCGTTACGCGATGCTGTTCTTCTCGCTGCTGCTGACCATCGCCATCGGCCCGTTGCTGGAGGCGATGCGGTTCGGGCGCACGCTCATGGAAGCCTTCCTGGCGGTCAACCTGGTCGCCGCGGTCTTCCCCTCCCTGCTGCTGGGCGAGCGCCGCGTGCTGTGGGGCCTGATCGCCGTGGCCCTGGCCCTGCGCTGGATCTCCACCACCCTGCCCGGCACCGCCCTGCAGGTGGCGGCGGCGATGGCGTGGGGCGCGATCGCGCTGATCGCGGCCTACCGCGCGGTGCGCTATTCCCTTGCCAGCGTGCGCATCCGGGCCGAACGCCTGTACGCGGCGCTCAGCGCCTACCTGCTGATCGGCGTGTGCTGGGGCGTGGTCTATGCGGCGGTGGCGCGGCTGGACCCGGGCTCGCTGTTGGCCGGCGGACTGGTGCCGCCCCGTGGAGTCTCCATGGGAGACGCGATTTATTTCAGCTTCGTCACATTGGCGACGCTAGGCTACGGCGACTTCGCGCCGGCCACGCCGGTGATGAGGGGGTTGGCGGTCTTCGAAGCCATCATCGGGCAGCTCTACCTGGCGATCATGGTCGCGCGCCTGGTCGGGCTGCGCACGGCGGCACAGTCACGTTGAACCACACAATGTCGATGGGAGGCACCATGAACACCCGCATTGCCCTTCCCCTGGCAGTCCTGCTGGCGATGACCTCGATGCAGGCCCGCGCGATCGAGCCGCTGGACACCTTCAGCGCCCGCATCGGCGGCTACATCACCGAGTTCGACACCGAAGTGCGGGCCGACGGCGAGACCGAGTCGGGCACGCGCATCGACCTACAGCGCGACCTCGGCCTGGACGAAAGCAATACCGTCGCGGTCGTCGGCGTCACCTGGCGGCCGTTCGACAACCACGAGTTCGGCCTGTCCTACTACCAGGACGACGCGTCGGCCTCGCGCACGACCAACCGGTCGATCACCTTCGAGGACACGACGTTCGAGGCGCAGAGCACGCTGCGCGCCGAAGTGGACCTGGACGCGTACGACCTCTACTACGTCTGGTGGGGCGTGAACAATGACCGCTGGGCGCTGGGCCCGCGCGTCGGCCTGGTCTGGTACCGGATGAACCTGGAGCTATCGCTGCAGGTGGACGCACAGGGCAACCGCATCGACGGCGCGATCCGCGAGGACGTCGACGCCGACCTGCCCGCCCCCAGCATCGGCGGCAGCTGGCGCTGGGCACCGCTGGACGACTGGCGGTTCTCGGCGGACGTGGGCTATTTCTCGGCCGACATCGACAACATCGATGCGGACATCACCTTCGGCCGCCTGGGCGTGGAGTGGTTCCCGTGGGAGCGGGCCGGTTTGTCGCTGGACTACACCGTGCGCAGGATCGAAGCCGACTCGCGGCGCGATGACTTCATCGGCAACCTCGACTTCACCGACAGCGGCATTCGCCTTGGCGCCGTCTACCGGTTCTGACGACAGCCCATGGAGGCCGGCCACCGCCACGTGATGCGGCATCTCGCGGGGACGATGCTCGGCATCGCCCTGGCCGCGTTCGCCTGCGCCGCGAGTGCGCGCCAGCCCGCCCCCGAGCCCGCACCGCCACCGGCCGCCGCCGCCCCGCCTGCCCACGCACCGGCGACGCTGCGCTACTTCAACCGCGACATCGTGACCTTCCGCGTGCCGTTCTTCGGCAACTCACCGACGCGGCGCGCGGAGGTGGCGCAGGCCAACATCGCGCGCATCGTCGATGAACCCGGCATGGCGAAGGTCGGCTACCAGGCGGTGCCGCAGGGCGTGGCGATCCTCCTGTCGGGACAACTGGTCACGGTGATCGTGCCGGCCGACCGCGACGTGCTGGGCGGCCAGAGCCTGGATCAGCTGCGCGCGCAGACGATCACGCGCCTGGACACCGCGGTGCGCGCGGGCGAACAGGCCCGCATGCCGCAACGCGTTCTGCAGGGCCTGCTCTGGGTGGCGGTGGCCACCGTGGCCGCCATCGCGCTGCTGTGGCTGTTGTACCGGCTGGTGCTGCGCGTGCGCCATCGGGTCGACGCCTGGGTCGTCGCGCGGCTGGCGCAACTCAAGAGCGAATCCGCACGGCAGATGCTCGCCGGGCTCATCGCCAGTGCGCGCGGGCTGGCGCGATTGGCGATGTGGCTGATCGTCGCCCTCACCTTCGAAGAATGGCTGCGTTTCGCCTTCGGCCGCTTCCCTTACACGCAGCCGTGGGCGGCGGCGATGACGGGCTGGATCACCTCGCGCACCGTAAGCCTGGGCAATGCCATCGTTTCCGCGCTGCCGGGGCTGTTCAGCGCGTTCCTCATTTTCATCCTCGCCCGACTGGTGTCGCAGGCGCTGCGCGTGACCTTCCACGGCGTGGAAGCCGGGCGCTTCCAGTTGCTGGGGATCGACCAGCAACTGGCCGAACCCACGCGCAAGATCTTCACCGCGCTGATCTGGCTGTTCGCGCTGGCGATGGCCTACCCGTACCTGCCTGGCGCCGAAACGGATGCGTTCAAGGGCCTGAGCGTGTTCGTCGGCCTGATGATCTCGCTGGGCGCCTCCAGCATCGTCAGCCAGGCGGCGGGCGGCCTGACCCTGCTTTATTCGCGCACGATGACGCCCGGCGACGTGATCCGCATCGACGACACCGAAGGCACCGTGCAGCAGATCGGCCTGTTCACCACGCGCCTGCGCACGCCGCTGGGCGTGGAAGTGAGCTATCCGAACAACGTCGTGCTCGGCGGCAAGTTGCAGAACTTCTCGCGCAATCCCGATGGCCCGGGCATGTGGATCGAAGCGAAGGTGACCATCGGCTACGACGCGCCGTGGCGGCAGGTGCACCGGCTGCTGCTCGATGCCGCGCAGCGCACGCCGGGCGTGCAATCCACGCCGGCCCCGTTCGTCGCCCAGGCGGCGTTGTCCGACTTCTACGTGGAGTACGTGCTGCGCGCGCGCATTCCCGATGTGCAGCAGCGCCTGATCGCACGCAGCACGCTGCACGCCAACATCCAGGACGCCTTCAACGAAGCCGGCGTGCAGATCATGTCGCCCAACTACGAAGCCGACCCGGAGTCGCCAAAAATCGTGCCCAAAGCGCATTGGGACGGGCCCACGCAGGGCGGTTAGCCGACGGGAGGCGGCCGCAGCGCCTTCACACGCACGGCGGTTGTTGGGCCAAGGGCCAATTTTCCCTGCATTTTTCCGGGCATAGGCTTTGGCGAGGATTGCTTTCACTAGCCTGAGCCGTCGTGCTCCACGTGAGCCGCCCGGCCCTGGCCTGCACTGCCAGAAGCTTGTCGCCGCCATGCGTACGGAGCACGGGTATGAACCAGGATCCTTCCCAGAAAGAATCGCCGCGACTTGCCAACGTTCTTGTCGCCGCTTCGCTGCGCGCCGACCAGTGGCGCCACCTCAACGCCGCTGCTCGCGCGTGGGCCGGTGGCGGGGCCAATGCCGCGCAAGGCCGCGAGCGTTGCACCAAGCAGTTCGCTGAAGCCATGCGGCTTGAACAATGCTGGGCCTACCCTGGCGAACGGCTGCTGGCCGCGCTGCGCCAGGCGCTGGCCGACGGCGATGCCGCCCTGTTCGCGCGGCTGGTGCAGAAGGTGTCCTCGGCGATCCTGTCGGGCGATTACCGGCGCGACGAGAACGCCTGGGAGCTGGACGACGATCTGGACCGCAACGTGCTCGATGCGCTGCCGCCCGACATCCTCGGCGTGCAGGACAAGCCCTACTTCGAAGTACTGGTGGTCACGCCGGCCGATCCCGCGCAGTGGTTGCGCTCCAAGGACGAAATGCGGCGCATGCGGCGAGCGGAAGATCCCTTCCACTATGCCGTCGTGCATGCCGGCAGCTTCGAAGACGCTGCGCTGGCGATGATCGTCAACCACGACCTGCAGGCCGTGGTGCTCGTCGACGGCTTCGGATTCTCCTCCCATCACGACATCCCCGATCTCAAGGACTTCGTCTCCCGGCACGTGTCACTGGATGCCGACGACGTGCGGCCGGGCACGATGTCGCTCACGTTGGCCCGCACGATCAAGAACTCGCGGCCCGAACTGGACCTGTACCTGCTGACCGATCGCGCGCCCGAATCGGTCGCCGGCAGCGACGAGGCCGCGCCGCTGCGGCGCGTGTTCCACCACGTCGAAGAGCCGATGGAGATCCATCTGTCGATCATCGACGGCGTCAACGACCGCTACGAAACGCCCTACTTCGACAACCTCAAGAAGTACGCGATGCGGCCCATCGGTACGTTCCATGCGCTGCCCATCGCACGCGGCAAGTCCATCTTCGGATCCAACTGGATCCGCGACATGGGCCACTTCTACGGCACCAACATTCTGTTCGCCGAGTCCTCCGCCACCACCGGCGGGCTCGACAGCCTGCTGGAGCCCACCGGCAACATCAAACGCGCACAGAATGCCGTGGCGCGTGCGTTCGGCGCCAAGCGCGCGTACCTGGGCACCAACGGCACCTCCACGTCCAACAAGATCGTCGTGCAGGCGGTGTGCAAGCCGGGCGACATCGTCATCGTCGACCGCAACTGCCACAAGTCGCACCACTACGGATTCGTGTTGAGCGGCGCGCAGCCTTACTACGTCGAGGCCTTCCCGCTGACGCAGTACTCGATGTACGGCGCGGTGCCGTTGCGCACGATCAAGCAGGCGCTGCTGGACTGCGCCGCCGGCGGCAAGCTGGACCGCGTCAAGGTCGTCGACATGACCAACTGCACCTTCGACGGCCACATGTACAACCCGCGCCGGGTGATGGAGGAATGCCTGGCGATCAAGCCCGACCTGATCTTCCTGTGGGACGAAGCCTGGTTCGGTTTCGCCCGCTTCAACCCGATGCACCGCCGCCGCACCGCGATGGGCGCGGCCGCCGTGCTCACGCAGCGTTACCACAGCCAGGCCTACCGGGACGAATACGCCGCGTGGAAGGCCAAGCGCGGCGAGTTCGACCCGGCCGATCCGGCGCTGCTGGACGAACGCCTGCTGCCGGACCCGGACCGCGTACGCATCCGCGTGTACCAGACCAATTCCACGCACAAGTCGATGTCGGCGTTCCGCCAGGGCTCGATGATGCTGGTGTGGGACGAGGACTTCCATCACGTGGAAGGCCCCTTCGAGGAGGCGTTCTTCGCGCACACCTCGACCTCGCCGAACCTGCAGCTGATCGCGTCCCTCGACCTTGCGCGGCGCCAGATGGAACTGGAGGGCTACGGCCTCACGCTGCGCATGACCGACCTGGCGCTGAAGATCCGCCGTGCGATCAACACGCACCCGCTGATCTCGAAATACTTCCGCGTGGCCACGCCGGAGGACATGATCCCCGCGGAGTTCCGCGAGTCGGGACTGCGCGATTACGGCCCGCCGGATTCGAGCTGGCTGGACGCGATCGAGGCACTGGATCACGACGAGTTCGCGCTCGATCCCACGCGCCTGACGCTGATCTGCGGCGCGGCCGGGTTCGATGGCACGCAGTTCAAGGGGCTGCTCGCCGAACGCTTCGACATCCAGATCAACAAGACCTCGCGCAACAGCGTC
The DNA here is from genome assembly GCF_038446665.1 of Lysobacter sp. FW306-1B-D06B. Lineage (NCBI taxonomy): Bacteria > Pseudomonadati > Pseudomonadota > Gammaproteobacteria > Lysobacterales > Lysobacteraceae > Lysobacter > Lysobacter sp. FW306-1B-D06B. The sequence continues at coordinate 2,769,335 of NZ_CP151802.1, read as the reverse complement.
CTGGTGCAGACCAACATCAACAACACGCACAGCGATGCGGCGCTGCTGATCAAGGCGCTGGCCGACCTGTCGCGTGAGATCGAATCGCGCCTGTCGCAGGGCGGCGCGCTCGACCGGACGGTGTTCGACGACCGTGTCCGCGCGTTGATGACCGACGTTCCGGACCTGCCGAACTTCAGCCGTTTCCACGACGCGTTCCGCGACCAGCCCGACGGCGCCAGCAACGAAGGCCACATGCGGCCCGCGTTCTTCATGGCCTACGACGAAGAAAACTGCGAGTACGTGCGACTGGGCAGCGAGGACATCGACAAGCGTCTGCGCGACGGCCCGGAAATGGTGTCGGCGAACTTCGTCATTCCCTACCCGCCCGGGTTCCCGATCATGGTGCCGGGCCAGGTCATCGGTGCCGACACGATCGCGTTCATGCGCAAGCTGGACGTCAAGGAGATCCACGGCTACCACGCCGCGCAGGGCATCAAGCTGATCAAGCCGTCTGCACTGGCCGGCCGTCGCGCCGGCTCGCTGCACTGACCGACTCAAGGACGCAAGGAGACTGCCGCCATGCAAGGGTTCTTTCAGTTCCTCGCCGACAATCCGTACATCCTGCTGTTCTTCACCGTCGGCATGGCGGTGCTGGTCGGAAAGTTCTCGGTCAAAGGCTACGGCCTGGGCATGGTCGCCGCGGCCGTGGTGGTGGGTGCTGCGCTGGCAACCTGGGCGTCCACTTACGGCGTGAAGCTGCAGCTGGACAACTTCGCCAAGTCGCTCTTCTACTACCTCTTCATGTACGGCGTGGGCCTGCGCGTGGGCCCGGCGTTCTTCAACAGCCTGAAGAAGGACGGCATCACCTTCACCATCCTTGCGGTCATCTGCGCCGTCCTCGGCCTGGTGCTGGTGGTGATCGCCTCGAAGATGCTCGCCCTGCCGGCCGGCGCGGCGGGCGGCATCCTGGCCGGCTCGCAGACGATGTCGGCCGCCATCGGCACCGCCGAGATGGCCGTGGAGCAAGGCGCGTACAAGCTGCCTGCGGGCGTCACGGCAGAACAAGTGTCGGGCATGATCGCCCTCGGCTACGGCGTGACCTACATCTGGGGCACGGTCGGCATCATCCTGATCTGCAAATACCTGCCGCGCTGGTGGGGCGTGGACGCGCGCAAGGCCGCGCGCGAGTACGAACTCAAGCACGGCGTGCGCAACGTCGATGACGCCGCGCTCACCGGTTACCGTGGCGGCGGCCTGCGCGCCTACCGGCTGGACAATGCGCAGACCGCGGGCCAGAGCATCGCCCAGCTGCGCAAGACGTACCCGCAGTATCGCGTCGCCAACGTGCGGCGCGGCGATGAGGTGCTCGGCGCCGCGCCGGACCTCGTACTGCAGCAGGGCGATGTCATCGCACTGGGCGGACGTCTGCAGGACCTCACCGACAACCTGGGGCTCATCGGCGCCGAAGTCGACGACCCGAAGGCCTTGAGCGTGCCGCTCGACCAGGCCGAGATCCTCGTGACGGAGAAGAAGTTCGACGGCCAGCCGCTGCGTGCGCTGGCGGCGGAGGACTTCGCCGGCCAGGTGCAGGTGACGCGCGTGGAACGCTCCGGCGAGCCGCTGCCGTTCGGCGCCGATACGCCGCTCAAGCGCCTGGACGTGATCTTCGTGACGGGCCTGAGGAGCGCTGTCGACAAGGCCGCCGGGCTGCTGGGCAAGGTCGCGCGGCCGAGCACCTCGACCGACCTGCTCACGCTGTCCGCGGGCATGGTGCTGGGCCTGCTGGTGGGCAAGATCAATGTGCCCGTCGGCGATTTCTCCGTGGGCCTGGGCAACGCGGGCGGGTTGCTGCTGTCGGGCATCCTGGTGTCGTCGGTGGTTTCGCGCCTGCGCTATTTCGGCAGCACGCCCAACGCCGCGCGCAACATCCTGGAAGACCTGGGGCTGGTGACCTTCATCGCCATCGTCGGCATTAACGCCGGCGCGACGCTGCTGGAGCAGCTCACCGGTTCGATCGCGGTGAAGATCTTCCTCGCCGGCTTCATCGCCAGCACCATTCCACCGTTCATCACCTGGGCGATCGGCTACCACGTCTTCAAGATCAACCCGGCCGTACTGATGGGCGGCGTGGCGGGATCGCGTTCGCACTCCGGCCCCGCACGCGAGGCGGCGAAGGAGATCGACAGCACGGTGCCGTGGGTCGGATTCCCCGTGGGCTACGCGGTGTCCGGCGTGCTGTACACCGTGTTCGGTTACTTCGCGATGGTGCTTTCGCAATAAGGAGGAGCCATGGAGGCTTACCGTCTTGTCGCGCGCGCAGCTCCCATGGCGACCTGTGGGCTGCTGTCGATCGCATTGGCCTGCTCCGCGCATGCGCAGACGCAGGCCGCGCCGCCTGCCAGCGTGGAAGACGACGAGTACGTCGAGGCGGAGCCGTCGTCCACCGAACAGGGGCAGACGCCGCTCGACGAGGCGTTCGCCCCGCGCGACCGCGCGGCGTGGATACGCGAGACGCGCCGCAAGGCGTGGCAGGACACCAAATGGGACGTGCAGGCGCGCACGTTCTACCTGGGTCGCGACAAGTACGACAACACCGAAAGCGAAGCGTGGGCGCTGGGTGGCTCGGTCGGCTTCAAGACCGGCTACTTCCGCGAGCGGTTCGCCTTCGGCGCGACGGGCTATACCTCGCAGAAGCTTTACGGCCCCGAGGATAAAGACGGGACGCTGCTGCTGAAACCCGGCCAGGAAGGCTACACCGTGCTGGGCGAGGTCTACGGCGAATTCCTCATCAACGACGACACCCGGCTGAGCCTGGGCCGCCGCGGCATCGACACGCCCTACATCAACCGCAACGACGCGCGCATGACGCCTAATACCTTCCAGGCCATCACCCTGCAGGGCCTCTACGGCGGCGACGAAGGGCGTCCGGAGTGGCGCGTGGGCGGCGGGTATTTCGATGAGATCAAGGAGCGCAACTCCGACGAGTTCGTCTCCATGGCGCAGGACGCGGGCGCGCCGGACGGCGTGGAGCGCGGCGTCTACGCGCTGGGCGCCAACTTCAAGAAGGGCGCCTTCTCGGTGGGTGCGATCGGCTACTACAGCGATGACATCATCCAGATCTTCTACACCGAGGCCCGCTATGGAATTCCGCTGGCCGAGAAGCTGAAGCTGCAGTTCGCGTTGCAGTACTCCGACCAGTCGAGCGCCGGCGACGACCTGTTGCGCGGCGCGGACTTCTCCTCAGACCAGTGGGGCGCGAAGGCCGAACTGGGCTACGGCGGCGCGCTGTTCACCGCGGCTTACACGCGCGCCGGCGGCGACACCAACATGCAGAACCCCTGGAGCGGTTACCCCGGTTACACCAGCGTCCAGGTCGAGGATTTCAACCGCGACGGCGAGGACGCCTGGCTGCTGCGCGCCGGCTACACCTTCCAGACGATCAAGGGCGCCAGCGTCTACGCGCTGTACGTGGACGGCTCCGATCCGCAATCGCCGACCGAATACGCCAAGGACGAGTACGACTTCAACTTCCAGTGGGCCATCGGCGATGGCTTCCTGCAGGGCCTGCTGATCCGCCTGCGCTACGCGCACGTGCGACAGGAAGGACCCGTCGAGTCCGACCTGGACGACGTCCGCCTGATGGTGTTCTACGACCCACCGAAGCTGTAAGGGCGCCGCCGCGCGACCGGGGGAGGCCGAATGGAGTGGTTCTCGTCGATCCTGTCGCGCTATCCGGAACTGGCGGTGTACCTCGCGCTGGGCATCGGCTACGCCGTGGGCGGCGTGCGCGTGCGAGGTTTCGTGCTCGGCGGCGTCACCGGATCGCTGCTGGCCGGCATGCTGCTGGGCTGGGCGTTCGAGGTGCCCGTCTCGGCGACCGCGAAGTCGCTGGTGTTCCTGCTGTTCCTGTTCGGCATCGGCTATGAAGTCGGTCCGCGCTTCCTCTCGGCGATGAAAGGCGACGGTTGGCGATTCGCGGCGCTCGCCGTGTTCATGCCGACCGTGGGGTTGCTGGTCGCGTGGGGCGTGGCGAGCGCGCTGCAGCTGGATCCCGGGCTGGCCGCCGGCATGCTGTCGGGGGCACTGACCGAATCGCCTGCGATGGGCACGGCGACCGAGGCCATCCAGGCCTTGCCCATCGACGCGGAAACGAAGGCCCGCTACGTGGCGCATGTCGGCGTCGGCGACGCGCTGTGCTACGTGTCCGGCGCGCTCGGCGTGATCCTGACCTGCACCGTGATCGGGCCGTGGCTGCTGCGAATCGACCTGAAGGCGCACGCGATCGCGCTGGAGGCCCGTTACGGCATCGTGCGTCAGCGCGCCGGCGTCGCATCGGCCTGGCAACCCTTCGAGACACGCGCCTACCGCGTGCCCGCCGACGCGCCCATGGCCGGCCTGGCCATTGCCGCCGCCGAACGCCTGATCGAAGGCGCGCGGCTGTTCGTGTATCGCCTGCGACGCGACGACGTACTGCTGGACGCCGATGCCTCCACCATCGTACACGCCGGCGACGTGGTGGCCGTCGGCGGCCGGCGCGAGGTGCTGGTGGGCATCCTGGGAGAGCGCGGACGTGAAGTGGATGACGCCGACCTGCTCGACATTCCGATGGCCGCGCACGAGGTCTTCGTGTGCAAGGCGCGCTGGATCGGGCACACGCTGGCGCAGATCGCGCAGTGCGACGAGGTCCGCGCCGTCTTCCTGCGGCGCATCCTGCGCAACGGGCAGCAAATCCCCATCGGCACCGGCACGACGATCGAACGCGGCGACATGGTGCAACTGGTCGGCCCGGAGCAGGCGGTACTGCGCGCGGCCGGCGAACTGGGCGAGATCGTGCGCGCCAGCGACGCCACCGACTTCATCGTCGTGGGCTTCGCGATCTTCCTGGGCGCGGTGTTCGGCGTGCTGGCGGTCGTGCCGGTGGGGCGCATCGACGTCAGCATCGGCACCAGCGTCGGCGCGCTGCTGGCGGGGCTGGTGGTCGGCCACGTCCGCGCGCGTCGCCCGCTGTTCGGCCGCATCCCCGACGCCGCTGTGAAGCTGATGCAATCCTTCGGGCTGGCGGCCTTCGTCTCGATGGTCGGCCTGGGTGCGGGGCCGCATTTCCTGCTGGCCCTGCGCGAGTCGGGCGTGGGGCTGTTCTTCGGCGGCGTGCTGGTCACGATGACGCCGCTGCTGCTGGGGCTCTGGTTCGGCCGGCGCGTGCTGCGGATCGACCCGTTGCTGCTGCTGGGTGCGATCTCCGGCGCGCAGACCTTCACCGCCGCCCTCGCGGCGCTGCAGGAGAAGTCCGACAGCCCGATCGCGGTGATCGGCTATACCGGGTCGGTGGCCGTCGCGCACGTGCTCCTGACCACCTGGGGCACCGTGATCGTGCTGGCGATGGCGTGACTGCGATGGACGTCCGTGCGTCGCCTGCATCGCCCCCCGCCACCACGCGACGGACGCCACGACAACCGGACAGCCGGCAAAGCCAACGCAGGGTGCGCGCGTAGACTGGCTGCGGCCGGCACTCATCCGGAGGGGACCATGCTCACCGCCCTGCCCTTGCTGGACGATGTGCTCGAGCATCATGCCGCGCAGCTCGGCCGCGACTTCGCCGCCTATCGCAACCACGCCTACCGTGTCGCCAATTTCTGCTGCGTGCTGGCGGAGATGCACGGCCGGCGCGTGGACGACGACGTGCTGCGGGCCATCAGCATCGCGGCGGCGTTCCACGACCTGGGGATCTGGACGGACGGCACCTGGGACTACCTGCCGCCGTCGCGCCGACGCGCGCACGATTGGGTGCACGCGCACGGCCACGGCCATTGCGATTGGCAGGTGGACGAGATGATCGGCCAGCACCACAAGCTCACCGCGTACCAGGACGACACGCTGGTGGAGACCTTCCGCTTGGCCGACCTGGCCGACGTCTCGCGCGGCCTGGTTGCCGGCGGCATTCCGCGGGCGTTCCGGCGCGAGGTGTTCGCCCACTATCCCAACGAGGGCTTCCACCGTCGGTTGCTGCACTTCTCCTGCCGGCACCTGCTGCGCCACCCGCTCAATCCCATGCCCATGCTGCGCTGGTGAGACGGCGCCGCCGCCGGCTATCGAAGGGCGGGTTGATGTAGATCAACCGGGTGCCTTGGGCGAGGCGGATCATCACGCCATCGGCCGGCACCCCGCCCGGCCCGGAAGCCCGCCATGAAAGCCGACGTCACCCCGGCGATCCCGATCGAACTCCACCATACGGTGGCCGGCCTGTCCGACCGCATCGCCTACGGCATCACCCGCACCCTGCGTTTCTTCGCCGACACCCTGTTCGCCAAGCGCTACGGCAATCGCGCGATCGTGCTGGAAACGGTCGCCGCAGTCCCGGGCATGGTCGGCGGCGCGCTGCTGCACCTGCGCTGCCTGCGCTGGATGCGCGACGACGAAGGCTGGATCCGCACGCTGCTGGAAGAAGCCGACAACGAGCGCATGCACCTGATGACCTTCATGGAGATCGCGCGGCCGAGCTGGTTCGAACGCATGATGGTGCTGATCGCGCAGGCGCTGTTCTTCACGTTCTACCTGGGCCTGTACATCGTCTCTTCCCGCACGGCGCACCGGTTGGTCGGCTACTTCGAGGAAGAGGCCGTCGTGAGCTACACGCGCTACCTGGAAGAGATCGACGCCGGACGCATCGAGAACGTCGCCGCGCCGGCGCTCGCCATCGACTACTGGCAGCTGCCGCGCGATGCCCGCCTGCGCGACGTCGTCATCGCCGTCCGCCAGGACGAGGCCGGCCATCGCGATGTGAACCACGCCATCGCCAGCCAGTCTTCGAGTGAAGTGCCGGCCACGCATCGGTTGTAAGCGGCCATCGCCGCCTCAGTGATCCAGCAGGGGCGCGGCCAGTTCGTCCATCGGTGCACGGTCGAGCAGTTCGACCTCACGGCCGTGCACCTGGATCCATCCATTGCCCTGCAGGCGCCGGAAGATGCGGCTGAGTGTTTCCGGCGTCATCCGCAGGTGGTTGGCGATGTCGGCGCGCTGCATCGACAGCTGGAAGCGGCGCGGCGAGAACCCGCGTGCTTCGAGCCGGCGCGACAGTCCGATCAGGAACGCCGCGACGCGTTCGTCGGCGCTGGAATCGCCGGCGAGCATCGAGGCATGGCCGATGTCGCGGCTCATCAGGCGGAACAACTGCCGCTGCAACCCCGGCAGGCGCCCGGCCAGCATCGACATCTTCGGGAACGAGAAGCGGCACAGCATGACCGTATCCAGCGCGACCGCGCTGCACGGATAGGTGTTGCCGTCGATGGCGTTCAGGCCGACGACTTCGCCCGGCAGATGGAAACCGAGCACCTGCTCCCGTCCGCTGCGGTCGATCGTCGTGGTCTTCACCGTGCCGGCGCGAACGGCGGCGATGGCGTCGAACGGATCGCCCTGGCGGAACACGAACTCGCCCTCCTGCAAGGGACCAACGTGCTCGACCAGCACGTGCAGTTCCGCCAGCGCGCTCTTGTCCATTCCCTCGGCCAGGCAGGCCTGGGAGAACGCGCAGGTCGTGCAGAACTGCAAGTCGGTTCCATCGTTGGAGAACACCCGCGGGTTCAGCCGGGGAAATACGCTTTGTTCCATCGTCCACACCGGAAGGGATGGCGTGCGCGCGGCGCGCCGTTAGGGATCGTATTCAACCATGCCCGGGCCCATCGCACGACGATAGGACGCTGATGTGCGGCGTGAAGGCGCGCCTGATGCCCTGCGCCCGCACGATCAGGCCGGCGCCCGGCTCCTCCACGCGAACAGCCCGAACGCGGCGCACGCCGCGGCAGCGAACCACGCAAGCCCATCGCGCGAGAGGTGCATCGCCGCACCGGCCAGCAACGGCCCCAGCAGTGCGCCGATGCCGAACGCCACCGACATGCCGGCGTACACCTGCACCAGCTGGCCTTCCGAATAGCGGCTGCCGACGATCGTCACCACCAGCGTGTAGATGCCGACGAACACACCGCCCCACACGAACAGCAGGGCATGCCCGAGCCAGGCGACGCCGATCGCGAACGGCCACAGCAACGCGCCCAGCGCCGACAGCGCACTGAACGCGAGCACCAGACGGCGACGATCGAACCGATCGCCCAGCCAGCCGATCGGCACCTGCAGCACGATGGCGCCGACGAGCAATGTCGCCACGAGCGCGGTCGCCCCCTGCTCGCTCCAGCCCAGCCGCATCGCGTACATCGGCAGGAACGTGAGGCCGGAGGTTTCCAGCGCGGCATTGAGCGCCGTCGCCGCCATCGCCACGGGCGCATGCCGCAAGAGCCCGACGACACCGCCCGACAACGGCCGATGCGCGAATTGCGGCGACGGCGCGCGGTCGAAGACGACGAACGCACAGGCCGCCATCGCCAGCGCGGCGCCGATCAGGAACGGCACCGCATCGCCGGAGCCCACATGGCCCAGCAGCAGCGGACCGATCGCCAGGCCCACCGACACCGCCGCGGTGTAGATCGCCATGTTCGTCGTGCGCGATGCCTCGTCGCTGAGATGGCTCGTCCAGCTTTCGGTGGTGACCAGCACGCCTTCGGAGCCGATGCCCAGCACGTAGCGAAAGGGAAACCACAGCCATACCCATGCGCTGGCCGGAAACAGCATCAGCACGACACCGACCAGCATCAGCGCCACGATGAGGATCCGCCGCATTCCCCACCGGCTGGCGGCGCGCGGCAGCATCCACGCGACCGTGAGCACGCCCAGCGCATGCATCGCGGCATTCAGGCCGATGAGCACTTCGCCGTGGCCTCGGCGTTGCAGTTCCAGCGCGATCAGCGGAGACGACAATCCGTACGTGATCCCGAACATCGACGCCGCCGCGACGATCGCGATGGCGGTGCGGCGTCGCGCGGGCACGCTGTCCTGCGCCGTCATGCCGCGCGGGCTCCGCGCTGGCGCAGCGCGCCCTGCAGGCGCAGGCGCAGCGGAAGACGGTTCGTGCGGCCCAGGTGCTCGCGTTCGACGACCCGCTTGAGCGCGCGCCCGTAGTCCAGCACGAGGCCGGGCGTCCAGGCCATCGTCACGCCTCGGTGGCGCAGCATCGCCGCCAGCCAGAGGTAGGGATCGAGCAGGAGCAGGAAGAACGCGCGCCAGGGATGGCGGTGGCCGACGCTGCCTTCCAGCGCGCATTCCAGTGCGAGCGAAGCCGCGGTGGAGCAACTGCGGCTGGTGAGGTTGTAGGTGCTGTCCTGGCGGTAGTCGAGCCAGAAGCGGCGCAGCGAGGCTTCGTTGTAGCGGCGGAACTTGACGCGACGATCGGGGGCGCGCCAGTTCGCGACCTCGATCTCGTGGGTTTCGTTCCAGCGGCCGGGCACGTCGTTCTCGGTGCCCGCACGCAACAGGCGGGCGAAGTCGTCGGGCGAGTGGTCGATGTCGACCGCCGGGTACAGACTGATGTAGACGTCAGGGTGCAGTTCGAGTGCGGCATGCCCGGTCGATACCACGCCGTTGCGGTCCACCGCCGCGATGTAACGGTTCACCACCGGACGCGGCACGGGCGACTCGATGGAACCCGTCGCGGTCCACACATACAGCGTGAGTTCGCCCTCGCCTACGCGCTGCTCGCCGTCGCGCAGAACGCCTCGCGAATGCCATGGCCGGGACTGGAACATCGGCAGTTCGGTGATCGACGCGCCCGCCGGCAGGTTGCGGAGCTGCAGCCCGAGCCGCACCAGCGTCAGACCCGAGATGATGAGTGCGACGCTCATGCAGTACGGAATCACGTAACGGTGCGGCCAGGGCCAGTCGGTGAGGATCAGCACGGCGAGCACGATCTCGATGCACGCAGCGAAGATCGCCACCGGCCAGCGCCGGAAGCGCACGACCCAGGCCGATGCGATGCGCAGCAATCCATCGGCGCTGAACACCAGGCCGAACAGCACGCTGTCGGAAATGCCGTGGTCGAACGGCACGTCCATGATCATCAGACCGAACAGCAGGAAGGCGAGCGCGCGCGCGACCAGCGGGGCCTTCGCACGGCGCGAGCTGGCCCAGACGCTCGCCAGCACGAGGACGCTTTCCACCACGAACAGGCCGCCGAGCACATCGGTGGCGATCGCGAGCGCGCCGCTGGATACATCCAGGAACACCAGCGCGCCCAGCGCGATCCACAGCGCGCCCAGCAACGGCAGCAGGCGCCATTGGCGCTTCACTGCCTGGGTTCCGATCAGCAGGATGGCGAGCCGGACCATGCGCGTTTCCCGGGGCGTGCAGGCGTCTCCCGCGCCTGCGGCCGACTGTACACGGCCGCGCGCGATGCGACATGGGTCCTGCGGCGTCCGGGCACTCACCGTTGACGCAGACCGAGCGCGCCAGGGCGCCGTTGGACTGACACCGCCGCCCCTCCCCTGCGCGTCGCGCGCAAGGGCCTCCACGATTTCACGCCACGCGGACAGCCCCGCGCGGGATTGGAAACCTGAACATGGCGCAGCGTACATCCCGCCGCGACGCTGCTGCGTTGACGAATCATTGCGCGGTTCTTCACGCGCGCCGGCATGCCCGATTCCTATAACAAGGTCACACCACACGACAGGAAACGAGCACATGGCACGCACGTCGAAGTTCGATGCAGCCCAGGTCCACGAGTTGCTGCTGCAGGCGCTGGAAACCGAGCGTGGCGGCATCCAGATCTACACCGCCGCGATCAAGGCGGCGCAGAACAAGGACCTTCACAAGGAATGGAAGGAGTATCTGGACGAGACACGCACGCACGAGCAGGTGCTCACGCGTGTGTTCGAGCAATTGGGCATGGACACCGAGGAGCAGAGCCCCGGGCGGGCGATCGTCGCGCAGTTGGGCAAGTCGCTGGTCGAGGCAATCGAAACGGCGATGAAGACCGCCGAGCCGGCCGCCGCCGAACTGGTCGCCGCCGAATGCGTGGTGCTGGCCGAAACCAAGGACCATGCGAACTGGGAACTCATCGGCCAGGTCGCGCAGCAGGCGCGCGCCGACTACGCCGGCATTCTCAAGCAGGCGCACGAGGCGGTCGAGAAGGACGAAGACCATCACCTCTATCACACCAAGGGATGGGCACGTGAGCTGTGGATCCAGTCGTTGGGTTTCCCGGCGGTATTGCCGCCGCCCGAAGAGGTGAAGCAGGTGGAAACCGCCATTGGCGCGTCGCGCGCCGAGCAGTCGCGCGAGGAGATGCTCAAGCGCCACTGATCGCGGAGTGCGCATGGGCCGAAACGACGAAGGCGGCCGGTATCGGCCGCCTTCGCATGGATCACAGGGACAGTGATCGGGAAAAGTTACGAGCCCAGCCCGTGTTCGCGTGCGTAGGCGTAGAACTCCAGATCGCTCTTCACACCGAGCTTGCGCATCGCCTCGACCTTCTGGCTGCTCACGGTCTTCACGCTGCGGTTGAGCTGCCGGGCGATCTCCGACACCGTATGACCCAGCGCGAACAGACGCATGACCTCGCCCTCGCGTTTGGACAGCGTGGAGGTGGCATCGGCCGCGTCGCCCTGCGCGGATTCAATCTGCTTGCGAACCGTGGAGCTGAGGAAGCTGCGGCCTGCCGTGGCAGCGGTCACGGCCATCGGCAGTTCCTTCATCGCGTCGGACTTGCTCACCACGCCGCGTACGTTCTGCAAGCGCGAAATGTTGTTGAGCACGCCGGGGTTGGCGAGTTGGGTGAGCACGACGACGTGGCGCTCCGGCCAACGCCGGCCGAGCAGCTGCAGCAGGCTCAGGCCGTCCGCGGCCTGTTCACCGGGCATGTTGAAATCGGTGACGATCACTTCGCAGTCGGTGCTTTCCAGGACACGAAGCAGCTCATCGGGCGATGTCGCCTCGGCAACGACACGCAGCCCCGGATGCTGTTCCAGAAGCGCCCGCACGCCACTGGAGACGATGGGGTGGTCATCGGCGAGAACAATCTGGAATACCAAGTGGGCTCCTTGCATCATTCCTGGAATACGGTGGCTTCGCCGCCGCATTCGATGCCGGCGGGGGCCGGCCACTTGCATACGCTGGAGTATATACCTGCCCGTTCAGACAACCGTGAGTGGCTCCCCCCTCTATTCAGACACGTTAGACTATGAAAATGTCGCATCTCGTACTCCGTGCGCTGCTCTGCTTGATGCTGGTTCTCAACGGAACCGGTTACACGGCGGCTGCCACGCAGATGGGACTTGCGCATCTGGCAATGAGTGCGCCCGGCGAACAGGCCGCCACACCACCTTGTCATGGCGAATCGTCACACGATGAAGTGGCGGCCATGCATGCGCACGCCGATGACGATTGCGCGACCGCGGGCATGGATGATGGTGCTCCGGACTGCTGCCAATCCTCGCACTGCAACTGCGACTGCCTGCAGCATGCGACCGCCGCCATCGCCATTTTTTCCGTTCCGGCCGGTCTTCCGCCGGAGCGCCATAGGGCACAGCCGCGTCAGATCGATCGCCCGTCTCCGCCGCTGCCGCATCTGCTCCGACCACCTATCGGCTGACTCCGTGCACACCGCAAAGGTGTGCTGATCCGACGTTGCGTTCCCGGCCGCCTCGCGGTCGTGGACCGCATCCTCATGATTCACGGAGCCATCCCATGAAGTTCGATCCACTTCGCCAACGCGCGGCCTCGCCGTCTCGTCGACGTTTCGTCACAGGCCTGGCGGCCGGTGGCGTCGCCACAGGCGCGGGCCTGTGGCATTTGCCCGGCTCGGCCGCTGAGTTCCGGGGGCCCCAACCTCAGACTCTTTCCGGCACGCAGTTCGATCTCGCCATCGATGCAGCGCCGGTCAACCTCACCGGGCGCACGCGACCGGCGGTGACCGTGAACGGCTCGCTGCCGGCGCCCGTGCTGCGCTGGCGCGAAGGCGACACCGTCACCCTTCGCGTCGCCAACCGTTTGCCCGTGGCCAGTTCCGTGCATTGGCACGGCATCCTGCTGCCGGCCAACATGGACGGCGTGCCGGGCCTGAGTTTCGACGGCATCCATCCCGGCGAGACGTTCACGTACCGCTTCGACATCCGTCAGTCCGGTACGTACTGGTATCACAGCCATTCGCTGTTCCAGGAGCAGGCCGGGCTCTACGGCGCCATCGTGATCGATCCGCGTGAACCGGCGCCCTTTGCTTTCGATCGTGAGCACGTGGTGCTGCTGTCCGATTGGACCGACCTGGATCCGGCATCGCTGTTCCGGCGCATGAAGAAGATGGCCGAGCACGACAACTTCTACAAACGCACCGTCGGTGACTTCATCGACGACGTCGCCCGCGACGGCATGTCGGCGACGCTGCGGGACCGCGGCCAGTGGGGGCGCATGCGCATGACGCCCACCGACATCTCCGACATCAACGCACACACCTACACCTACCTGCTCAACGGCCATGCGCCGGCGGGCAACTGGACGGGTCTGTTCCGCAGCGGCGAGAAGGTGCTGCTGCGCTTCATCAATGGCTCGGCGATGACGTATTTCGACGTACGCATCCCCGGCCTGAAGATGACCGTCGTCGCCGCCGACGGCCAGTACATCCATCCGGTCACCGTGGACGAGTTCCGCATCGCCGTGGCGGAAACCTTCGACGTGATCGTCGAACCTTCGGGCCAGGACGCCTACGCGATCTTCGCGCAGGACATGGGCCGCACCGGCTATGCACGCGGCACCCTCGCGGTGCGTCACGGACTGGAAGCGCCGCTTCCCGCGCCCGATCCGCGCCCCATCCTGACGATGGACGACATGGGTCATGGCGGCATGGATCACAACGCGCACGGCGCCAAGGGCATGGAGGGCGGCTGCGGCGCGAACATGGGCATGAAAGACATGGAAGGCGGTTGCGGCGCCAACATGGGGCACGGCACGCACGCGATGGCCGACGGCATGAACGCCATGCCGTCGCATCCGGACAGCGAGCGCAACAATCCGTTGGTGGACATGCAGACGATGTCGCCGGCACCGAAGCTCGACGACCCCGGCATCGGCCTGCGCGACAACGGCCGCACGGTGCTCACCTATGCGGCGATGAAGAGCCTGTTCGACGATCCGGACGGACGCGAGCCTTCGCGCGAGATCGAACTGCACCTCACCGGCCACATGGAGAAGTTCGCCTGGTCGTTCAACGGGCAGAAGTTCATGGATGCCGAGCCGGTCCGTCTCAACTATGGCGAGCGCATGCGCATCGTGCTGGTCAACGACACGATGATGACGCACCCGATCCACCTGCACGGCCTGTGGAGCGACGTCGAGGACGAACAGGGCAACTTCCACTTGCGCAAGCACACGGTCGACATGCCTCCCGGCACCAAACGCAGCTACCGCGTGCGTGCCGACGCGCTGGGCCGCTGGGCCTATCACTGCCACCTGCTGTACCACATGGAAGCCGGGATGATGCGCGAAGTGCGCGTGGAGGAGCGCGCATGAGGCGAACGCACACCCTGCTCGCATTCGTGCTCGCCGCCGGTGCACCGACCGCGTGGGCGCAGCATGCATCCCATGCGCCCACGCCACCGCCGACGACGCACGATCACGATGCGCATCCGGCACCGACCACGCCACCGGCTGATGCGCACGATCACGCGCAGATGGGGCACGCAATGGACGCGCCGCGCGAGCCTGTCGAGCCCATTGCGCCGATCACCGACGCCGATCGTGCCGCTGCGTTTCCTGCGCTCCAACACGACATGCACCATGCCAGCGAGTGGAACAGCTTCGTGCTGATCGATCGGCTGGAAGCCGTCGATCTCGACCACGGCCGAGGCGAAGCCTGGGAAGCACAGGCGTGGTTCGGCACCGATACCGACCGCCTGTGGCTGCGCAGCGAAGGCGAACGAGAGCGCGGTGTGACCGAATCGGCCGATCTGGAGGTGCTGTACGGGCGCAGCGTCTCGGCATGGTGGGACGTGGTGGCCGGCCTGAAGCACGACTTCAAGCCGGGCGACGCGCGCGACTGGGCGGCGATCGGCGTGCAGGGCATGGCGCCGTACAAGTTCGAAGTATCGGCCACGGCCTATGTGGGCGAGCGCGGCGCCACAGCGGCCCGGCTGGAAGCGGAGTACGAACTGCTGCTGACGAACCGCCTCATCCTGCAGCCGCGCGTCGAGGCGACGCTGTACGGGAAGGACGATCCGGACCGTGGAATCGGCTCGGGGCTGTCCTCGCTGGAAGCGGGCCTGCGACTGCGCTACGAGGTGACCCGCCGCTTCGCGCCCTACGTCGGCGTGGGCTGGGAGCGCGCCTACGGCGACACCGCCGACCACCGCCGCGAGGAAGGCGAGCCGGTCGAGGACACACGCCTGCTCGCCGGCCTGCGGCTCTGGTTCTGACCGATGCCCACCACGACGCGCCACCGGCTTCCCACGCCACCCGCCCCAGGCGGGCGGCGGGGAGTTCGGTGGCGCGTTGACCTTCCCATGGTGGGAAGCCAGATCCTTCGCCCATCCGGACCGATTCCGATGGAGCGAGCATGAATCCCGTCGCCGTATCCCCCGCCCCGCTGCGCCTGCCGATTGCGGGCATGACCTGCGCCTCGTGCGCGGGCCGTATCGAACGCAGCCTGGCCGCGCTGCCGGGCGTGCTGCGGGCCAGCGTCAACCTGGCCACCGAGAGCGCCGACGTCATCACCGACGGCAGCGTCGCCCTGCCCCAGCTCACCGAGGCGGTGGTGCGCAGCGGCTATGCGATCCCCGAGCAGTCGATCGAACTGGCCGTCGGCGGCATGACCTGTGCCTCGTGTGCAGGCCGCATCGAGAAGAGCCTGCGCGCCGTACCCGGCGTGATCGAGGCGAGCGTGAATCTCGCCACGGAGCGCGCGCGTGTCCGCGTGCTGCGACACGTGACCGTCGAAAGCCTCGTCGCGGCCGTGGAGGCCGCCGGTTATCGCGCCCAGCGGCCCGATGCGACCTCCGCCGACGCGACGCCCGCACATGCGCACGGCGACGCGGACGCACGCGAGCGCCGCCACCTGTGGCTCGCCGTGGCGCTCTCCCTGCCGCTGGTGCTACCGATGCTGGCGACGCCGTTCGGCGTCCACTGGATGCTGCCGGGCTGGGTGCAGTTCGCGCTGGCGACGCCGGTGCAGTTCTGGCTCGGCGCGCGTTTCTACCGCGCCGGTTGGCGGGCACTGAAGGCCGGCACCGGTAACATGGACCTGCTGGTGGCCCTCGGCACCAGCGCCGGCTACGGGCTGAGCCTCTACCACCTGCTCACTGGCGGTCCTCACGCAGCGCTGTACTTCGAGGCCTCCGCCGTCGTGATCACGCTCGTGCTGCTGGGCAAGTGGCTGGAAGCACGCGCCAAGCGCCAGACCACCGAAGCGATCCGCGCCCTTCAATCCTTGCGCCCCGCCAACGCACGCGTGCGTCGCGATGGCGTTGAAACGCAGGTGCCGATCGGACAGGTCCGCATCGGCGATTTCGTCGTCGTGCTTCCCGGCGAGCGCATCCCGGTGGACGGCCGCATCGTCGAAGGCCGCACGCATGCGGACGAATCGATGATCACCGGCGAATCGCTGCCGGTCGCACGCTTCGAGGGCGATCGCGTGACCGGCGGTGCGATCAACGGCGAAGGCCGCATCGAAGTCGAAACCACGGCGATTGGCGCGGAAAGCGTGCTGGCGCGCATCATCCGCCTGGTCGAGGACGCACAGGCGAAGAAGGCGCCGATCCAGCGGACGGTCGACCGCATCAGCGCGGTGTTCGTGCCGATCGTGGTCGGGATCGCGCTGCTGGCGCTGCTTGGCTGGGGCCTGTCGACCGGCGACTGGAACCGCGCCATTCTCAACGCGGTGGCGGTGCTGGTGATCGCCTGCCCCTGCGCGCTCGGGCTGGCGACGCCGACGGCGATCATGGCCGGCACCGGCGTCGCCGCGCGCGCCGGGATTCTGATCAAGGACGCCGAAGCGCTGGAAACCGCGCACGGCATCGACGTGGTCGCCTTCGACAAGACCGGCACGCTGACCGAAGGCCGTCCCGTGGTCAGCGAGGCGATCGCGCTGGATGGCGACACGAACGCCCTGCTCGCGCAGGCTGCGGCCGTGCAGCGCGGCAGCGAGCACCCACTGGCCCGCGCCGTCGTGCAGGCCGCGGTCGAACTCCCGCAGATGACCGCGCAGGACGTGCAGGCCCTCCCCGGCCGCGGCCTGCGCGGAACGCTCGAACGCCAGACGGTCCTAATCGGCAGCGCCCGGATGATGCACGAAGCCGGCATCGATACCTCGCCGTTGTCCTCGCGCAGCGAGGAGCTGCTGGCGTCGGGAAACACGCTTTCCTGGATCGCGACGGCCGCGCGCGATGAGCCCCCTCGCCTACGCGGCGTCCTCGCCTTCCGCGACACGCCACGCGCCGGTGCCCGCGAGGCCATCGAACGGCTGCATGCCCTGGGCGTGCGCACCGTGATGATCTCCGGCGACAACGCCGGCGCGGCCCATGCGGTCGCCACGCAGCTCGGGATCGACTCAGTGCGCGCCAACGTCTTGCCGGAGGAAAAGGCAGAGGTCATCGCCACGCTGCGCAGCGATGGCACCGTGGCGATGGTGGGCGACGGCATCAACGACGCCCCCGCGCTGGCGGCGGCCGATGTCGGCATTGCGATGGTCAGTGGCACCGACGTGGCCATGCACGCCGCCGGCGTCACGCTCATGCGTGCGGAGCCGGGCCTCGTCGTCGATGCCATCGCGATCTCGCGCCGGACCACACGCAAGATCCACCAGAACCTCTTCTGGGCCTTCGCCTACAACGTCGTCGGCATTCCGCTGGCGGCGTTCGGTCTGCTCGATCCGGTGATCGCCGGCGCTGCCATGGCGCTGTCGTCGGTCAGCGTGATTTCCAACACTTTGCTGCTGCGCCTATGGCGCGCGCATCACCACTGACGCCGCAAGGAGCCACCGATGCCTCGAATGCCACGACCCGAACTCGCCGACGCCCGGCAACAGGGCCTGCACAACATCGGCGAAGCCGCGCAGCTCAGCGGCGTCAGCGCGAAGATGATCCGTCACTACGAAAGCATCGGCCTCATTCCGCCGCCGAGCCGCACGTTCGCCGGCTATCGCCTCTACAACGAAGCCGACGTGCATCGCCTGGGTTTCGTCCGTCGCGCGCGCAGCCTGGGCTTCTCGATCCGGCAGATCGAAGCCTTGCTCGGCCTCTGGGACGACCGCTCGCGCGCAAGCCTGGAAGTGAAGCGGCTCGCGCAGTCGCATGTGGACGAACTCAGCGCAAAGATCGCCGAGATGCAGGCGATGCAACGCACACTGCAGGAGCTGGCCCGCCGCTGCCATGGCGACGACCGACCCGAATGCCCGATCCTCGACGATCTGGCCAAGCGCGCGCACGAGGCCACCGTCGAGCGCACGGCGCCTGCATCGAAGAATGCGAAGCCCGCACGATGAGCGCCCGGCCCGCCATGCGTCACGCAGAAAGTCGGGCATGCGCCTGGCGGACGTGTCGTTGCTGAAACACGGGCACACAAAACGCAACAGGGCCCCGTTTCCGGAGCCCTGCTGCGTTTCACTATTTGGCGTCCCCACGGGGATTCGAACCCCGGTCGCTACCGTGAAAGGGTAATGTCCTAGGCCTCTAGACGATGGGGACAAAACTGGTTTGTAACTTTGCAGCGGCATCTCCGTGAGGAGATGGTGGAGCCAGCCGGGATCGAACCGGCGACCTCCTGCATGCCATGCAGGCGCTCTCCCAGCTGAGCTATGGCCCCACGTGCTGGAAAGACGAAAATTCTAGCGGGCGTTCAGCGATGTCGTCAAGCGTTCGCTGCCAGATTTTTTTCGTCGGTGCCGCCGGAAATGGTCCCGGCGTCAACGGGGCGCAATGTTGCCACACCATGTCCCCGCTCCGCTAGATACTCGAGCCACTTTCCGAGAAACGTGTTCATCCGCGTGCGGTGATCGAGGACTTCCGCCGCCGGCGGGTACATGCCGATGACGTCCTGCCAGCGGCGGCCGACGTAGCAGTTGGTGACTTCCAGCTGGCGCGCATCGTGATAAAGGCGCAGGAACGCGGAAGGGTCCTGCTGGCCGGTGACCGGATCGCGCAGCGCGTACGTCAGACGCAGCTCGGTCGTGTACGGGTGGCGCTCGATCACGTCCAGTTGCAGATCCAGGCCATCACCGACGCTGGAGTGGTAGCTGCCGACCGCCAGCGCCGCGGACGGGAAAAGCCGCTCGAAGCGGACATGGTTTTCAGCGTACAGCCCCATCAGCCAGCCGAAGCGGCTGATCCTGGGAATGCGTGCGCGGCGGGTGGCGAGAGACTGGGACATGAGCATCGATATGGAGACGATGCTACACGGCACAACCTCTTCGCGGCAGCGTTGACGGGGGCCACGGGTCGGCCTACGGTAAGCATTCCCCGCGACGGTTTTTCCAGGCCTTCCGGCCCGGCTGTTCAGAACATCTCGCGGTGGATCCCCAACGTCGTCAGGACCTTGCTCGAGATCTCCTCGATCGAGGTGTTCGTCGTGCTCAACGTCGAGATGCGCTCGGCACGGAACATCGCTTCGGCGGCCGCAACTTCGCGCTTGCAGGTCTCGAACTTCGCATAGCGCGAGTTCGGCCTGCGCTCCTGGCGGATCTGCTGCAAACGCACCGGATCGATGGTCAGGCCGAACAGCTTGTTGCGGTAAGGCCGCAGGCGCGGCGGCAGGCGGTCGTGCTCGAGGTCTTCCTCGGTGAGTGGGTAATTCGCCGCACGCACGCCGTAATGCAGCGCCAGGTACACGCAGGTGGGCGTCTTGCCCGCGCGCGACACCGCGACCAGGATCAGGTCGGCTTCGTCGTAGTCGATGCTCTGTCCATCGTCATGGGTCAACGCGAAGTTCATCGCATTGATGCGGCGATGGTAGGTGTCGAAGTCCGCCATGCCGTGCGCCTGGCCGATGCGGCGCTCGCGGGTCTGGTGCAGCTCGCGCTCCAGCGGTTCGATGAAGGGCGCGAACACGTCCAGCATCAGCGCCCCGCTCTCGGCCAAGGCCGTGCTCACTTCGGCGTCCATGCAGGAGTTGATGACCACCGGTCGCACGCCGTAGGCCTCGGCTGCGGCCCGGATCTTCTCGCCCACTTCACGCGCCCGCTCCACGCTGTCCACGAACGGAATGCGGTCGGTCACGAAGCGCGTCTGGGTGAACTGGGTCAACAGGCTGTGGCCGATGGTCTCGGCAGTGATACCGGTACCATCGGAGACATAGAACACGGGACGCACGCCTGCCATCGGGTTTTCTCCTGAACTCGCCGTTCACAATACAAAAAACGCCGATGAATCAAGCTTGTATGCCCTCGGCGTGCAGGCGATCATATCCGGATCGCCGCGCACCACGCGCCCGGGTGCGTTGCCGTCCCTCTTACCAGATCGTCTGGAGATCGCCCGCTTGAACGAGAACATCCTCTGGCTGCACGCGTTGCGGCTCACCGATCTGGCCCGCGTCGGCGGCAAGAATTCTTCGCTGGGCGAGATGATCGGCAACCTCGCCGGGCTCGGCGTCTCCGTTCCCGGTGGCTATGCGACCACCGCCGAGGCCTTCAAGTCCTTCATCGACCACAACAACCTGCACCAGCGGATCTACGACAAGCTGGCCACGCTGGACGTCGAGGACGTTCCGGCGCTGACCGCCGCCGGCGCGGAGATTCGCGGCTGGGTCATCGACGCCCCGCTGCAAGCCGACCTCGACGCCGACATCCGCAAGGCCTACAAGCAGCTGTGCGACGAGAACGGCGGCGGCGACGTCGCCGTGGCCGTGCGCTCCTCGGCGACCGCCGAGGACCTGCCCGATGCCTCGTTCGCCGGCCAGCAGGAGACCTTCCTCAACGTCACCGGCGCCGACGACGTCGTGCACAAGGTCAAGGAAGTCTTCGCCTCGCTCTACAACGACCGCGCGATCGCCTACCGCGTGCACCACGGCTTCAAGCACGAGGACGTGTTCCTGTCCGCCGGCGTGCAGCTGATGGTGCGCTCGAACGTCGGTTCGTCGGGCGTGCTGTTCACGCTGGACACCGAGTCCGGCTTCCGCGACGTCGTCTTCATCACCTCCAGCTACGGCCTGGGCGAGATGGTCGTGCAGGGCGCGGTGAATCCCGACGAGTTCTACGTCTACAAGCCGACGCTGCTGCAGGGAAAGCAGGCCATCCTGCGCCGCGGCATGGGCGCCAAGCAGCTGCGCATGGTGTATTCCGACCAGCCCGGCGAGCGCGTGCGCACCGAAGACACGCCGGCCGAGCTGCGCAACACGTTCTCCATCAGCGATGAAGACGTGCACGAACTCGCCCGCCAGGCGCTCACCATCGAGAAGCACTACGGCCGCCCGATGGACATCGAGTGGGCGAAGGACGGCGTCAGCGGCAAGCTCTTCATCGTGCAGGCGCGCCCGGAGACGGTGAAGTCGCGCGGCCATGCCACGCAGATCGAGCGCTACCAGCTCACCAAGCGCGGCGACGTCGTGTGCGAAGGCCGCGCCATCGGCCAGAAGATCGGCACCGGCGTGGCGCGCGTGGTGCGCTCGCTGGCCGACATGAATCGCGTGCAGCCGGGCGACGTGCTCGTCGCCGACATGACCGACCCCGACTGGGAGCCGGTGATGAAGCGCTCGGCCGCCATCGTCACCAACCGCGGCGGCCGCACCTGCCACGCCGCGATCATCGCGCGTGAGCTGGGCGTGCCTGCCGTCGTCGGCACGGGCAACGCGCTGGACACGATCCAGGACGGCCAGGAAGTCACCGTCAGCTGCGCCGAAGGCGACACCGGCTTCATCTACAACGGCACCCTGCCCTTCGAGCGCCACGTTGCCGATCTCGACAAGATGCCCGAAGCCCCGCTCAAGGTGATGATGAACGTCGCCAACCCCGAGCGCGCGTTCGATTTCGCGATGCTGCCCAACGCCGGCGTCGGCCTGGCGCGCCTGGAAATGATCATCGCCAGCCACATCGGCGTGCATCCCAAGGCGCTGCTCGAATACGACCAGCAGGACGCGGCGACGAAGAAGAAGATCGACGAGAAGATGGCCGGCTACAGCAGCCCGGTCGATTTCTACGTGGATCGCCTGGCCGAAGGCATCGCGACCATCACGGCGTCGTTCGCGCCGCATCCGGTGATCGTGCGCCTGTCGGACTTCAAGTCCAACGAATACGCCAACCTCATCGGCGGTTCGCGTTACGAGCCGCATGAAGAGAACCCGATGATCGGCTTCCGCGGCGCCAGCCGTTACGTCGATCCGAGCTTCAGCGAGGCCTTCGCGCTTGAATGCCGCGCCGTGCTCAAGGTGCGCGAGCAGATGGGTCTGACCAACTGCTGGGTGATGATCCCGTTCGTGCGCACGCTGGACGAAGGCCGCAAGGTCGTCGAAGTCCTGCGCGCCAACGGGCTGGAACAGGGCAAGGGCGGCCTGAAGATCATCATGATGTGCGAAGTGCCGTCCAACGCGTTGCTGGCCGACGAGTTCCTCGACATCTTCGATGGTTTCTCCATCGGTTCGAACGACCTGACGCAGCTCACGCTGGGCCTGGACCGCGACTCGGGCATCGTCGCCAAGCTGTTCGACGAGCGCGATCCGGCGGTGAAGAAGCTGCTGTCGATGGCGATCAAGGCCGCGCGCGCCAAGGGCAAGTACGTCGGCATCTGCGGACAGGGCCCGAGCGATCATCCGGACCTCGCCGAGTGGCTGATGGAGCAAGGCATCGAGTCGGTGTCGCTCAATCCCGATACCGTGGTCGACACCTGGCTGCGATTGGCGAAGGCAAAGGCGAAGGCCGCCGCCTGATGCCGAACGGCGCCATCGCGACCCGCGCCTGAACCATCTGCGACGCCGCGACGCCCCGCTTATGCGGGGCGTCGTATTTTTGAAGGCCTGTATCGTTTACATCGCGCGCCGAGCGGGCGCGTTTGCAAGGAGGTCCCGTTTTGTCCGCGAATCCCAGCCCCCAGCCTCTGCTGCAGGATGCATTGCCCGACTTCACCAAGGAACTCGCGCCGCCGGCCCACATCAGCACGCTGACGGCCGACCAGTTCTGGACGTGGGCGATGGACGTCGGCATCAAGATCGGCGGCGCGCTGCTGGTGTTCTACATCGGCCACCATGTCGCGAAATGGGTCGTGCG
The DNA here is from genome assembly GCF_038446665.1 of Lysobacter sp. FW306-1B-D06B. Taxonomy (NCBI): domain Bacteria; kingdom Pseudomonadati; phylum Pseudomonadota; class Gammaproteobacteria; order Lysobacterales; family Lysobacteraceae; genus Lysobacter; species Lysobacter sp. FW306-1B-D06B. Next base: position 2,746,303 of record NZ_CP151802.1, on the reverse strand, counting down.
CGCGACCGGACGCGCGTTGACGCGGGCGCACGTGGAAACGACCTCGCAACAGTTCATCAGCCGAGTGCTCTACATCGTGCTGGTGATCGTGTTGCTGATGGCGATCCTGCAGGGATTCTTCGGCCTAGCGCCCACGTCGTTCATCGCCATCCTCGGCGCCGCCGGCCTCGCCATCGGCCTTGCATTGAAGGATTCGCTGTCGAACGTGGCCTCGGGCGTAATGCTGGTGACGCTCAAGCCGTTCCGCGTAGGCGATGTCGTGCAGATCGGCGGCAGCAGCGGCACGGTGGAACAGGTGAGCATCTTCCAGACGCGGCTGCGCGGCGCGGACAACCAGACCATCGTGCTGCCGAACAACCTCATTACGACGGCGCCGATCGTCAACCTCACGCCCGACACCCGCCGGCGCATCGAGCTGATCATCGGCATCGGCTACGAGGACGACATCGACACCGCGCGCGAGGCCATCATGGCCATCATGCGCGCCGACAAGCGCATCCTCGACAAGCCGGCGGCCGACGTGGTCGTGTACGAACTGGCGGACGTGGCGGTGCGCCTGGGCGTGCGCTGCCATGTCAGCAACGCGGACCACTTCGCGACCAAGTGCGATCTCAACGAGCGCATCAAGAAGGCGTTCGACAAGGCGGGCATCAGCATCCAGGCGGCGCAGCGCGACATCCGCGCGCAGCGGCGCATCACCGAGGCCGCCATTCGTAACGATGCATCCAACGACCCTTCGCCGCCACCGGCGCAGTCGCCCTCGCCCGAGCAGCAGTCCGCGTCGTCGTCACCTTCGCCCGAGCAGCAGACGCCGCCCGAGCTGCGCTGAGCCTCAGGCGTCCGGCAGGCCGCCCAGGCGGCCCATGGAGACGCGGTAGTGGCGCAGCTCCGCGATGGAGTCGCGCACGTCGCTCAGCGCCGTATGGCGGGCGTCCTTGTTGACGCCGGCCAGCACGTCGGGCGCCCAGCGACGGGCGAGCTCCTTGATCGTGCTGACGTCCAGGTTGCGGTAATGGAAGTGCTTTTCCAGCCGGGGCATCAGGCGGTGCAGGAAGCGGCGGTCCTGGCAGATCGAATTGCCGCACATCGGCGATTTCCCCGCCGGCACCCACTGCAACAGAAACCCCACCGTGCGGGCCTCGGCCTCGGCCAGGCTGACATTGCTGTCGAGCACGCGCTGCCACAGGCCCGAGCGACCGTGCTGATTGCGGTTCCATTCGTCCATCGCTTCCAGGCGCGCGAGCGAATGCGAGATGGCGAGCTCCGGCCCTTCGGCAAGCACATTAAGCTGCTTGTCGGTCACCACCGTGGCGATCTCCAGGATGGAGTCGCGGTCGGTGTCCAACCCGGTCATTTCCAGGTCGATCCAGATCAGGTGTTCGTCGTTCGAAGAAGGGACGGCCGCCATGCGCTCGCACTGGAATGAGGTCCGGAGCATCATACAGGCAGCCCATCCCGCGGCTTCGCACCGCACTCACGGAACCCATCGATGCCCTCGCCCGTTCCGATCGACCCTTCGCATTACGCCGTCGTCTCGGCCATGATCACTCCGGCCTTCTTCCTGACGGCCGCCAGTTCGTTGCTGATCTCGTCGAACAACCGCCTGGCGCGCGTGGTGGACCGGATGCGTTCGGACATCGAAGTGCTGCGTGGCCTGCCGCAAGGGCCGGCGCGGGTCGAACAGGAAGCGCGCATCGCGATCCACCGCCGCCGTTCGTACCTCGTGCTGGCCTCCGTGCGCATGCTCTACGCGGCGATCAGCGCCTTCGTCGGCACCAGCCTGGGCATCGCCGTGGATGCGTTCTTCGGCTACCGGCTCGATCTGCTGCCGACCGGACTGGCGGTGATCGGCGTGCTGTTGATGTTCGGCGCGTCGGTCTGCCTCGGGCACGAGGCGAAGCTCGGCCTGCGCATGCTGGACCGCGAGCTCAACGAACAGCTGGCGAAGGACAGGCTGGACGTGCGCGGGGAGTAAGGCGGCCTAGCCGGCCGGCGGAACGTCCACCTTGCCCCGCTTGCGCCGGAAGTACGCCGTCAATCGCGCCCCCGCCTCCTCGCCCAGCACGCCGCCGTCGACGCGCACACGATGGTTGTGGCGCGGATCGGCGAGCAGGTCGAACACGCTGCCGGCGGCGCCCGTCTTGGGATCGCGCGCGCCGTAGACCACGCGGGCGATGCGGGCGTGCACCATCGCCATCGCGCACATCGCGCACGGCTCCAGCGTCACGTACAGCGTCGAACCCAGCAGGCGGTGGTTGCCCAGGCGCTGGCCGGCCTCGCGCATCGCCACGATCTCGGCGTGGGCCGTGGGATCGCGCAGGGTGATATTGCGGTTCCAGCCCTCGCCGAGCACGTCACCGCCGGCCGAGACCAGCACGGCGCCCACCGGGATCTCGTCGTCCTCACGCTCGGCGCGCTCGGCCAGCGCGAGCGCGTGGCGCATCCAGCGCACGTCGTCGTCGCTGATCGGGGCCATGTCGGGAGTTTCCTGAACCATCGCGACAGGATGCCCGACGCGGCGTGGCCACGCCACGCTCAACGCGTCCCGGCCGCGTTCCCGCCCCATCCGATCAGCCGGCGAGCGGTCGAAAATGGCAAAATTGGCGTTCCCCGCGTCTGAGCGGACAGCCAGCCACCGACGGCCCCGCGCCACGGCCGCCCGCCAATCTCCAGGACCAGGTCCCCGAACCGATGTCGTCGTCCATGAACACCCAACACCGCAAGCCGCTCCCGGGCACTTCTCTGGATTATTTCGACGCGCGCGCAGCGGTCGAGGCGATCCAGCCCGGCGCCTACGACGCCCTGCCCTACACCTCGCGCGTGCTCGCGGAAAACCTCGTGCGACGCTGCGATCCGGCCACGCTGGTGGATTCGCTGAAGCAGCTGATCGAACGCCGCCGCGACCTCGACTTCCCGTGGTTCCCCGCGCGCGTGGTCTGCCACGACATCCTCGGCCAGACCGCGCTGGTCGACCTGGCCGGCCTGCGCGACGCGATCGCCGATCAAGGCGGCGATCCGGCCAAGGTCAACCCGGTCGTGCCGGTGCAACTGATCGTCGATCACTCGCTGGCCGTGGAATGCGGCGGCTTCGATCCCGATGCGTTCGCGAAGAACCGCGCCATCGAAGATCGCCGCAACGAAGACCGTTTCCACTTCATTGACTGGACCAAACTGGCGTTCGAGAACGTCGACGTGATCCCGCCGGGCAACGGGATCATGCACCAGATCAATCTGGAGAAGATGTCCCCGGTGATCCAGGCGCAGAACGGCGTCGCGTATCCCGACACCTGTGTGGGCACCGACAGCCACACGCCGCACGTCGACGCGCTGGGCGTGATCGCCATCGGCGTCGGCGGCCTGGAAGCGGAGAACGTGATGCTCGGCCGCGCCTCGTGGATGCGCCTGCCGGACATCATTGGCGTCGAACTCACCGGCAAGCGTCAGCCGGGCATCACCGCCACCGACATCGTGCTGGCGCTGACCGAATTCCTGCGCAAGGAGAAGGTCGTCGGCGCGTACCTGGAGTTCCACGGCGAAGGCGCCTCCAGCCTTAAGCTGGGCGACCGCGCGACGATCTCGAACATGGCGCCCGAGTACGGCGCGACGGCGGCGATGTTCTTCATCGACGAGCAGACGCTGGACTACCTGCGCCTCACCGGACGCGAAGACGCGCAGGTGAAGCTGGTGGAAACCTACGCGAAGACCGCCGGCCTGTGGGCCGATGCGCTGAAGAACGCGCAGTACGAGCGCACGCTCACGTTCGATCTGTCGAGCGTGGTGCGCAACATGGCCGGCCCGTCGAACCCGCACAAGCGTTTGCCGACCTCCGACCTCGCAGAGCGCGGCATCGCCGTAAACCTGGACGCGGCGAAGGCGCAGGAAGCCGAAGGCCTGATGCCCGATGGCGCGGTGATCATCGCCGCCATCACCAGCTGCACCAACACCAGCAACCCACGCAACGTCATCGCCGCCGCACTGCTGGCGCGCAACGCCAACGCGCACGGTCTCACGCGCAAGCCGTGGGTGAAGTCTTCGCTGGCGCCGGGCTCCAAGGCCGTGCAGCTGTACCTGGAAGAAGCGAAGCTGCTGCCAGAGCTGGAGAAGCTCGGCTTCGGCATCGTCGCGTTCGCCTGCACGACGTGCAACGGCATGTCGGGCGCTCTGGATCCGGCGATCCAGCAGGAAATCATCGACCGCGATCTGTATGCGACGGCGGTGTTGTCGGGCAATCGCAATTTCGACGGACGCATCCATCCTTACGCGAAGCAGGCTTTCCTCGCCTCGCCGCCGCTGGTGGTGGCCTACGCCATTGCCGGCACCGTGCGATTCGACATCGAGCGCGATGTGCTCGGCATCGACGCCGACGGCAAGCCCGTCACGCTGAAGGACATCTGGCCGAGCGATGAGGAAATCGACGCTATCGTTTCCCAGAGCGTGAAGCCCGAGCAGTTCCGCAAGGTCTACGGGCCGATGTTCAATGTGCGCGTCGAACAAGGCGAGCGCGTGAGCCCGCTGTACGACTGGCGCCCGCAGAGCACCTACATCCGCCGTCCGCCGTACTGGGAAGGCGCGCTGGCCGGCGAGCGCACGCTGCGCGGCCTGCGTCCGCTGGCGGTGCTGGGCGACAACATCACCACCGACCATCTGTCGCCGTCCAACGCCATCCTGCGCAGCAGCGCGGCCGGCGAATACCTGGCGAAGATGGGCCTGCCGGAAGAAGACTTCAATTCCTACGCCACGCACCGCGGCGACCACCTCACCGCGCAGCGCGCCACCTTCGCCAACCCGACGCTCGTCAACGAGATGGCGGTGGTCGACGGCGCGGTAAAGAAGGGATCGCTGGCGCGCATCGAGCCGGAAGGCGAAGTGGTGCGCATGTGGGAAGCGATCGAAACCTACATGGACCGCAAGCAGCCGCTGATCATCATCGCCGGCGCCGATTACGGCCAGGGTTCCTCGCGCGACTGGGCCGCGAAGGGCGTGCGTCTGGCGGGCGTGGAGGCCATCGTCGCCGAAGGTTTCGAACGCATCCACCGCACCAACCTGATCGGCATGGGCGTGCTGCCGCTGGAGTTCAAGCCGGGCACGAACCGCCTGACGCTGGGCATCGACGGCACGGAGGCCTTCGACGTCGTCGGCACGCGCAAGCCGCGCGCGGACCTCACGCTCGTCATCCACCGCAGGAATGGCGAGCGCGTCGAAGTGCCCGTCACCTGCCGTCTCGACAGCGACGAGGAAGTGTCGATCTACGAAGCCGGCGGCGTGCTGCAGCGCTTCGCGCAGGATTTCCTGGAGTCCTCCCGCGCGGCGTGAAGCGGCGCCGCGCTCGTTCGTTCCGCACCCAAAAGGAGTAACGACATGCCTGGAACCGTCACCCTGCACCGCGTCATCCGCGCGCCCGCCGACCGCATCTACCGCGCCTTCCTCGATCCGGATGCGATGGTGAAGTGGCTGCCGCCGCACGGTTTCACCGGCAAGGTGCATTCGATGGACGCGCGCGTGGGCGGTGGCTACAAGATGTCGTTCACCAACTTCGGCACCGGTGGAAGCCATTCCTTCGGCGGCACGTACCTGGAACTCGAACCCGGCAAGAAGCTGCGCTACAACGATCAGTTCGACAATCCCGATCTGCCGGGCGCGATGGAAGTCGAAGTCACGCTGACGTCCGGCATGGTCGGCACCGAACTCAACGTCGTGCAGAAGGGCATTCCCGATGCGATCCCGGTGGAGTTTTGCTACCTGGGCTGGCAGGAGTCGCTGGAGATGCTGGCCAAGCTGGTGGAGCCGGAGATTCCGGACGGCGCGTGATCTGAAGCCGTCCTCGCATCCTATGCCGTCATTCCCGCGAAGGCGGGAATCCAACGCGACGCGACATCACCTCTTCCGGAAGGCGTGACACCACGGATGGTTGGATCCCCGCCTTCGCGGGGATGACATCAAACAGCGCGGCAGCTTCAACGACACAACCTCGAACAGAAGCACGGAACGAATACGCCATGCCCCACGCACCCCAGATCCGCATCCCCGCCACCTACATGCGCGGCGGCACCAGCAAAGGCGTGTTCTTCCGCCTGGACGATTTGCCGGACGTCGCGCGCGTAGCGGGCCCCGCGCGCGATGCCTTGCTGATGCGCGTGATCGGCTCGCCCGACCCCTACGGCAAGCACACCGACGGCATGGGCGGCGCGACGTCGAGCACTAGCAAGTGCGTGATCATCTCCAAATCGTCCCAGCCCGGACATGACGTCGACTACCTCTACGGCCAGGTGTCCATCGACACCGCGTTCGTCGACTGGAGCGGCAACTGCGGCAACTTGTCCTCGGCAGTGGGTCCGTTCGCGATCGCCAACGGATTCATCAACGCCGAACGCATTCCGCACGACGGCCACGTCACCGTGCGCATCTGGCAGGCGAACATCGGCAAGACCATCGTCGCGCATGTGCCCGTGAGCAACGGGCAAGTGCAGGAAACCGGCGATTTCGAGCTGGACGGCGTGACCTTCCCGGCGGCGGAGATCGCGCTGGAATTCCTCGATCCGTCCGACGACGGCGAGGACGGTGGCGCGATGTTCCCCACCGGCAACCTCGTCGACGATCTCGAGGTGCCCGGCGTGGGCACGTTCAAGGCGACGATGATCAACGCCGGCATCCCGACGATCTTTCTCGACGCCGCGGAGCTGGGCTTCACCGGTACCGAATTGCAACCGGCCATCAACGACAACCCGAAGACGCTCGCGATGTTCGAAGCCATCCGCGCGCACGGCGCGGTGCGCATGGGCCTCATCGCCGACGTCGCGCAGGCCGCAACGCGACAGCACACGCCGAAGGTCGCCTTCGTCGCGCCGCCGCAGGATTACGTGTCGTCCAGCGGCAAGCGCATCGCGGCCGGCGACATCGACCTGCACGCTCGCGCGTTGTCGATGGGCAAGCTGCACCACGCGATGATGGGCACGGCCGCGGTTGCCATCGGCACTGCGGCGTCGATCCCGGGCACGCTGGTGAATCGCGCGGCCGGTGGCGGCGAACGCGAGGCGGTGCGCTTCGGCCATCCGTCGGGCACGCTGCGCGTGGGCGCGCAGGTGCGCAATGTCGACGACCAATGGACCGTGACGAAGGCGATCATGAGCCGCAGCGCACGCGTGCTGATGGAAGGCGCGGTGCGCGTGCCGGGCGATTCGTTCTGAGCGCTGCGTAGCGCCCAGCTCTTCGCAAGATGGGTGACCCGCCGCTTCGCGACGGCGTGCCCCTCCCCAACCCTCCCCTGCACACAGGGGAGGGAGCAACCGGCAACAAAGCAAAGCCCCGCTATTCGCGGGGCTTGCTTGTTCGGCCGGCAACTCGCGTCGCGGTTACTCGCCGCCGTACACCCAGGTCTTCGACTCGCCGCCCTGCGACAGGATCTTGCCGTTACGGCGGATCAGCGTCTCGGTGAAGCGGCTGCGGACCATCGTCATGTCGCCGATCTTCCCGATCGACACGCCCTTCACCGTGGCGCGCTTGTTGCCGTCGCTCAGTTCGATGGAGTCGATCTTCTGCTCGAATATGGGATGCAGGATGCCGCCGCTCGCGTTGGAGAGCTTGCCCAGCACGGTCAGCGACTGCTTGATGTCGGCGCAGGCCTCCTCACGCCGCTTCTCGCTGCGCTCGGTAGCGGAACCGTTGAACGACACGTCCTTCACCAGATAGTCGTCGGTCATGAGCTTGCACAGCGGCTCGCCGTCGAGTTCCGCCAGCAGGAGGGTCTGGTCCCCATAGAACTTGCGGACGGACGACTCGTTCATCGTGCGCCCGAAATGGAAATACCACGCTGCCGCGGCGATCAGTGCGACCGCCAGTACGATCTTCTTCATTGTTTCCCCCTGTTGATCCGTCCTGGTTCAACCGACGCATGGCGGGCTTTTCCCCTGCCCGCCAACGCCGTCACGCGAAGCCGCTCATTCCCACTCGATCGTGGCCGGCGGCTTCCCGCTGATGTCATACACGACACGCGACACGCCGCGCAACTCGTTGATGATGCGGTTGGAGACGCGACCGAGGAAATCGTACGGCAGGTGCGCCCAATGCGCGGTCATGAAGTCGATGGTTTCCACCGCGCGCAGCGCAATCACCCATTCGTAGGCGCGCGCGTCGCCCACCACGCCCACCGACTTCACCGGCAGGAACACGGCGAACGCCTGGCTGGTGCGGTCGTACAGATCCGCCTTGCGCAGCTCTTCGATGAAGATGTGGTCGGCACGGGCGAGCAATTCGGCGTGTTCGCGCTTCACTTCGCCCAGGATGCGAACGCCCAAACCCGGGCCCGGGAACGGATGGCGATACACCATCGCGCGCGGCAGGCCGAGTTCGACGCCGAGGCGACGCACTTCGTCCTTGAACAACTCGCGCAGCGGTTCGACGAGGCCGAGCTTCATGTCTTCCGGCAGGCCGCCCACGTTGTGGTGGCTCTTGATGACGTGCGCCTTGCCGGTCTTGCTGCCGGCCGACTCGATGACGTCCGGATAGATCGTGCCCTGCGCCAGCCACTTCGCGTTGGCGAGCTTGGCGGACTCTTCGTCGAAGATCTCGATGAAGAGGTTGCCGATGATCTTGCGCTTGGCTTCCGGATCCGCGACGCCGGCGAGCGCCTTGAAATAGCGGTCGGCGGCGTTCACGCGCACGACCTTCACGCCCATGTGCTCGGCGAACATCGCCATCACCTGGTCGCCTTCGTTCCAGCGCAGCAGGCCGGTGTCGACGAATACGCACGTCAGCTGCGTGCCGATGGCCTTGTGCAGCAGCGCGGCGACGACGGACGAATCCACGCCACCGGACAGGCCGAGGATCACCTCGTCGCTGCCGACCTTCTCGCGCACGCGCTCGATCTGGTCTTCGATGATGTTGGCCGCGGTCCACAGCGTCTTGCAGCCGCAGATGTCGGCGACGAAGCGGCGCAGCAGCGTCTGGCCCTGCTTGGTGTGCGTGACTTCCGGGTGGAACTGCACGCCGTACCAGCGCTTGTCCTCGCGCGCCATCGCGGCGACGGGAATGCGGTCGGTGACGGCGGTGACGGTCCAGCCCGGCGGCGCCTTGGCGACGTGGTCGCCGTGGCTCATCCACACATCGATGCGCGGTTCGCCGTCGTGGTCGGTCAGCCCGCCCAGCAGCGTGTCGTGCGCGACCAGCTCGACTTCGGCGTGGCCGAACTCGCGCGCGTCGGCGGCTTCGGTTGCGCCGCCCAGCTGCGCGGCCAGCGTCTGCATGCCGTAGCAGATGCCCAGGATCGGCAAGCCGCTGTCGAAGACTTCCTGCGGCGCCTTGGGCGCGCCCTGCTCCGTGGTCGACTCCGGGCCACCCGACAGGATGATGCCCTTCGCGCCGAACGCCGCGATCTCGGCCGGATCGTGGTCCCAGGCCCAGATCTCGCAGTAGACGCCGATCTCGCGGATGCGGCGGGCGATCAGCTGCGTGTACTGCGCGCCGAAATCGAGGATGAGGATCTTGTCGCTGTGGATATTGGTCATGGAGCCGGGATTCGGGATTGGAGATTGGAGATTCGCAACAGCGAAGACGATCGTCACCGGACTGGAACCCGGCGGGCTTCTACGAATCCCGAATCCCGAATCCCAAATCCCGTGGGCTGGCGTCAGCCAGCCCGATAGTTCGGCGGTTCCTTCGTGATCTGCACGTCGTGCACGTGGCTCTCGCGCGCGCCTGCGTTGGTGATGCGAACGAAGCTGGGCTTCTTGCGCATGTCCTCGATCGTCGCGCAGCCCACGTAACCCATCGTCGCGCGCAGGCCGCCGGCAAGCTGGTGCACGACGCCGCGCAGCGGGCCGCGGTACGGCACGCGGCCTTCGATGCCTTCGGGCACGAGCTTGTCGGCGTCGCTCGCGTCCTGGAAATAGCGGTCCTTGGAACCCTGCTCCATCGCGCCCAGCGAGCCCATGCCGCGGTAGCTCTTGTAGCTGCGGCCCTGGAAGAGTTCGACCTCGCCCGGGGCTTCCTCGGTGCCGGCGAACAGGCCGCCGACCATCACGGTCGATGCACCAGCCACCAGCGCCTTGCCAATGTCGCCCGAATAGCGGATGCCGCCGTCGGCGATCAGCGGGATGCGGTCCTGCAGCGCCTCGGCGACCATCGCCACGGCGGTGATCTGCGGCACGCCGACGCCCGCGACGACGCGCGTGGTGCAGATCGAGCCCGGGCCGACGCCGACCTTCACCGCGTCCGCGCCGTGGTCCATCAGGGCCAGTGCGGCATCGCCGGTGACGATGTTGCCGCCGATGACCTGCAACTGCGGGAAGTTCTTCTTCACCCACAGCACGCGTTCGAGCACGCCCTGCGAGTGGCCGTGCGCGGTGTCGACCACCACCACGTCCACGCCGGCCGCAGCCAGCGCTTCAATGCGCGCCTCGGTGTCGCCGCCCACGCCGACGGCCGCGCCGACCAGCAGGCGTTCGCTGCTGTCGTAGGCGGCGTTGGGGTTGTCGGACTTCTTCTGGATGTCCTTCACGGTGATCAGGCCGCGCAGCTCGAAGCCGTCGTTGACCACCAGCACCTTCTCGATGCGGTGCTTGTGCAGCAGGCTCAGGACCTCCTCGTCGGCGGCGCCTTCGCGCACCGTCACCAGGCGGTCCTTCTTGGTCATGATGTGGCGAACCGGATCGTCCAGCTTCGTCTCGAAGCGCATGTCGCGGCTGGTGACGATGCCGACCAGCTGGCCGCCATCCACCACAGGCACGCCGGAGATGTTGCGTGCGCGGGTGAGCTTGAGCACTTCGGCGATGGTGGTGTCGGGGCCGACCGTGAACGGCTCCTTGATCACGCCCGCTTCGAACTTCTTGACCGAGGCGACCTGCGCAGCCTGGGCCTGCACGCTCATGTTCTTGTGCAGGATGCTGATGCCGCCCAACTGCGCCATGGCGATCGCCAGGCGGGCTTCGCTGACGGTGTCCATGGCCGCCGACAGGATCGGCAGGCGGATGGTCAGGTCGCGGGTGAGGCGGGTCGAGAGCGAGACGTCCTTGGGCAGGACCGTCGAGTGGGCCGGGACGAGCGAAACGTCGTCGTAAGTCAGTGCTTCAGCCTGGATGCGCAGCATGGGCGGGGGCCGGAGAGGGTGAAGCAAGATATTGTAGCGCGAACATTCATTCACACGCGCGTTGCGGTGTCGGGACGCGGCGTTCCATGCGCCCTGCCCGTGGCTCGTCGTATCCGCGAAAGCGGGAATCCAGCGACTTCAGCCGCGGTCGACCCGCGGGCCGAAGCCCGCCTCAGCGCGCCTGGGTCCAGCCGCGCCCCGTATCCGCCGCCTCGGCGGCTTCCAGCGTGTTCTGCATCAGCGTGGCGACCGTCATCGGGCCGACGCCGCCGGGGACCGGGGTGATCCAACTGGCCCGCTGTGCGGCGGCCTCGAAGCCCACGTCGCCCACGAGGCGGCCGTCATCCAGGCGGTTGATGCCCACGTCGATGACGACAGCGCCCGGTTTCACCCATTCACCCGGGATCAGGCCCGGCCGGCCCGCCGCGACGACCAGGATGTCGGCATTGCGGATCGAGGTTTCCAGCACCTGCGGCGGAGTGAACTTGTGGCAGCTGGTGACGGTGCAGCCGGCGATCAGCAACTCCAGCGCCATGGGGCGGCCGACGTGGTTGGAGACGCCGACGATCGTCGCGCTTTGCCCGCGCACCGGGCGGTCGGTATAGGCCAGCAGCGTGGTGATGCCGCGCGGCGTGCACGGGCGCAGGCCGAACTGGCGCAGGGCCAGGTGGCCGACGTTCTCCGGGTGGAAGCCGTCCACGTCCTTGCGTGGGTCGATGCGGTGGATCAGCTCGGTGGCGTCGCGGCGGTCGGGCAGCGGCAGCTGCACCAGGATGCCGTGCACGTCCGGGTCGGCGTTGAGTGCGTCGATCAGCGTCAGCAGCTCGGCGTTGCCGGTGTCGGCCGGCAGGTCGTAGTCGATCGCCCGGATGCCCACTTTCTGCGCCGCACGCCGTTTGTTCTTCACATAGACGCTGGAGGCCGGGTCATTGCCGACCAGCACCACCGCCAGGCCCGGGCGCGATTTGCCCGCCGCCACGCGCGCATCGACCCGGCTCTTGAGGTTGTCGAGCAGGTCCTCGGCAATGCGCTTGCCGTCGAGGATGCGAGCCGGAGGGGTCATGGGTGCAGTCATGCCGTGGCGTAGGGCTGAAGGCGACTGGAGTACAGTCGGGCCGTGCATTATCGCTCAGATGCGGGATTGGGGATTCGGTATTCGGGATTCGCAAAAGCAACGCGCTCCCTTCACGGCAAGGCGCATACGAATCCCTGATCCCGAATTCCCAAGCCCAGAGAACCCCATGACCGACACCGATTTCGAAACCACCCAGATCGAAGCCGCCGCATTCCGGCGCCTGCTCCAGCACCTCATGCACGAGCGGCCCGACGTGCAGAACATCGACCTGATGATCAACGCCGGCTTCTGCCGCAACTGCCTGGCCGACTGGTACCGCGAGGCCGCCGAGCAGCGCGGCATCACGATGACCAAGGACGAAGCCCGCGAGGCGATCTACGGCATGCCCTTCGCCCATTGGAAGGCGCAGCATCAGCGCGAGGCCACGCCGGAACAACTCGCCGCATTCGAGGCGGCGCAACGCAAACACGCGGGGTAGCCGATGCGTAAACAGCTATTGGGCTGGGCTGCGTTGCCGATCCTCGGTTACGCAGGGGTGTGCGCGTGGTTGTTCTCCAAGCAGCGCGAGCTGATCTACCTGCCCGAGGGCACGCGGACCGACGTGCCGCAGACGGACTTCGCGCTGGCGCGCGACGACGTGCAACTGCACGGCTGGGTGCTGCACCCGCATGCAGGGCGGCCGGTCATCTACTTCGGCGGCAACGCCGAAAGCATCCACCACCGGCGCGACATGCTCGACCGCCTGCTGCCCGAGCGCAGCGTCTACCTGGTGTCGTACCGCGGCTACGGCGCCAGCGGAGGGCAGCCGACGGAAGCGGCGCTGTTCGCCGATGCGCTGGCCGTCTTCGACGAAGTGAGCTCGCGCCATCCGAACCAGCCGATCTCGGTGATCGGCTCCAGCCTCGGCAGCGGCGTGGCGAGCTACGTCGCCAGCCAGCGGCCGGTGTCGCATCTGGTGCTGGTGGCGCCGTTCGACAGCCTGGCGGCGGTGGCGCAGGTGCACTACCCCGTCCTGCCCGTGCGCTGGATCGTGCGCGATCGCTTCGATTCCGTCGGTCGCCTGCGCGGTTATCAGGGCGAGGTGATGGTCGTGCGCGCCGCGCTCGATACGGTCGTGCCGCCGGCCAACACGAACCGCCTGATCGCCGCGCTGGGCAAGCCACCGAAAGTGGTGGAATTGCCCGGCGCCGGGCACAACACGATCAGCGGTGATCCGGTATTCGAGCAGGCGCTGGCGGATTTCCTGCGCTGACGCGAGTGGTTACCCCTCTCCCCTTGCGGCGACCGAAGGGAGTGCAGAGCTGAGAGGGACAGGCCGCCGAAGGCGGCCAGGGGAGAGGGGTGGGACGTTCGAAGTACGCGCGAAATACGCGCTGCGAGCGTCCCTCTTCCCCCCCCTTCGGGGGCGCCTTCTCCCGCAAGGGGAGAAGGGAACGGCGCGATCAGGCCCTCACGCCGCGCAGAACTTCGCGTAGTCGATGTAGCCCGGAAACTCCCGTCCCGCCGCGCACACCGGGCAGTCCGGATCTGCCGGCAGGCGCGTCTCGCGAAAACGCATGCCCATCGCATCGAAATGCAGAAGCCGGCCGGTGAGCGGTTCGCCGGCGCCGAGGATGAGCTTGATCGCCTCCGTCGCCTGCAGCAGCCCGATCACGCCCGGCAGCACGCCCAGCACGCCGGCTTCGGCGCAGTTGGGCGCGGCTTCCGGCGGTGGTGGTTCGGGGAACAGGCAGCGGTAGCACGGCGCGTGGCCGCGCTGGCGGCCGGCATCGAACACGCTCACCTGCCCTTCGAAGCGATGCACGGCGCCGTAAACCAGGGGCTTGCCGAGCTTCACGCAGGCATCGTTGAGCAGATAACGCACCGGGAAGTTGTCGGCGCCGTCGATCACCACGTCGGCGCCTTCGATCAGCCGCTCGACGTTGGCCGCCGTGATGCGCTCGGGGAAGGTCTCGATCGACACGGTGGGATTGAGCGCCGACAGCGCGATGCGCGCCGACTCCACCTTGGGCACGCCGATGCGGTCCTCGGTGTGCAGGATCTGCCGCTGCAGGTTGCTGCGATCGACCACGTCGTCATCGGCCAGCACGATCGTGCCCACACCCGCGGCGGCGAGATAGAACGCGGCAGGCGACCCCAGCCCGCCCGCGCCGACCATCGCGATGCGCGCGGATTGCAGCCGACGCTGCCCCGCTTCGCCGACTTCGGGAAGGCGCAGATGTCGCGAGTAGCGATCGTAGAAATCCAGGTCGCCTTCGGCGCGCGCGATCGGCAGGCCCTCGTCGATCCAGCGCGTGGTGCCGCCCTCGACCGATGCGAGTCGGCGGTAGCCCATCGTCGCCAGCGCCTCCGCGGCCTGCAGCGATCGCCGCCCGCTCTGGCAGATCAGCAGCACGTCGGCATCCAGGTCCGGGAGTGCGGCGCGTGGATCGGCTTCCAGCTCGCCACGGGCGATGCCCAGCGCACCTTCGGCGTACCCGGTGGCGCGTTCGTGCGACTCGCGCACGTCCACGATGAGCGCGCCCTGGCGCTGGCGGCGCAGGGCCTCGGCAGGCGCGATGAGTTCGATGTCCATGCGGGGATTATCGCCCCTCATGCCCGTCTCAGGCGTACCGCAGGACCTCGACCACGGCACCGGCCGCCAAACGCTGTGGTCCATCGGGGATCACGATCAGCGCATTGGACTCGCCCACTGCGCGCAGGCGGTGCGAACCGACGGCGGGGTTCGGGTCGGCGCGCAGGACGCCATGCTCATCGCACGTCACCTGCGCGCGCACGAACTCGCGCCGCGCATGCGACTTCTCCACCGGCGCGACCAACTGCGCACGCTCGACCTGACGCGGCTCGGTGCGGCCCTGCAACGCGTCGATCAAGGCACGGCCGAAGCCGAGGAAGGTCGCAAACACCGACACGGGATTGCCCGGCAGCGCCAGCACGCGGGCCTGGTCGAGGCTGCCGAACAGCACCGGCATGCCCGGCTTCATCCGCACTTTCCAGAAATGCACCTGGCCGAACTGCGCGATGACGGCCGGAATGTGGTCCTTCTCGCCGGCCGAGACCGCGCCGCACGTGATGATCAGATCGAACGCGCAGCCGGCGTCGCGAAGCGCAATCTCAACCTGCTTAGGGTCGTCCGGCAGGCGTGGCCACGCGGTGGGTTCCAACCCTTCGGCGCGCAGAAGACCCATCAGCAGTTCGCGGTTGCTGTCGTAGATTTCGCCAGGTGCCAGCGACAGACCCGGCTCGACCAGTTCGTCGCCACTGCTGAACACCGCCACCGTCGGCTTGCGCACCACCGTCAGCGACGACAGTCCGAGCGACGCGGCGAGCGACACGCGCGCCGGCGTCAATCGCACACCGGCGTGCAGCACGCGTTCGCCGGCCTGCACGTCCTCGCCTGCGCGGCGCACGTTCGCCTCCACTTCCGGCGGCGTGACGACGATGACGCGATCGCCTTCGACGCGCGTGTTCTCCTTGATGACCACCGTATCGGCGCCTGCGGGCATCGGCGCGCCGGTGGTGATGCGCACGCATTCGCCCTCGCCCACCGTGATGTCCCGCGCACGTCCGGCGAACTGCTCGTCCACCAGCCGCAGTGCGGTTTCGCCCTCCATCAGATCGACGTGCCGCAGTGCGAAGCCGTCCATCGCGCTGTTGTCGAACGGCGGCAAGGCGATCGGCGCGTCGACGTCGCCGGCCAGGATGCGGCCATGGGTGCGCGAAAGCGGCAGCGTTTCGTTGTCGAGGCGGTGCCGGGCGGCGACGTCGCGAATGATCGCGACGGCATCGTCGAAGAGAAGCTGGATCGGGAAGTCGCTCATGCCTGGGGTTTCGTCTGCGCGACGACGCCGGCTGCGGCGAGGTCGTCGGGCGTGTTGAGGTTGCCGAAGCGTACGCCCTGCAGGCGCACGGATGCCATGCCCAGATCGCGCTGCAATGCATGCACCGCGCCGTTGCCGGCGAGCGCATCGGGCATGGCCCGGCGCAGCGCATCGACGCGCCACAGGGCGACCAGCGGCTGAGGACCGTCATCGTCGACGGCGAAGGCGCCCAGCTCGTGCGCGGCGGCGATGAGCGTGGGCAGCAGGCATTCGTTTACGCCGACCAGGTCGACAGGGAGCGTGAGCAGCCACGGGGTCTCGCATGCGGCCGCGAGCGCGTCGAGGCCGGCGAGCGGGCCGATGTCGCGCCCCGTCCGGTCGGTTACGGCGCGCAGGGTTGCGGCCTCGTAACGGTGCAGATCGCGATTGGCGCTGACAAGCAACGCGGCGGTTTCGTGAGCGAACCGCCGTTGCCAGCGCACGACCTGCGGTACGCCGTCGCGTTCGAGCCAGGCCTTGTCGATGCCGCCGAGCCGCGTCGCTCGGCCACCGGCGAGGAGGCCCAGGGTGATGTCGCTTACGGGAATGGGCGGCATGGGGGCAGTTTACGGCGTCGGCGCGAAGGGACCCGCGCAGGCGCAGACCAACCAGGTCATGGGCGACCAATCACTTCGTCATCCCGGCGAAGGCCGGGACCCAGGCTCGCGTCGCATCAGAAAGATGACGGACACCGGCGAGCCAGTTCTGCGGGAATGTGTCGTCAGGCGGTACGGGCCTGGATCCCGGCCATCGCCGGGATGACGCAGCGGCCAAGGCGCTCGCGTGATGCGCGAGCGCGCTGCTGCGTTACTTGCCCTTCTTCACGTGCCGGATCATGCGCCGCTTCTTCGCGACCTGACGCTCGGTCAGCACGTTCTTCTTGCCTTCATACGGGTTCGTGCCTTCCTTGAAGACGAAGCGTACCGGCGTGCCCACCAGCTTGAAGCGCTTGCGGAAGAAGTTCTCCAGATAGCGCTTGTAGGTGTCGCTGAGCGTGCGCAGGCGCGTGCCGTGCACGACGAAGGTCGGCGGATTGTTCGCCGCCGGATGCGCATAGCGCAGCTTGGCGACGTGGCCGCGCACCGTCGGCGGCGGGTTGGTTTCGTACGCGACTTCCAGCGCCTTGTTGACTTCGCTGGTGCTGAATTCGTGCGTGGCCGACGCGTGTGCGCGGTGGATCGCGCGGAACAGCTCGCGCAGGCCCGAACCGTGCTTGGCGCTGATGCGCACCGCTTCGGCCCAGTCCACGAAGCCGAGCTTGCGCGCCAGCAGCGCCTCGGTCTGCTGGCGCTGGTAGTCGGTCTGTCCGTCCCACTTGTTCACGGCAACCACGAGCGCGCGGCCTGCGTCCAGCGCATAGCCGAGCACGGTGGCGTCCTGGTCGGTGATGCCCTCGCCGGCGTCGAGCATGATCACGGCGACCTGGCACTGCTCGATCGCCTGCAACGTCTTGACGATGGAGAACTTCTCCACCGCCTCGTCCACGCGCGACTTGCGGCGCAGGCCGGCAGTGTCGATCAGGCGATACAGGCGGCCGTCGCGCTCCATGTCGATGGAAACCGAGTCACGCGTGGTGCCGGGGACTTCGGAGGCGATCATCCGCTCCTCGCCCAGCAGGCGGTTGACCAGCGTCGACTTGCCCACGTTCGGGCGGCCGATGAAGGCCACGCGGATGCGCGCGGGATCGGCATCCAGTTCGGTGGCCGTGCCTTCTTCCGGCACGCGCGCCAGGACGCTGTCGATCAGCGTGTCGATGCCCTGGCGGTGCGCCGAGGACACGGCGATGACGTCGGTGATGCCGTAGCGGGCGAATTCGTTGATCGCGGACTGCGCGTCGAGGCCGTCGGTCTTGTTCACCACCAGCATCGCCGGGCGCGCGGTCTTGCGCAGCCAGGCCAGGATGTCGTCGTCCAGCGCCGAGGCGCCTTCGCGACCATCGACCACGAACAGCACCAGGTCGGCTTCCTCTGCCGCCGCGCGC
Organism: Lysobacter sp. FW306-1B-D06B; assembly: GCF_038446665.1. NCBI lineage: Bacteria > Pseudomonadati > Pseudomonadota > Gammaproteobacteria > Lysobacterales > Lysobacteraceae > Lysobacter > Lysobacter sp. FW306-1B-D06B. The sequence goes on along the minus strand of NZ_CP151802.1, from coordinate 2,728,307 downwards.
GCCTGCCGCGCCGTGGCGCCGGCCAGCCCCTCGTCCTCGCCGGCGATGCCGCCGGTGTCGACGACGGCGAAGGCACGCTTGCCCTCCGGCCGGGCCACGCCGTAGTTGCGATCGCGCGTGACACCGGGCTGGTCATGGACCAGGGCGTCGCGGGTGCGCGTGAGCGCATTGAAGAGAGTGGACTTTCCGACGTTGGGACGGCCAACGAGGGCGACGAGCGGAAGCATGGTGAAAGAGCCGGATTGGAGATGAGGAGTGGGGATTCGCCGGGCGTGGCGCCCTGGATGGCGAATCCTCCGGCGCGCATCGGGACCGATGAGCACCGGGCCGGGGCGGCCATGATGACGGCCCGGGCGTGAAAAGGGAAACGGCCCGGGTTCGTCACCCGGACCGTTGCGTGCCCCGCCGTGCGCCGAGGGCGCGGTTACTGCAGGCGGAAGGCGGTCAGCTCGCCGTTGACGTTCTGCACGATGGCGATGCCGTCGGCGACCACCGGGGCGGCCTTCACCGCCTTGCCGCCGACGCGCTGGCGTGCGGCGAACTCGCCGTTGTCCAGCTTCAGCCAGTGCACGTAGCCATCGAAATCGGCGACCACGGCGAAATCGCCCTGCACCGCCGCGCCGGTCACGTTGCGGCGAACCAGCCCGGGCTGCTGCCACAAGGCGCCACCGCTGTTCTTGTCCAGGCCGAAGACAGCGCCGGTGGAGTCGGTGACCACGATGCGGTCGCTGCCCAGGCCGACGCGGCCGGCGCCACCGTGCTCGGCCGACCACATCGGGCGGCCGCTGGGCGCATCGATCGCCACGGTCTGCTTCTTGAAGCTGGTCGCGAAGAGCATGGTGCCTTCCAGCACCGGCGTTCCGTCGACGTCGGCCATGCGATCCAGTTCGGTTCGACCTTCCGGCTGTGCGACGGCCTGTTCCCACATCGGGCGGCCGTCGGTGGCCGACAGCGCCGAGACCGTGCCGTCATCGTTGCCGATGAAGACATAGCCGGGGCCGAGCACCGGGCCATCGTTGCCGCGTACGGACAGCATCGGCACTTCCTGCACCCAGAACCAGCGGCGTTCGCCGTTGGCGGCGTCGAAAGCGGTGACGCGGCCGTCGTTGGAGCGCACGAACACCGAGCCCATGCCGATGGCCGGCGCCGCGATGACCTCGTTGGGCACCTTGGCCTGCCACTTCAGCTCACCGGTGTTTTCGTCGAGGGCGATGACCTCGCCGTCCAGCCCGCCGATCACGACCAGCCCCTCGCCCACGCCGGGACCACCGGACAGGCGCACGTTGCTCTTCTTTTCGGTGCGGTACTCCCAGACCTGCTTGCCGGTCTGCAGGTCGAAGGCGTGCACGCCGCCTTCGATGGCCGCCGCGAAGACGCGCCCATTGGCCACGATCGGCCCCTGGCGAACGCCGATCCGGCCCTCGCCCTTGCCCGCATTCGCCGACCAGATCTTGGACACCGTCACCGAAGGCGTGATGTCGGTCAGTTCGGTCGGCTCGTTGGGCTTGCCGTCGTCCTTCTTCTTGTCGCCGCCGAACCAGCCCTTGATCGTCGAGCAGCCGGCGAGCGAAGCAGCGCACAACAGCACGACGGAGGTACGCAGCAGCATGGAGCGGTGCTTCATCAGGACTTGGCCTCGGGCTTGGCGGGCGTGCCGCCGACTTCGGTGAGCTTGAGTTCGAGCAGGCGGCGGTGCGGCGAAGCCACGTCGAGCTTGGCCATCGCCTCGGTGTACGCCGTGCGCGCCTGTTCCTTCTGGCCGAGCGCCAGATGGGCGTCGCCGCGAACTTCGATGCCGGACGCGGTATCCGCGTCGGCGACCAGCTTCAGTGCTGCGTCGGCCTGCTTGCTCTCGATCAGCAAGCGTGCGATGCGCAGGTTGACGATCTGCATGATCGCCGGGTCGTTGCTGTGGATGCCGCGCAGCGTGGCCAGGGCGGCGTCGTTCTGCTTCGCGTCGACCTGCGAGCGCGCCAGTTCCAGCGAGGCCAGCGCGTGGTAGCTGCTGCCGTCGGCCAATGCCTTGACCTTGGCATCGGCGCCCTTGTCCTTGGCTTCGATCGCATCCAGCGCGGACTGGTACTGCGTGGCCGTGTCCATGCGCTGCTGCTCGCCGCGGTGTTCCCACCACTTCCAGCCGCCGATCGCCGCCAGACCCAGCGCGATACCGCCAATCAGGCCGGCGCCGTTGTTGCGCAGCCACTGCAGGACGCGTTCGCTTTGTTCGTGTTCGTCGAGAAGATCGTCAATCGCCATTCGCTGGCTGCCATGCTCTGTCGCCCGCCACGAAGGCGGGAATCCAATGAGGAACACCGGCCCGCGATGCAGGCCGGTGCGGTGAGGATTTCCCGCGGTGCCGGTCAGTCGCCCGGCGTGAGGGAACCGTCAGAGGATAGCGTAAAGCGCGCCACGTTCGCTCGGCTGAACGGCGTCAGATCGACGGTGCGGCCGGCCTGGCGGACTTGGACCGCCGAAGAATTGCCGAGCACGATGCGCGAGACTTCGCCGACCGTGTAATTGCGCTGCTGACCCGTGCCCAGCTCACCGCTCTCAAGCACGCGGCCGTCAGCGCCACGCACTTCGACCCAGCTGTTGCCGGTGAAAGTGAGCGACAACGCCGGCTGCGTGGCGGCGGGCTGGCTCGGCAACGTCGCCATGGAGGCGACCAGCGGCGTGCGATGTCCCGGCGTCGGCGCGGCCGGCTGGGCATTTGTCGCGTCACCTGCGGGAGCGGTCGCCACGTCCAGCGTCTCGACCTGGGTGTCGTCCTTCTTGAGTTCGCGCGAGGCCATCCAGATCGGCACCGCGATGGCCGCCGTCAGCACGATATAGATCGCGCGCCGGGTGGCCTGCTCGAACACGCGGCGGTAGCGCGGCGTGTGCGTGTGGCTGACCAGTTCGGACGGTGCGATCGGGCGGGCGGCCTGCCCCAGCTCTTCCTCGAGGGTGACCCCGAGCAGGCGGGCATAGCTGCGCAGCTGACCACGGACGAAGACCGGTGCGCCGAGCTGACTCGAATCCCCCGATTCGAGTTGCCGGATCACCTTGACCGGAATCTTCAGACTGGCAGCGACGTCCTCCTGCGACAGCCCCGCCTCTTCGCGGGCCTGCTTCAGACGCACGCCTATGCTGGCGCCCATCTCAGGCGCGAGTTGGTTCGAGTTCATCGCTTTCCGTCATCCCCCATGCCGGAGCCCTGCGTCTGCGGGAACTCCGCCCTCATTCGCTGAACGTATCTTGCGGCGGCTACCGTGTCGCCGAGTTTCTCTTCGATCTGTGACGCAAGCTGCAACGCAGCGCGATCGGCTGGTGCAGCCGACAAGCGGCGCTCGGAGAATGCACGCGCTTCGAATGCGTTTCCTTGACGGAACTCAAGCTCCGCGAGCGCCCCGAGCGCAGTCGCGTTCTGCGGGTCGAGCGCGATGGCGCGGCGCAGGTCGCGACCGGCGCGGGCATCCTGGCCGGCGCGAGCTGCGCAACTGCCTGAATTGGCCAGCGCCACCGACGGTGTGGTGTAGCGGGTGTCGGTGAGGGCCTTGTCGAACCAGGCCAGCGACTCGGCGGCCCGGCCCTGGCGGCACAGCCATACGCCGTAGTTGTTCTGCACGGCGCCGTTGCCCGGGGCCAGCTCGGTCGCGCGCAGGTAGTGGCGACCGGCTTCGGCCTGGTCCCCGCGGCGGGTGGCAGCGGCAGCCAGTACGGTCTCGGCGTCGGCGGAATTCGGATCCAGCTTCAGCGCCTTGAGCGCTTCCTTCTCGGCAGCGGCGTAGTCGCCCGCGATCAGTCGCATCTGCGCCAGCTCCAGCGAGCGCGCGGCGGCCACGGCCCCCTTGGTGCGCTCGGTGCCGCTGACGTTGACCTCCGGCGAGGTCCGCTCGAAGTCCTGCCGCTTGAAGTCCTGCTTGATGTACGGCGTGCGGCTGCACGCACCGGCCGCCAGCACTGCGACCGCCATGACGGTCGTGATCGTGAGGTTCAGCGGTCGGCCGCGGACATCCATGCTTAGCGGGCTCCTGACATCACGCCGCCTCGTTGCCGAGGCCCTGCGCCTTCAGTTGTTTCTGGAATTCCGCCTGGCGCCGGGTGCGGTCCATGACCTGCCCCTTGAGCTGACCGCAGGCGGCATCGATGTCGTCACCGCGGGTGCGGCGCACGGGGGCGATCATCCCGGCCTCGTTGAGCAGCTTCTGGAAGGCACGGATGGCCGCGTCGTCCGGGCGCTCGAAACGGGTGCCGGGGAACGGGTTGAACGGGATCAGGTTGACCTTCGCCGCGTCCTTCATCTGCACGGCGTTGTCGAACTGGCGCAACAGGCGCAGCAACTGGCGCGCGTGCTGCGGCTGATCGTTCACGCCCTTCATGAGCGTGTACTCGAAGGTGACCGACGTGCCGCGCTTGCGCAGCGCATAGCGCACGCAGGCGTCCATCAACTGCTCGATCGGGTACTTCTTGTTGAGCGGCACCAGCTCGCTGCGCAGCTCGTCGTTGGGCGCATGCAGCGAGACGGCGAGCGAGACGTCGCTCTCCAGCGCGAGGCGGTCGATCATCGGTACCATGCCGGCGGTCGAGAGCGTGACGCGCTTGTTCGCCAGGCCGTAGCCCAGGTCGTCGCGCATGATGCTCATCGCGCGCACGACGTTGTCGAAATTCGCCAGCGGCTCGCCCATGCCCATCATCACCACGTTGGTGAGTCGGCGCTGCTGATGCGGGACGTTGCCCAGGTGGCGCGCGGCGACCCACACCTGGCCGATGATCTCGGCGGTGGAGAGGTTGCGGTTGAAGCCCTGGGTGGCGGTGGAACAGAACTGGCAGTTGAGCGCGCAGCCCACCTGCGAGGACACGCACAACGTGCCGCGCCCCTTGTCGGGGATGTACACGGTTTCGATGGCATTCTTGGGATCCATGCCGAGCAGCCACTTGTGCGTGCCGTCGGTGGATGCCTTGTCGAACACCACCTGCGGCACGCGGACTTCAGCGTGCTGCTCGAGCTTGGCGCGCAGCGCCTTGCCCAGATCGGTCATGTCGGCGAAATCGGTGACGTAGCGGTGGTGGATCCACTTCATCACCTGGTGCGCGCGGAACTTCTTCTCGCCGAGCGTCTCTTCGAAGAAACGCTCGAGCGAGGCGCGGTCGAGGTCGAACAGGTTGGTCCGCGCGCCGGCCGAGGCCGGCGCGGGATTCATCGTCGACTCGACCGCGTGCTTGGCGGCCACGCCCGCTTCGACGCGCGCGGCCGAATCCATTGCCGGCGTGTCGCCAGCAAGCTGGAGGTCGATGCGTTCGCGTTGCGTGGTCATGGCCGTTGTCGCGGGATGCGCCTTAGCGACCGAACACGTCGGTGGCCGGGAAGAAGTACGCGATTTCGATCGCGGCGTTCTCCAGGCTGTCCGAACCGTGCACGGCGTTGGCGTCGATGCTGTCGGCGAAGTCGGCGCGGATCGTG